>DDTA01000304.1:0-78791 GCA_002344285.1 Myxococcales bacterium UBA2376
GCGGCCTGCGGCTCCTCGAGCAGCGTGACCCGCTCGAGCCCGGCCTGGCGCGCGGCGACGACGGTCAGCTCGCGCGCCGCCGCGTCGAACGAGGCCGGCACCGTGATGAGGACGTCCTGCTCGGCGAGCGGGGCGTCGGCGTGGTCGGCGTCCCACGCCGCGCGCAGGTGCGCGAGGTAGCGGGCCGACGCCTCGACGGGCGAGACCCGCTCGCCGTCGACCTCGCGATCGGCGCCGCGCCACGGCAGGATCGCCGCGCCGCGATCGACGTGGCTCGACGAGAGCCACGACTTGGCGCTGGAGACGAGGCGATGGGGGAGCTCGGCGCCGCGGCTCTGGGCGAACGCGCCGACGGCGAAGCTCGCGGGGCCCGTCCACGGCAGCGCCATGGTCTCGGGCGGGACCTCGTGCGCGGCGGGCAGGAGCAGGAACGAGGGCATCGTCGCGCGCGGGGCGACCTCGCCGGGGCCGACGACCTGCGTGATCGCCACGTGCTCGGGGCGCGGCTCGGCCTGCGCGGTGTCGACCACGGCGACCGCGCAGTTGGTGGTGCCGAGATCGATCCCGACGACGAACCTGGCGTCCCGGCTGGCGCTCATCGGTCAGACCTCGACTTCGGCGGGAGCGACGATGGCGCGATCGACGCCGTCGGCGAGCGCGGGCAGCTGCGTCTTGGTCGCGCGCCAGCCGTGATGCCGGAGCGTGCCCGCGAACGGCGGCTCGCCGCGCGCCTCGCCGATGAGCCGCACCTCGCCGGGATCGAAGCCTCTGGGCACCGACACCTTCGTGTCCTCCTCGCCCGGCATCACCGCCTCGAGCGTGAAGCACTGCTCGAGCACCTTCTTGCAGCCGCGGTGGACGTCGCGCGCGGCCGCGCCGATGTCGGCGTCGCCGTAGGAATCGAGCGGCTCACGCAGGAAGTCGACGAGCCGACCCTCGCGCTGGAGGAGCGCCAGGAGGGCCAGGGCCCCGTCGCGCTGCGCCGAGCCATCAGGCTTCTTCGGCGCCGCGGGCTTCTCGGCGGGGGAGGGCTCCGCCTTCTTCTCGGCCGGCTTCTCCACCTTCTTCTCGGCCGGCTTCTCGGGCGCCTTCTCCGGCACCGCGGGGAGCAGCGCCTTGATCGCATCCTCCGGGAGGAACTTCGCGGCCTCGGGCGCGAGCCGCTTGCCGAACAGGAGGCGGAAGAACGACGAGAACGCGAGGCCGATGCGGCTCATGTGCGGGGGGCCATGGGGGGTCTGGGGCCTGGGTAAACCGCGATCGTCCCCGAGTCAAGCCTCGGAAATCCGTGCCGGTCTCGAGGCGCCGGCCAGCGACGTCGCAGGGTTGCGCGTGGCCTGCGCCTTGCTCACCCCGAAGCAGCTTCTTCCCACCTCTCCACTGGCTTACCATCTCGAGGAGCACCCGATGAGGAACCGGCTGTGTACCGCGCTCTTCGTCCTCGCCTCGCTCACGCTCTCGGCGTGCAGCATCTACTTCGGCGGCGACGACGACTGTCTCGATTACGGCGACGGCGCCATCGCGCCCGTCGGTCTACGCAACCCCGAGACCGGGGCGTGCGAGTACCTGGGCGGGCCGGGCGGCGGCTGCCGCGACGTGTACCCCGCCGGAGCCGCGGAGGATCGCGCACCGCTCCCCGACTGGGGCGAGTGCCCGAGCGCGTGCGAGTCGCTCACCGAGAACCAGTGCATGGCGGCGGAGCGCTGCCGCGCGGTCTACGTCGAGACGCCATGCCCGCCCGATGCGCTCTGCGAGGAGTCGCCGCGCGCCTTCCACGGCTGCTGGAGCATCGCGCCGTCGGGCCCGGCCTACGAGCGTGTCGCCTGCGAGAGCCTCGACGCGTACGAGTGCTCGCGCCACAACGACTGCGTCGGCATCTACGCCGACAACTACTGGTACGCGGCCGAGGCGCCGCCGCTCTCCTTCCTCTCGTGCGCGGCCGAGCTCGTGCAGGGCTGCTACGGCGAGCAGGACTGCCCGGCGGGCTGGAACTGCACGGCGGACACCGAGTGCCTGCCGCCGCCGGGATGTGATCCGTCGTCGGGCATGGACTGTCCGGCGGTCTGCTACGGCCGCTGCGAGCCGCCCGCCGGGACGTGCGCGGCGATCGACTGCGCGCCGGGCTGGCACTGCGAGGAGACGTGCTTCCCGTGCGACTCGCAGGACATGGAGTCGTGTGATCCGATCTGCCGCGGCGAATGCGTGCCCGATCAGAACATGTGCCCGCTCGACTGCCCGCCCGGCACCCAGTGCGTCGAGGTGTGCAGCGGCGGCGGCAGCGGCGGCGGCGGCGGCAACGGCGACGAGGATCCCGGCGCGCCGCAGCCGGATTGCCAGTGGCAGTGCGTGCCGGTCGGGCCGACGTGCGCCGACGTGACGTGCGCGCCGGGCGAGACGTGCGAGATGCAGTGCAACGCCGCGGGCGACTGCCGGCCGGTGTGCGTCCCGTCGACGGGCGGCGCGTGCGCCGCGGTCGACTGCGGTCCCGGCTACCACTGCGAGGAGAACTGCAGCGCGAACGGGCAGTGCACCGCGGCGTGCGTCCCCAACCAGGATCCCGGCGCGTGCACGGGCGACGTCTTCTGCGACTCGCTGCCGCCCTCGTGCCCCACGGGGACGGTGCCCGGCATCCGCGACGGGTGCTGGACCGGCTACTGCATCCCCCAGTGGGCGTGTGGATTCATGACGCCGAACCCGTGAGAAACAGCTGGTAAGATCCGGGGGAGTGGCAGAAACGGACACCCCGGAGGCGCAGCTGGTCGGGAACGACCTCTCGCTCGGCGACGGCGACGGCGACGCCGACGAGGGCGCGCTCTCCGACGGACCCGAGGGTACGTCCGAGGAGACCCGCGAGTCGCGCACCCAGGCCGCGGCGCCGGCGGCCCGGCGCAAGAGCGAGGCAGTGCGGGTGCCGGCCACGCCCGCCGAGCCGGTCCACAGCCAGCCGACCCAGCAGCTGCCGGCGACGCGCGGTCTGCCCCCATCGGCGGAGGGGGACACCCGGCTCTCGACGGCGACCACGCCGCTCGAGGCCATGCGGGCCGAGGAGGTGGAGCGCACGCGCGCGTTCTCCAAGCTCGCGATCGCGATCGGCGTCTTCGCGACCGTCGCGGTGTCGCTGGCCGCCGGCCATCCGCTCGCCAAGGGGCTCTTCGCCGCCGCCGTCGCGCTCATGATCGGCGCGGTCAGCTGGCTGCTGTTCCAGCTCCGCGATCCGCAGCGCTTCACGCCGAGCCGCGTGATCGTCCCCGGCATGACCGGGTTCCTCGCCGTGCTCGGCGGCGTCCTCTACTGGGGCGTGGCGTCGCCGGCCTCCGCGGTGATGCTCTTCGGGATCTACTTCTTCGCGCTCGGGCAGGACCTGCGGTCGACGCTGGCGATGATCTCGATCGGCGTGATCGGGCACCTCGTGCTCGCGATCCTGGTGATGACCGAGGTCATGCCCGACATCGGCGTGATCAAGACGACGCAGATGCCGCTGCGCGAGCAGATCATCAGCCAGATCACGATCCAGCTGCTCTATGCGTCGGCCTTGTTCTTCGGGCGCCGCAGCCGGCGGGCGACGATCGAGGCCGTGGAGCGGCTCGATCGCGCGGTGCGCGCGATCTCGATGCGCGAGGCGCTGCTCGCCGAGGTGCGGCAGGAGCTCGATCGGGCGCTCAAGGTCGGTGGCCCGGGCCGGTACACCGAGCAGGAGGTCGGCTCGTATCGCCTGGGCAACCTGATCGGACGCGGCGGCATGGGCGAGGTCTACGAGGGCAAGAGCGTGCACGACGGCAGCGAGGCGGCGATCAAGCTGCTCCATCCCAGCACGCTCGCCGACCCGCAGGCGGTCGCCCGCTTCCTGCGCGAGGCCGAGGTCGCCGCCCGCCTCGAGAGCGAGCACCTGTGCGCGGTGTTCGAGGTCGGCATGACCGCCGGCGAGATCCCGTTCATCGCGATGGAGCGCCTGCGCGGCTTCGATCTCGCGCACCACCTGCGCCGCTCGCGCCGTCTGTCGCTGGCGCAGACCGTGAGCCTGCTCAAGCAGATCGCCGGTGGCCTCGCCGTCGCGCACAAGACCGGCGTGGTCCACCGCGACATCAAGCCCCACAACCTGTTCCTCAGCGAGCGCGACGGCCGCTTCTCGTGGAAGCTGCTCGACTTCGGCGTGTCGAAGATGGCGGGCGGCGGCGGCACGCTCACCGCCGGGCACGTGGTCGGGACGCCAGGCTACATGTCGCCCGAGCAGGCGCGCGGCGAGGACGTCGACCTGCGCACCGACGTCTACGCGCTGGCGACGATCGCCTATCGCTGCCTCACCGGCCACCCCGCGTTCACGGGCAAGGACGTGCCGACCACGCTCTACGACGTCGTCTACAAGATGCCGACGCGGCCGTCGGTGCTCGCCGAGCTACCCGAGGACGTCGATCGCGTGCTGGCGGTCGGCATGGCCAAGGACCGCGCCGATCGCTTCGGCACGCCGGCCGAGCTGGCAGCGGCGATGATCCTCGCCGCCGAGAGCCAGCTCGACGCCGGGACGCGGGCGCGCGCCGATGCGCTGGTCGCGCGCCACGCGTGGGGGCAGCGCCTGTAGGTCCGCTGCGACTCGCTTCGCTCGCTCAGGACGAGCGGAGCGGTCAGATGTGCAGGCGGCCGTGCAGGCCGATGAACAGGAAGTCCGAGGCTTCCTTCAGATCGAACCAGCCGATCGACGCGCCGACATCCATCGTGTTCGACGGCGAGAAGAAGGCGCCCGCGGTCAGCGGGATGTAATCCGCGCCGAACACGACCGTCTCACTGTTCGAGATCGAGATGCTGGCGAGCTCCGTGGTCACGAACGCGAAGAGCTGCGGCGAAGCCTGGTAGCCGACGCCGACCGGAAGGCCGAGGGTGATCGGTTTGGGATCGCCGTCGAGGGCGATCGAGAGCTGGCCGCCGCCCGACTGGATGGAGAGCTGGTCGTTCAGGCGGAAGCGCACGCGCGCGCCGAGCTGGAGCGGCTCGATCGCCTCGCCGATCAGGCTGTAGCCGGTCGCGACGTCGGCGGCGACGGCCAGGTTGCCGTCCATGATGCGGTAGGCCGCCTCGACGCCGAGATCGCCCTTGGCCTCGAACTCCTTGAGCGAGAACACGTACGACGCGCCCACCTCGATGTTGTCGTCGACGCCGTAGCGGCCGCCCAGCGCGAGCCCCATGGAGGTCCCGATCGGGTCGGGCGCGATGAGGATCAGGAAATCACCGCCGGCGGTGATCTGGCCGCCCGGGGTGGTGAGTGGCCGCATGATGAGCTCCTGCGGCTGGTTGACCTCTGCCATCGAGATCGAGGCGGTGGCCGTGATGCCCAGCAACGAGGAGCAGATGATCAGGCTCTTCTTCTTCATGATGTCCTTTTCCGAGCTGGCCGGACCCCCCTGGGGACGGCGTTGGTGAGGCCGCAGGCCAACCCTGGTGGCCCTTTTACGTACAAGCATCACGTTCGATGTAACCGGGCGGCAACTTTTCGGACTTCTGCCTGTAAAACCTCCCTGCATGCGCGCGTACTTGTTGATGCACGCCACGGTCGTCGTCGCGCTCGGATGCGGGGGCCAGGCGACACCTCGGGTCGCACCGCCGGGCGCGGACGAGCCCAAGCTCGATGTTCCGGTGCCATGGATCGACAGCGAGGGCTTCTACCCGCGCGGCGTGGCGCCGGTCACGCCGCCGCTGGCGGCCTCGCTCGAGAACCCGCGGGCGACGACGATCGCGATCCGGGGGGCCACGATCCTGACCGCGACCGGCAAGACGATCGAGCGCGGTGTCATCGTGCTCGAGCGCGGCGCGATCACGCAGGTCGGCGGGCCCGGGACGGAGGTGCCGTTCGGCGCCCGCGTCGTCGACGGCGCCGGCAAGTTCGTCACGCCGGGGATCATCGACACCCACTCGCACATCGGCGTCTACGCAGCGCCGGCGAGCCGCGCGCACGCCGACGGCAACGAGTCGGTCGCGCCGGTCACGGCGCAGGCGCGGGCCGAGTACGGCTACTGGCCGCAGGACCCGCAGATCGAGCGCGCCGCCGCAGGTGGGGTGACCGCGGCGCTGATCCTGCCAGGCTCGGCCAACCTCGTCGGCGGGCGCGGCTTCACCGTCGCCATGCGCGCCGGACGGACCGCCGGGGAGGTCGCGTTCCCGGGCGCGCCGCCGACGGTGAAGATGGCGTGCGGCGAGAACCCCAAGCGCAACTATGGCGACAAGGGTGGCCCCGCGACCCGCATGGGTGAGTACGCGGCCTTTCGCGCCGCCTTCCACGAGGCGGCGGCGTACGCCGCCAAGCGTGCGTCCTACGCCAGCGCCCGCGCGCGCTGGGAGGAGCGGCGCCGGCGCGCGGCCGAGCTCGACCAGCGCGCCGGCGGGAAGGGCAAGCCCATCCCCGGCGAGGCGGCGCCCGAGCCGGTGCCCGTCGATCTCAAGCTCGAGACGCTGGCGGCGGTCCTGCGCGGCGAGGTGCTGGTGCAGGTGCACTGCTACCGCGCCGACGAGATGGCGAACATGATGGCGATCGCGCGCGAGATGGGCTTCCGCATCCGCTCGTTCCACCACGCGCTCGAGGCGTACAAGATCCGCGACCTGCTCGCGGCCGAGGGGATCGCGATCAACACGTGGGCCGACTGGTGGGGATTCAAGCTCGAGGCGTACGACGGCATCCCCGAGAACGCGGCGCTCGTGACCGCGCAGGGCGGGCGCGCGACGATCCACTCGGACTCGGCGATCGGGATCCAGCGGCTCAACCAGGAGGCGGCCAAGGCGATGGCGGCGGGGCGGCGGGCCGGGCTCGCCGTCGACGAGCACACGGCGCTGCGCTGGATCACCGCGGACGCGGCCTGGGTGCTCGGCATCGACACGGTGACCGGGACGCTCGAGCCCGGCAAGCGCGCCGACGTGGTGCTGTGGAGCGCGTCGCCGTTCTCGGTCTACGCCAGACCCGAGCTGGTGGTCGCGGGCGGCGAGGTGACCTACGAGCGCAGCGCCGGGTTGCGGCCCGCCGACTACGAGCTCGGGATCTCGACCGACGGGGGTGCCCGGTGAGCCGCGCGTGGCTGGTGGCGGCGGCGCTGGTGATCGCGAGCACGGGGACCGCGGCGGCCGAGCGGATCGCCATCGTCGGCGCGAAGGTGCACGTCAAGCCGGGGCAGACGCTCGAGACCGCGACGGTCGTCATCGACGGCGGCAGGGTCGTGTCGGTGACGGCCGGCAGCGCGACGCCCGCCGGGGCGCGCGTGATCGACGGCAAGGGCAAGGTCGTGACCGCCGGCTTGATCGAGTCGATCTCCGGCGTCGGCCTCGTCGGCGTGATCCAGGAGCACGGCGCCAACGACGGCCAGCTCGGCGCGCGCGACGAGGTGCATGCCGATCCGGTCCATGCGGCCTACGACGCGCGCGACGGCTTCGACCCCAGCGGCGTCACCGTGCCCATCGCGCGCTCGGGCGGGATCACCACGGTCGTCGCCGCGCCGAGCGGCGGGCTCATCGCGGGCCGCGCCGCGGTGTTCACGCTCGACGGGGCGAGCGAACCCGTCGCCGCGGCGGCGTCGATGCACGCGCAGCTCGGCTCCCAGGGCGGCGGCGCCGTCGGTGGCTCGCGCGGCCGCGCGATCGAGCTCCTGCGCGAGGTGCTGGACGACGCGCGGGTCTTCGGCCGCGATCGCGCTGCCTACGAGCGCAACGCCAAGCGCGACATGATCGCGGATCGCCTCGACCTGGAGGCGCTGCAGCCGGTGCTGCGCGGCGCCGCGCCGCTCGTCGTGAGCGCGCACGCCGAGGCCGACATCCGCGCGGCCCTGCGGATCGCGCGCGACTACCGCCTGCGGCTGGTCATCGCCGGCGGCACCGAGGCCTGGCGGGTCGCCGCCGAGCTGGCGAAGGCGCGCGTGCCGGTGGTGCTCGATCCGACCGACAACCTGCCGCGCATGCTCGAGGCGTCCCACGTGCACGAGGCGCGCGCCAAGCTCCTCGCCGACGCCGGCGTGCCGGTGGCGGTGTCGACCCTGGGCAACGGCCTCCAGGCGCGCACGCTGCGCCAGCTCGCCGGCGTCGCGGTCGGCGACGGCCTCTCCTGGGATCAGGCGCTCGCGTCGGTCACGACCGTGCCGGCGGCGATGCACGGCCTCGCCGGCCGCGGCACCGTCGAGAAGGGCGCGATCGCCGACGTCGTGGTGTGGAGCGGTGATCCGCTCGAGGTGATGACCGCGGCCGAGGTCGTGATCATCGGCGGCGTCGTCCAGCCGATGACCAGCCACCAGACGCTGCTCCTCGATCGCTACCGGACGCTGCCGGGCGCGGCCCGCTGACGCTCACCAGCGCATCGCGACGCCGACGGAGGTCGGCGACACCAGCGGCGTGATCTCGGTCCGTCGGGTGTGGACGAAGCCGGGGATGGCGTAGCCGATCCCCGCGCCGACCAGCCAGCCGATGAGGATGTCGCTCGACCAGTGCTTGTCGGCGGCGACGCGCAGGTACCCGGTGGTGAGCGAGAGCGCGACGCCGCCGCCGTAGATCGCCCTCGCGTGCCGGTAGCCGCGCAGCGACGCGACCGTGCCGGCGGAGACGGCGAGGCTCATCGTCAGGGTCGAGTGCCCCGAGTAGAACGACTGGTTGTTGTCCTGCGGGTGGTCGGTGCTCGCCTTCTGGTCGGGGGGGAGCTGGTAGACGAACGGCCGCTCGCGCGCGACCACCGCCTTGATGACGTAGTTGAAGATGCCGGCGACCGCCGCCGACTCGGCGACGATGAGCCCGTCGTCGAACCAGTTGGCGCGGCGGCCGTCGAGGTGCGCGACGAGGCCGACGCCGGCGAGCGCGAAGACCGGCGCCGTGAAGAAGCCCGTGGCGTCGCTGAGCGTGTCGGCGCGACCGGTGTCGTCCCAGACGAGCCCGGAGCGGATGCCGTCGTCGAACCCGACCGGGCCGCACCAGCGACAGGTGTCCTTGGAGAGCGGCGCCTTGAACGGCGCCTCGGCGAGGAAGTAGGCGACGCCCAGGCCGAGGGTCAGCGGCACGTGGATCCGGCGGTCGGGATCCTTCAGCCGGTCCTCGGCGCGCGCGTCGCGCGCCGCCGTCGCGACCACGAGCGCGGCGGCCACCCCCAGGCACACGGTCCAGCGCGACACGTCGATCATCGTAACGCAGGCGCCGCGCCGCCGTCAGTCGTCTGACGAGCCCGAAGCGCCTCGTGCTCGAGATCGCTTGATTCGCGGTGCTCGAGCTCATGGGAGACATCGGCAGAGCACGATGCTGACGTCATCCTGGAGGTCGCCGCTCGGGAGGCGAACGAGGTCGGCGAGCGCGCGTGTTGCCACGGCGAGGTCAGTACCGTTCGCGATGTGTGCGATGTGTTGCGGCTTCGCGTAGCGCAGCAAGCCATCCGAGGCGACCAGGAGCGTGCGGTCGCCGAGGGGCGGTGCCGTCACGCGGAAGGGGTTGCAGCCGTCGCCGACCAGCGGCTTTCGAGCCTGGCCGTCGGTGAGGTCGAGAATGCTGGATCCGGCGATCATCCACGCGCCCGAATCACCTACGCTCGCGCCGATGAGTCCGGAGGCGGTGACCGAGAGGATGACCGCCGTACTTTGTCCTCCGGCCAGGCGCTTCCCGTCCTGATCGAGGCCTGCAAGGAGCGCGGACCAGTCGACGTCAGGGCTGGCCGCGCCAGCGGCGTCGATGATCGCCTGCGCTGCCGCGGCGCCGTTCCGGGTGCCGCCTGCGCCATCGGCGAGCGCGACCACGATTCCGTCGTCGCGCTCGAACACGCGGGCGAGATCCTGCCCGGATCCGCGGGCCGCGGCGACCTCGACGACGTGCGCGAACCGACTCGACATGACCGTCAGGGTCGCGCAGAAAGCACCCCCGAGGGAACATCGCCGGGCCGACAGGCGCTGGTTATCGCTTCGGCACCAGGCCGTACTTCTTCAGCTTGTCGACGAGGGTGACGCGGCTCGTGCCCAGGCGGCGCGCGGCCTCGCTCTGGTTGCCGCCGGTGGCGGCGAGCATGCGCGCGACCACGCCGCGCTCGAACGCCTCGACCTGCTCCTTGAGCGACGGGCCGAGGGGCTCGTTCGCGCCCGCGGGCTCGCCGCGCTCGCCGCGCTCGACGTCCTCGGGCGCGGGCTCGGGCTCCGGCGTCGGCGCGGGCTGCTCCGTCCAGTCGACGAGGCGCAGCGTGGCGCCGGTGGAGAGCGCCGCCAGCCGCGCGATCACGTTCTCGAGCTGGCGCACGTTGCCGGGCCAGGGCGCGGCGACGAGCGCCTCGACGAGCGCGGGCTCGAGGGTGAGCGGGCCGGTGCCGAACTTGTCGCCGTAGCGGCGCGCCATCTCGGCCGCCAGCGCGGGGACGTCGTCGCGTCGATCGCGCAGCGGCGGCACCACGAGCTCGACGACGGCGAGGCGGTAGTAGAGGTCCTCGCGGAACGTGCCCGCGCGCGCCTCGGCGGCGAGGTCGCGGTTGGTCGACGCGACGACGCGCACGTCGACCTTGTCGATCTTGCCCGAGCCGACCGGCTGGATCTCCCCTTCCTGCAGGGCGCGCAGGAGCTTGGCCTGCACCGCGAGCGGCAGCTCGCCGACCTCGTCGAGGACGAGGG
Organism: Myxococcales bacterium UBA2376; assembly: GCA_002344285.1. Lineage (GTDB taxonomy): Bacteria > Myxococcota_A > Polyangia > Haliangiales > Haliangiaceae > UBA2376. The sequence continues at coordinate 10,590 of DDTA01000304.1, forward strand.
TGCCGCCGTCGGCCTCGGCGAAGAAGCCGGCGCGCGCGCTGGTCGCGCCGGTGAAGGCGCCGCGGGTGTGCCCGAACAGCTCGGCCTCGGCGAGGTCCGCCGGGATCGCCGCGCAGTTGAAGCGCACGAGCGGGCCAGACGCGCGCCTCGACTGCGCGTGCAGGAGCTGGGCGATGAACTCCTTGCCGGTGCCGGTCTCGCCGCGCACGAGGACGGTCACGTCGCGCGTCGCGACGCGCGCGGTGGCGTCGAGCAGGCGCCGCATCACCGGGCTGTCGCCGACGATGCGGCGGCCGAGCGCATGCTCGACCGCGAGGCGGCGGTTGGCGACGCGCAGGTGGCGAGCCTCGAGCGCGCGCTCGATCACGACCGCGACCTCGTCGATGTCGAACGGCTTGGTCAGGTAGTCGTAGGCGCCGGCCTTCACCGCGGCCACGGCGACGCGCTCGGAGCCGTGCGCGGTCAGGAGGATGATGGGCAGCGCGGCGTCGCGCGCGGCGATCGCGGCGATGAGCTCGAGGCCCGACATGCCCGGCATCTGCAGATCGGTGATCACGACCTCGGCGTCGTCGAGCCGGGTCAAGGCCTCGGCGCCCGAGCTGGCGGTCACCACCGTGTGACCGCGATCGACCAGGACCTCCCGCAGCGTGAAGAGGACCCCCGGCTCGTCGTCGACGAGGAGCACGTTGCTCATGGGGCGCTCATGCGGCGGGCTCGACGGACGCGGCGGTCGAGGTGGTGAGGACGTCGGCGACGGCCGTCGGCGACGGACGCGCGGGCACGCGGATCGTCACGGTGGTGCCGCGGCCGAGCACGCTCGCGTAGTGCATCGTGCCGCCGTGCTGGGCGACGACGGTCGTGGCGAGCACGACGCCCAGCCCGGTGCCGCCCTCGCGCGTCGTGAAGTAGCTCGTGCCGAGCCGCACGAGGTCGTCGGGCCTGATGCCGCGGCCGCTGTCCTGGATCTCGACGTTCGCGCCGCCGCCGCCGTTCGCGGGGCCGACCGACACGCGGATCGTCCCGCCCGCCGGCGTGGCCTCGACGGCGTTCGACAGGACGTTGAGCAGCGCCTCCTTGAGCCGGCGCGGATCGCCCTCGATCGGCGTGTGGCGGCTGTCGACGTGGAGCGAGATGCGTCCGCTCTCCATGCGGCCGGCGACGGCCGCGAGCGCGGAGCCGGTGACCTCGGCGAGATCGAGCGCCTGCGGCCGCAGGTCCTCGAGCGGCCGCGAGAAGGAGAGGTACTCGGCGAGGATCGCCTCCATGCGCGCGATCTCGGCCTGCATCACCTCGAGGCGCTCCTTGGTGCGCGGCGCCTCGGGCGCGCGCGAGACCAGCTGCACGAGGCCCTTGATCGATGCCAGCGGGTTCTTGAGCTCGTGCGCGACCTTGGCGCCGACCGCCTGCAGGCGGCCGGCGTGCTCGGCGGCGGCCGCGACGCGCTCCTCGTTGAGCACGTCGACCGCGCACGCCGCGTCCTGGGTGGCCGCCAGCACGCGGGTGATGAAGTTGGTGACGATCGCGATCGTCCAGCCGAACGAGACGATCGCCGCGGCGACGAAGTGATCGTGCGGCAGGGCGGGGCCGAGCCAGCTCGTCGGCAGGAGCGCGACGAGCGAGAAGAGGACGAGCATCGACGCCGTGAGCCAGCGGGTCGCCGGCTGGGTCCCGAAGAAGACGACCGGCACCACGGAGGCCGTGCCGAGCGCCGGCAGCATCGGGCTGCGCAGCCCGCCGGTCACGGCGACGAAGGTGACGAGGTACACCTGAGCGAGGCCGTGCATCATGAAGGCCGCGGCCTCCATGCGCGTCTTGTCGCGCGACACCACGTGCAGCACGCCGAACTGCGCGAGCACGAGCGTGGCCCACGCGACGAACGAGGTGAGCACGCGCCACGTCGGATAGTCCGCGTGCAAGAGCACCGCCGAGATGAGCCCCATCGAGACGAGCCCGCACGACGCCATGAAGACGACGTTCTGGCGTCCCGTCGCCATGATCAGCTCAGTCCGCGTGCCACGCCACACGGCCGCCCGCTCTGCGAGCGCCGGGCCAACCTTGGCCGGCGGTTCGGGCGAAGGCGGTTCCGCAGACATGCGTACATCCTATCGCGCGCTCCGCCGGTCGGCGGACCGTCACCCGTAAGGTGAACCGTCGATGGCTGTAAGGAGAACCGACAGGCGGTCACGGCCGAGGCGCGTGGGTGATCGTAACTGCGCGCTTTTCGTGGGGGACTTCCATGGCATGGGCGCTGCTTGGAGAACCAGCCCATGCGTTCGTATCTCCCGGCGATGGTCCTGGCTGGTCTGGCCGGAACCGCGGCTGCGCAGCCCGCGGCCGCGACCAAGCCGACGTTCGACGAGGAGCTCGGCGCGCTGCTCGCCCGACCGGGTGGCCTGACGGCGGACGCTGCCGCGGCGCGCGCCGTCGCCGCCAGCCCGGCGGTGAAGCGCAAGCTCGCCGAGTCGGCCGCCGCGAAGGCCGGCCTCGACGACTTCAAGTACTCGCTCGTGCCGATCACGACCCTGACCGCCGGGTACACGCGGCTGTCGAAGATCGAGGTCCCGGAGATCGCACCCGGCTTCTCGTTCCCGGTCTTCTTCAACTCGTACCATCTCGGCGCCGAGGTCGCGATCCCCGTCACCGACCTCACGCTGCGCCTGCCGCACCTCAAGAAGGCGACCGAGCACGGCGTCGCCGCCGCCCAGAGCGGCAGGCGATCGGCGGAGCTCGCGGCCGCGGTCGACGCCCGCGTCGCCTACTACGAGTGGGTCCGCGCCGAGCTCCAGATCGTCGTCGCGACCCGTCTCCTCGAGCAGGTGCGGGCCAACCTCGGCCAGATCCGCGCGCTCGCCGAGGTGAGCCGCGTCTCGCGCGCCGACGTGCTGCGGCTCGAGGCCCAGGAGGCGCAGGTGGAGCTGGGGCTGGCCCAGGTGACCGAGCTGGCCGGCCTGCGCGCCGAGCAGCTGCGGTTCGCGATCGGCGCGGCGCCCGACGAGGCGCTGGCGATCGGCGAGGACGTGCGCGAGGTCGGCGCCGAGCGCGAGGTCCCGCCGGCGGCCGAGCTCACGCGGACCGCGCTCGGCAAGCGCGGCGAATTCGTCGCGCTTCGCGAGGCCAGGAAGGCCGTCGAGCAGCAGCGGGCGGCGGCGAAGATCGATCGCCTGCCCCGGCTCAACGTCTTCGCCCAGGGTGTCTACGACAACCCGAACCAGCGCGTCTTCCCCTCGGAGGACAAGTTCAACTTCACGTGGGCCGCGGGCGCGTCGGTCTCGTGGTCGCTCAACGACTACCTGCACGCCGGGCCCCACGACGTGAAGTGGCAGGCCGAGCTCCGCCAGCTCGACGCCGACCTCCAGACCCTCGAGCTCGGCGTGCGCGCCCAGGTCACCGCGGCGCGCCAGGGCGTCGTCCTCGCCGATCACGCGTACGCGGCGACCCGCCGCGGCCTCGCCGCCGCCGAGGAGAGCCACCGCGTCCGCCAGGAGCTGCTCGCCGCCGAGCGCGCGACGGCGATCGAGCTGATCGACGCCGAGACCGAGCTCACCCGCGCCCGCATCGCTGCCATCGACGCGCTGATCGATCGCCGGATCGCCCGCGCGCGCCTCGCGAACGTCATCGGAGAAGATCAATGAACCAGCCGTCGACTCGTTACCTCCTCGCCGCCGGCGTCGTGGGCCTCACCGGCCTCGTCGCGCTGGGGGGCTGTGGCCGCTCCGACGCGAAGAGCACGGACGCGAAGGCCGCCGAGCCGATCGTGCAGGTGCCCCTGCACCAGGTGGTGGCGATGCCGGCGCCCGAGCGCCTCACCCTCACCGGCACGGTGATGGCGAAGGAGAGCTCCGACGTGACGGCCTCGGTCCCGGGCAAGGTGCTCGCGGTCCTGGTCGACCGCGGCTCGCGCGTGAAGTTCGGTGACCCGCTGCTCCGGCTCGACGCGTCCAGCGCGACCCTGTCGGCGCAGTCGATCCGCGCGCAGCTCGGCGCGGCCGAGGCGCAGGAGAAGCTGGCCAACGACGAGTGCAAGCGCTCGCAGCAGCTCCTCGACAAGGGCGCGATCACCCGCTCGCAGTACGAGCGCGAGATGACGAGCTGCACCGCGGCCGCGAAGAACGTGGCGGCGACGCGCGCGCAGCTCCAGCTCGCGTCGAAGTCGGTCGCGGACGGCATCGTGCGCGCCCCGTTCGAGGGCGTCATCTCCAACCGCATGATCTCGCCGGGTGAGTGGGTCGGTCCCGGGGTTCCCCTGGTCACCCTCGTCGACGACGATCCGCTGCGGGTCGATCTCAGCGTCCCCGAGGTCTGGGTGCCGCGGGTGAAGGTGGGGCAGGACGTGTCGGTGGCGGCGGTCGCCTATCCCGGTGAGCGCTTTCCGGCGAAGATCACCCGGCTCGGCTCCGAGATCGGCCGGATGAACCGCGCGCTCGTCGCCGAGGCCGAGCTCGGTGCCGGGACGCCGCTGGTCCCGGGCATGTTCGCCGAGGCGTCGATCACGGTCGGCACCACGCCGATGCCGGTGGTGCCGAAGTCGGCGGTGGTCCGGCGCGGCAACACGTGGCGCCTGTTCGCGGTGAGCAAGGGCCACCTCGAGGAGCGCGTGGTGCAGCTCGGTCCCGAGCTGCCCGGTGACCTCGTCGCGGTGGCGCGCGGCGTCGAGGCCGGCGAGAAGGTCGCGGCCAGGATCGACGAGCAGGTCGTCGACGGCGTGAAGGTCGAATAACGGCAGCGACGCACGGAAGGAGCACCCCATGCACTGGCTCAGTCAGCTCACCGTTCGCCGGCCGGTCCTGTCGGCCGTGATCATGCTGACGATCGTCGTCGTCGGCATCGTCGGCTACCGCACGCTCGGCGTCGACAAGTTTCCCAAGATCGACTTCCCGCTGGTCACGATCACCACGGTGTACCCGGGCGCCGCCCCGACGTCGGTCGAGTCCGACGTCACCGACAAGATCGAGGCGGCGGTCAACACCGTCGGCGGCATCGAGACCCTGTCGTCGGTGTCGACCGAGGGCGCGTCGCTGGTCATCGTGCAGTTCGCGCTGGAGAAGGACGCCAACGTCGCGGCCCAGGAGGTGCGCGACCGCATCGCCACGATCCGCGACCTGCCGACCAGCGCGCAGACGCCGATCATCCAGCGCGCCGACCCCGACGCCGCGCCGGTGCTCATGCTCGCGGTCAAGGGCGACGCCAGCGTCCGCGAGCTCACCCGCGTGGCGGAGGACATCGTCAAGCGCCGGCTCGAGACCATCGACGGCGTCGGGCAGGTGCGGGTGATCGGTGGCCGCAAGCGCCGCATCGAGGTGTCGGTCGATCCGATCCGCCTGCAGGCGGCCGGCGTCTCGGCGCTCGAGATCTACCGCGCGATCAACGTGTCCAACGTGAGCGTGCCGGGCGGTCGGCTCGAGCGCGGCCCCGACACCGCGACGATGCGCATCGAGGGCCGCGTGGGCTCGCCCGAGGAGATCGGCGAGATCGTCGTGCGCCAGAAAGGCAACCACCCGATCAAGGTGCGCGACGTCGCCACCGTGCTCGACACCGAGGTCGACGCCGAGTCGGCGACCGTGCGCGATGGCGTCGCGTCGGTCGGGCTCGCGATCCGCAAGCAGTCGGGCTCGAACACCGTCGAGGTCGTCGACCGCGCCAAGGCGGCGGTCGCGTCGATCGCCGGCGAGCTCCCCCAGGGCATCCAGCTCGACGTGGTGCGCGACAACTCGGAGGTCATCCGCACCTCGGCGTCGCAGGTGACCGAGCACCTGGTGCTCGGCGCGATCTTCGCGGCGCTGGTCGTGCTCCTGTTCCTCGGCTCGGTGCGCTCGACGATCATCGCCGCCATCGCGATCCCGATCTCGATCATCGGCACCTTCGCGCTGATGATGGTCGTCGGGTTCACGCTCAACATGATGACGCTGCTCGCGCTCGCGCTCGCGGTCGGCATCGTGATCGACGACGCGATCGTCGTGCTCGAGAACATCCACCGCCACATCGTCGAGAAGGGCGAGAAGCCGTTCCCCGCCGCGGTGAAGGCGACCAAGGAGATCAGCTCGGCCGTCATGGCCACCACGCTGTCCTTGCTCGCGGTGTTCCTCCCGGTGGCGTTCATGGGCGGCATCGTCGGCAGGTTCCTGCGCAGCTTCGGCCTCACGATGGCGTTCGCCATCGCCGTGTCGATGCTGGTCTCGTTCGCGCTCACGCCGATGATGGCCGCACGCCTGTTGCCGATGCCGCCGCCGCCGGGCGAGGGCCACCGGAGGTCGTTCCTCGAGCGGGGCATCGATCGCCTGTACGGTCCGGTCGAGCGCGGCTACCACAAGGTGCTCCGGTTCCTCCTCCGTCGTCGCTGGATCGTCGTGGTCGCGTCGGTGGTGGTCCTCCTGTCGGTCGGCGTCCTGGGCCCGCGCGCCGGCTTCGGCTTCCTCCCCGAGAACGACGAGGCGCAGTTCGAGATCTACGTGGCGACCAAGGAGGGCACGAGCCTCGACGCCACCACCGTGATCGCCGAGCGGATCGCGCGCAACACGCGCAAGATCCCGGAGGTCACGCACACGCTGGTCAACGTGGCCGACAACGACCAGAAGATCCAGAACGTGGCGAGCGTGTACGTGCGCCTCTCCGACCCGGGGAGCCGCACGCGCACGCAGAACGAGATCATGGACGACGTGCGCAAGCACGTGCTCGTCGATCTGCCCGAGGGCACGCGCGTCGCCGCGCAGCTGGTCAACGACTTCTCGGTCGGCGCGCAGCAGAACGCGATGGTCATGTACCTGCTCTCCGGGCCCGATCTCGACCGGCTCACGCTCTACGCCAACCGCATCGTCGAGCGGATGAAGCAGGTGCCGGGGGTCGTCGACCTCGACTCGAGCGTGCCCGAGCCGCTGCCCGAGCAGCGGCTCATGCCCGACCTCGATCGGGCCGCGGCGCTCGGCGTCGACCCGGCGGACATCACGTCGAGCCTGGCGCTCATGATGGGCGGCCTCGAGGGATCGACATACGAGGAGCGGGGCAGCCAGTACAGCGTGTTCCTGCGCGCCAACGAGCGCTTCCGCTGGGATCCGTCGCTGCTCGGCATCATCACCGTGCCGTCGCGCACGCTCGGCCAGGTGCCGCTGTCGGACGTGGTGACCGCGGAGGAGGGCACCGGCCCGTCGGTGGTGAACCGGACGTACCGCGCCAAGAGCATCGTCATCACCATGAACGTCGCCCCCGGCTTCAGCCAGGGCACGATCTCGGCGGAGCTCGAGAAGGCGATCGCGGAGCAGCAGCTGCCGCCCGGGTACCACGCGATCCCGTGGGGGCAGACGCGCGAGATGGGACGCACCGCCGCGGCGTTCGGCTTCGCGTTCCTCATGTCGTTCCTGTTCATGTACCTCGTGCTCGCGGCGCAGTTCGAGTCCTGGCTGCACCCGTTCACGATCATGCTGACCTTGCCGCTGACGTTGCCCTTCGCGCTCGTCTCGATCATCGTCTCCGGAAACTCGCTCGACATCTTCTCGATGCTCGGGCTCCTCGTCCTGTTCGGCATGGTGAAGAAGAACGGCATCCTGCAGATCGATCACGCCAACCAGCTGCGGGCCAGGGGCATGGCCCGCGACGAGGCGGTCCTCCAGGCGGCCACCGACCGGCTCCGGCCGATCCTCATGACGACGTTCGCGTTCGTTGCCGGCATGATCCCGCTCATCACCAGCGACGGCATCGGTTCGGGCTTCTCGCGTGCGATCGCCGGCGTCGTCGTCGGCGGGCAGACGCTGTCGCTCGCCCTCACCCTGGTCGCCATCCCGGTCTTCTACTCGCTCTTCGACAGCCTGTCGTCGATCGTGATGCCGATCGTCCGCAGGGCGCTCGGGCGCTCGAAGCCGGTCGACCGCGGCGAGGCCGAGGTCGGCGCGCAGGGTCTCGAGCCGGGCCCGATCACCACCTGACGCCGAGGCCGAGCCCGGCGCCGACGAAGTCGTCGCCGGCGGTCGAGCCGCTGGCGCCGAGCGTCAGCTCGGGGAGGAACCGGCGCGAGACCGGGACGGAGAACCCGAGCTCGCTCTTCCAGGCCAGGCCGAGGTTGCCGTCGAGGTCGACGCCGCCGCCGGCGCCGAGGCGCAGGTCGATGTGGCGGAGGATCGCCAGCCGCGCGAGGGTCAGCATGAGCTGGACGAGGTTCGACTGCTCGCCGCGCGCGTCGAACCGCGTCTCGAGGCCGAGCGCGAGCAGGCGCGTCGGTCCCCGGCCGCTCCCGAAGCCGCGCTCGAGCCCGAGCCCGATCGAGGCGAAGTCGCCGTCGCGCGCTCCGACGCCGAGCCCGGCGGCGACGGAGAGGCGCGGCACGAAACGTCGGCGCGCCACGTAGGAGCCGGCGGCCGTGGCGGTCAGGTTCACGCCGTCGACGTAGTACGCGCTCTCGACGTCACTGGCCCCGGAGAACGAGACGCCGTAGGCGTCACCGCCCGCGCCGCCGGCGGCGTCGAGCGCGCTCTCGAAGATGCGGCCGGGGACCGGGATCGACGCGCTGTACTCGGCGGTGATGACGTTGCCGGCGGCGGGCGTGACGCCGGCGGGGAGCTCGACCGGCACCGCGACCGTGTGCGTCGGCATGCCCTCGGCGCGCGCGATCTCGTCGATGGCGACGAACGCCGTCCACGGCGACAGGAGCGCGTGCTCGAGCGCGACGCTGGTGACGTCGTCGATGATCGCCTGGCGAACGGGGTGGGCCGCGGTGGCGAAGCGGTCGAGCTGCTCGCCCATGCGCTTGCGCGCCCACAGGCGGGCGAGCACCTCGCCGTCGCCGCCGCGCGCGGGCAGCTCGACGGGGATCGTGAGCTCGAGGAGCCGGCCGCCGGCCTTGCCGGTGACCTTGATCGTGCCGCGGCCGCCGCGGCCGTAGCGCGCCGCCACGACCAGCGGCTGGCCGGCGAACAGGTCAGCGAGGTCGGACGGCGTCGCGTCACGGACGTCGAGCCCGCCCCAGTCGACGCGGAGATCGTGGAGGAGTGGCGCGTCGAGGCGGGCGTAGAAGGTCTCGATCTGCGGCTCGGGCGCCTCGTCGAGCAGCAGGTACTGCGCTGCGCCCTTGCCGCTCCGGGCCAGCCCGTCGAGGAGGTGGCGGTTCACCGAGGAGCCGACCCCGAACGAGAACAGGTGCGTGCGCCGGTCGAGGTGCTTGGTCACGGCGGCGAAGATCTCGGCCTCGTTGCCGATGTAGCCATCGGTCATGAAGACGATGAAGCGCTCGCGGCCGTCGGACGGAGGGCTCGACAGCGCGGCGACGATGCCGCCCATCATCTCGGTGCCGCCGCCGGCGCCGACGCCGTTGACGTACGAGAGCCCGGCGCGGACGTTGTCGCGCGACGCGGTCATGGCGCGACCCTCGGCGAAGCCGGCGACCGCCGTCGAGAAGTTCAGGATGCGGAAGGTGTCCTCGGGGCGCAGGTGATCGAGCGCGTAACGCATGCCGCGCTTGGCGAGCGCGAGCGGCTCGCCCGACATCGAGCCCGAGGTGTCGACGACGAAGACCAGCTCGCGCGGCGGCGCCTTGCCGGCGTCGACCGGCGGCGGCTGCACGACGAGGGCGAGGTGACCGTGGCCGGCCCCCTTGTGGGCGAGCGCGGCGAGCGTCGGTGAGGCGACGGTCACGCGCCAGCGCAGGACGAAGTCGCGGTCGGCGACCATGTCGCCGGCGGCGAGCCCCACCTGGTAGTGGTCCGCCGCGAGCTGCTTCGTGACGATGCGGTGCGTGGGGCTCTCGATCGCCGCGATCGGGAGACCCGCGTCGACGTCGAGGTCGAGGGTGACGGTGTTGCCGGTGAGGAGGCCCGGGGGCGCGGCCTCGGGCGAGATGCGCGATGCGTCGGGCACGCGGTGGGTGTCGGCCTGGACCCCGGTGCCGGTGCGCGTGTCGATCGGCGTGCCCGGGTTGTAGCGCGGGCCGACGACGGTGGGCAGCGCGAGCTCGTAGACGTCGCCGTCGGGGTCGAGCAGCACGTCGTAGACCAGGGCGACGTCGATCGACTCACCGGGCATCACGTTGGCGACCGACTGCGTGAAGATGTTGGGCCGCTCCTGTTCGAGCAGCGCCGCGGTCTTGCCCTCGCGGCGGGCGCCCTCGTAGGCGGCGCGGGCCTCGTCGCGCTGCTTGATCTGGGCGCGGATGATGCGCGACCCGACGCGCATGGTCATGGCGCCGACCGCGCCGTCCTCGTGCAGCGGGAACACGTAGACCAGCTCGATCGGCCGGTCGGCCGGGTTGGAGAACGTCTGGGTGACCTGCACCTGCGCGATCGGGCCGCGCACGTCGACGTGCATCGCGCTCGAGACCAGCGGGAGCTCGGTGCGGGTCTCGCCGTCGACGGCGAGCAGCATCGGCCGGCGATCGTCGTCGGCGGCGTGGGCGGTGGACAGACGCGTGGCGAGCGCCAGCGCCAGGGACAGGGCGAGCGCGAATGCGCGGGGCATGGAAACCTCCTGCCGGGGACAAACGGCGGGGCTTGGATCGCGGTCTCTGACAGGCGCTGGCACCTGCGCGGCCCGCGACACGTCGCGGGTCGCGGAACGATCGCCGAGTCAGCGCGGTTTCCAGGCGCTCTCGATCGCCAGCTCGAGCAGCTCGGACGGGCGGTCGGGATCGTCGGCGTCGACGGCGGCCAGCAGGGTTCCGGTCTCGTCGTTGACGACGATCCCTTCGAGCTTCGCGACGAGCGGCGCGCCCCGTTCGTCCACCACGCGAGACCATTCGACCTGATGGCCGCTCAGCGAGCCTCCGACGAACCCCACGACGCTGCCCGTGACCAGCCCGTCGTCGTAGGCGCTCGCGGTCCTCTCGGCGGCCGCCGCGAACACGAGGGTCCCCGACGCGAGCTCGAGATCGGTGAGGTGCAGCGGCGCGTCGTCGAGCTGGCCGAGCGCGAGCGGGTGCCACACGATCGGCGGCACCGGGGCGTGCGCGGGATCGTCGATCAGCCAGCGCAGCGCGCTCACCGGGACGCGGGCGATCGCGTCCCGGGTCGGGCGGCCGTCGTCGCCGACATCGCCGCCCCGGTTCCCGAGCACGACGGCGTCACCCCACACGGCGGCCGCCTCGAGGTTGAGCGCGCCGCGCCCGAGCACGGGCTGGCGCAGCGCCTCGTACAGGCGACCGAGCGGGACGACGCGCGGCGCGGCACGCTCGTTGTCGATCACGACGAGCTGCTGGCGCACGGCGAGTCCGCTGTCCGATCCGAACGCGATGAGCCGTCCCCCGACGGAGATGATGCACTCGAGGTCGAGCTTGTCGGCCTTGTTGCCGCGCGCGGTGTCGAACTGGCGCCGCGCGCCAGGTGCATGGGGAAGCGTGATCGGCTGGGTGGCGCCGGTCACCGGGTCCACGAGCCCGACGAAGCTCGCGTCGTCGGACACGACCGCGAGGTAGGGCCCGATCCAGCACAGGCCGCTCGCGGCGCGCACGTGGGCCGGACGGTCGAGCGCCGGCTCGGCGCCGCCGACGTAGTGCAGTGCGACGCGGCGCACGACGCGAGCGATCGAGCGCGGGTCCTCCACGGGGTGCATGATACCTTCCCCGGATGCTGTCGCGCCGTGTGGTCGCCGTCGCCGCCGCCTCGCTCCTCGGCGCCACGGTGGCGGACGTCGCGGCGCAGGTCTCGGTGCGAGCCGACGAGACGCTCGACTACGTCGTCGTCGAGCCGGCGCCGCCGACCTTCCACGCCGGGCCCGACTACCTCTACCTGAATCGCTGCGCCAGCGGGTGCACGGCGACGGCGGGCCGCGACGACGCCGTCGCCGATCGCTCGTCGATCCTCGGCCGCGACGGCGTACCGGCGAGCGTGAGCCTCGCGCCGTTCATGTGGGACCAGGCNNTGCGTGCGCGCGACCTACGCGATCTACGGGGTCGAGGTCGTGACCGAGCCGCCGTCGGGCGCGCACGTCGAGGTGATGGTCGCGGGCACCGCCGCGTCGCTGGGGCTGGCCGGCAACACGCTCGGCATCGCGCCGCTCGCCAACGACTGCTCGCCGTTGCCCAGCGCCGTCGCGTACGCGTTCGCGAACGCCCACCTCTCGGGGCCCGACCTCGTCAACGAGCTGTGCGCGACGGTGGCCCACGAGGCCGGCCACATCTACGGCCTCGATCACGAGTTCGAGTGCAAGGACCCGATGACGTACCTCACCGGGTGCGGCGTGAAGGTCTTCCTCAACCGCACGGTCGCGTGCGGCGAGTTCGACGCGCCGCGCTCCTGCAAGTGCAGCGAGCGGCAGTCGTCGCACCGCAAGCTCTACGACGTGCTCGGGCCCGGCACGCCACCCGCACCGCCGCCGATCACCGTGCGCAGCCCGATGCCCGGCGCCACCGTCAGTCCGACGTTCTCGGTGTTCGTCGATGTCGGCGGACGTCCGGCGACGACGGTCGAGCTGTGGATCAACGGCGCGCAGATCGGCGCGGTGCCGGGCAAGCTCACCGACTCGCCCTACGAGCTGGTGACCCCGGCCGCGCTCTTCGACGGCGTCCTCGACCTCGAGGTGCGCGTGTACGACGACCTCGGCACGCTCGGCACGTCCACGCTCACGGTGCAGAAGGGCGCGGCGTGCGCGAACGCCAGCAGCTGCCCGGCCGGCTACGCGTGCGACGCCGGGCGCTGTCTCGCGCCGGCCGGCACGACGCCGATCGGCGACCCGTGCACGCGGCAGGAGGAGTGCGCGACGCGCGAGTGCGTCTCGCGCGGTGGCGAGGCGGTCTGCACCCAGCCGTGCTGGCAGGGCACCGGCGGCTGTCCCGGCGGCATGGCGTGTAGCCAGGCCGACGACGAGCGCTTCGCCTGCTTCATCCCCGTGGACGAGGGCGGCTGCTGCAGCGCGAGCTCCGACCCGCGGGCGCCGCTCGCGCTCGTCGGGCTGGTCGGGATGCTCCTCGTGCGCCGCCGTCGGCGCCGGAGTCAGCGCCGGAGTCAGCGATCGACGTCGTCGTACTCGTGAGGCGCGGAGACGCGTGGCAGCCCGGCGGCCGGCGTCCCGCGCGGCAGCCGCGACTCGACGAGGGCGGCGGGGGCGCTGGTCTCCGGCTCGATCGGGATCGGCGCGCTCGAGTCGCGGCGGGCACGTCGCGGGTCGGCTCGTGGCTCGGGTGTCTGCGGCGCGGGCGGGGAGAGGGCGATCATGGGATCTGCGCCACGCAGCATCCGTCAGTGCAGAACTGGCCGGCGGCGCAGTCGCCGTCGATCGAGCACTCGGACGCGCCCGTCGGACACTGCGTGGTGCACTCCGAGGACTGCTGGCAGGGCGGACAGTTGACCGGGTCGCCGCAGACGTTCTCGAACTGGCAGGTCGGGAGGATGAGGAACTGGTAGCAGCCATCCTGATCGGCGCAGGCGCCGGTCACGCCGCAGATCTTGCAACAGCCGAAGCAGTCGCAGCCCGGCGGGGCCGCCGGCGCGCACGTGTCCACGCACTGCTGCGTGACGTCGCACGCACCCGAAGCGAGCTGCTGCTGGGTGCACGCAAGGGCGTGGCCCGGCGGGTAGAGGCAGCACGTGTGGTAACGGCAGCCGTCGTTGCCGTGGCCGCTGTTGCCGTCGAAGAAGCAATCCTGCCAGTTGGGATCGCGGTTGTCGCCCGGCAGCCCGGTGCCGAAGCTGCCCTCGTCGTTGTCGCAGGCGCTGGTGCACTCGACGTCGGCCAGATCGATCATCCCGTCCATGTCGTTGTCGATGCCGTCGGTGCACTGCGACGTGCCCGTGACGCACTCGCCCGGCGGCGTCGGGGCATCGACGCCGCCGTTGCCGCCGTCGCCGCCGCTGTTGCCGCCGTCGCCGTCGCTGTTGCCGCCGTCGCCGTCGTTGTTACCGCCATCGTCTCCACCGCACGCGGCGCCGCTCAGGAGGGCGACGACCAGGACGAGAGACAGCGCGAAGCCTTCACGGAGGCGTTGCATTCGTGGCTCCTTCGAGGCGAGTGATGAGGCGCGCGGCGTCACGGACGTTGGCGCCGGCGGGGAACCGCTTCGTGTACTGACGCGCGAGCGCGAGCGCGAGCGCGGGCTGGCCTTCCTGATCGGCGAGGCGCGCCGCCGCGTAGAGCGCGTTGGCCGCCCACGGGCCGGTGCCCCGGGCGATCTTGCGATACGCCGCGAGCGCGGCGACCGGATCCGCCGGTTCCAGCGACGCGGCCGCCTCGTACGCCGCCTTGGGATCGATCACCTGCCGAGGTCTCGGCTGGACCTCGGCGGGCTCGACGGCGGGCTCGACGGCGGGCTCGACGGCGGGCTCGACGGCGGGCTCGACGGCGGCCGTGGCCCCATCGCGACTCGAACTCCACGAACTACCGGCGAGCAGCAGCTCGCGACGGCCGTGGGCCACGACCTCGACCTCACCGTGCGTGACCTCGACACGAGCGGCATCGCCGCTGCGCGTGACCGTGAACCTGGTGCCGACGACCCGGATGTCCGCGACGCCGGCGTGGACGACGAACGGCGGGCGGCCCTTGCGTGGGGCCACCGCGAACGTGGCGCTGCCTTGCTCGAGCACGATGTCGACGCCGCGCGCCGGCGTGCCCGCGAGCACGACGGTCGACGCCGGCAGCACCGTGATCTCGGCGTCACCGAAGCTGAGCGTGGTCTCCGCCTCCGCGGTCGCGACCCGCGACGGCAGGTCGTGGGAGCGAGACGTGCCGTCCGGCCAGAGCAGGAGGAGCGCGGCCGCGGCGGCGAGCGCCAGCCCGGCGGCGACGCCGTAGCGCGCCCAGCGGCGCGTCGACGACGACGGCGGCGTGGCCGCGACCTCGGCTTCGGCTTCGTCGAGCGCAGCCCACAAGCGGCGCTCCACGCGCGCCCACGTGATATCCGGCAGCACCTCGACGGACGGTGGACCCAGGCGACTCATACACCCTCCCTTGCCGGTGCGTCCTCGGCGAGCTCGGCGACGTACGCCGAGAGCACCGGGTCGCGACCGGCGAGACGATCGAGCTCCTTGCGTGCGCGCCACACGCGAGTCTTCACGGCCGACAGGGAGGAATCGGTGAGCTCGGCGACTTCTTGCAGCGACTTGCCGTCGACGACGGCGAGCGCGAACGCGATGCGATGGACGGGATCGATCTTGTCGAGGGCCGCGTAGAGGCGGCGCGCGGCCTCGCGGGCCAGCGCGATGCGCTCGGCGTCGGGTGACGGCGCGGGCAGATCGTCGGAGAGCTCCACCATCGGGCGGCGGCGGCCACGCAGGTGACCGAGCGCGACGTGGGACGCGATCGCGCAGCACCAGGTCACGAGGCTCGACCGCGCGGCGTAGCGCTTCATCGAGCGGAAGACCTCGAGGAAGGTCTCCTGCAGCACGTCCTCCATGTCCTGGTTCGAACCCAGGATCCGGTAGAGCGTGTGGTGAACGGCGGCGCGCGTCATCTGGAAGAGCTCCCTCTGCGCCGCGCGGTCTCCGCCCACGCACCGAGCTGCAAGCTCGGCGTCGCGGCTACGGGCGGCCGGCGCGGGGGAGGTCACTGCTTCGTTAGTGACGGGGCGCGGAGAAAAGTCACCGCAGGACGAAGCCGACCCGCACCAGGCCCCTGGGTTCGATGTGGGCAGGTGTAATCAACCGCATGTTGCGGTCCTGTAGCTTCTGGGACGTCAGGACGTAGGTCGCGCCGACCTCGGCCGCGACCACCAGCCGGTCCAGCCGCGCGGGGCGCCACTCGAGGAGCCCCGCCGCGTCCAGTCCCGGGGCGAGGTCACTCGCGACGAACGTGCGCGCCATGTCGTCGGCGCCCTTGAACGAGCTGCGTACCAGGACGATGCCGGCGCCGGGGTACGCGGTCAGCCCGGCGGTCATCGGCACCGGCAGCCGCGCGTGCGCGCTCAGCTCGACGGTGGAGAGGTCACCGCTGGCGACGTTGTCGGCGGTCGCGCGCGCAGGTCCGAGCTCGAAGCCGAGCGCCAGATCGATCGGTCCCGTGCGCGCGACCACACCGATGGACGCGCGGAACGAGGCGCGGCCGTCGTCGGCGATGTTGCCGCGCGCGCCGGTCGAGGCCTCGACCCGCAGGCGGGGCGGTGCCAGCGGCGCGGGGACCACAGGCACGAGCACGGAGACCCCTCCCTCGGACGGCGGCGGGGCATCGACCGGCCCGTCGGGCGGATCGTCCATCGAGCTGGTCGGCGGCGCGCCGAGGTGCATCCACGTCTTGATCGAGAGGGCGAGCGCCGCGGCGCTCGCGTCGTCGAGCTTCGCAGGGATGTCGCGGCGCTCGCCGACCCCCGCGCCGGCGTCCCAGAGCACGAGCTCGTCGTCGTCGGCCCACACCACGAAGCCCGCGCCTTGCGCCAGCGCCAGCTCCGCCGGCGTACCCGACGCGAGCTGGACGACGATGATCTTCACGCGCCACGGTGCCAGCGACGTGCGCACCGCCGCATCGAGCGCGGGCGGCGGCGACACCAGCACCAGCGTCTCGGCGCCGGCACGATTCGACGCGAACGCGGTCGCGCACGCGCAGATGAGTGCGACTGCCGGGAGGAGGCGGCGCAGGAGCACGTCCCCATCGTAGCGCACGGCGCGCGCGTGGGGACGCGAGATGCCTCACGTTCCCCGCGCCGTACCGCCGCTCACATCCGCGTCGGCGAGAACTGCGCCGGGTGCTGCACGATGATGCCGTTGCTCAGGAAGTCGGCGAGCCCGGTGGCATGGCTGCGCAGTCGCTCGTACGCGGCGAGCTCGACCTCCCAGTTCCGGATCGATCGGCCGGCGATCTCCGCCATCGTCAGCTCGAGGTACGTGAGCAGTCGGTCCTCGAGCTCCGCGGCGTCCCAGCCCGGGTTGAGGGTGGCGAGGTATGCCGAGACTTGCTGCGCGCTCCCGACCCAGTGGGCGCGTGTGCGCGGCACGGCCTCGACGTCCCCCTCGCTGATGATGCGCACGAGGTCGACGGTGATCGTCGCATGGGTGCTCAGGCGCGCGGCGAGCTCGCGGCTCGCGTCGGCCCCGTAGTACGGCGTGAACGCGTCCGCCAGCGCCGCCTGGTGGCCGAGGAAGGCCTCCGTCACCGGGAACTGGTCGGGGCTCATGGCGAGCGTGCTGATGATGAAGTTGCGCGTGAAGATCAGCTGGTCGTCCCAGAGGCGACGCATCTCGATCCGCAGCTCGCCGGGTGTCCTCGGCGGTAGATCGGCGCGAGCGGCTCCGATCGCGGCGCCGAAAGCGAGTACGAGCGTGATGACGATGGTCTTGCGCATGGCCCGGTCTCCTGCTCGAGAGCAGATGCACGGCATGCGCCACCCGGCACGCGGCTACGAGGCGGGGACGACCGCGGCGAGGATGGTCGCGGCGTCGCACGGCTTCTGCAGCAGGCGGACGGCGCCGCTCGCCACCAGCTCGTCGATGCGCGTCGTCGACGCGCCACCGGTGACGAAGGTGAAGCGACGCGCGTACTCGGGGCGCCGCGTGATCAGCTGGTCGTAGAGATCCGGGCCGGAGAGCCCCGGCATGTTGATGTCGCAGAGCACGTGGTCCGCGAGCTCGCCCTCGGCGAGCGCCGCCAGCGCCTCGCGTGGATACGTGAACGTCTCGACGTCGTGGTGCGCCGACAGGAGCGCGGCGAGCGAGCGTGCCACGAGCCTGTCGTCGTCGATGACGACCACGCGCCGGCGCGTGCCGGAGGCCGCTGCTGGGGCCTCGGGCGCGGACGGCGCACGGATCGTGGCCACCGGCAGACGTACCTCCATGCCCGTGCCGCGGCCCGAGCGCGCCGAGGCCGTGATCGTTCCACCCAGCTCGGTGACGATGCCCTTGCAGATCGAGAGGCCGAGCCCGGTGCCGGCGCCACGCGGCTTGGTCGTGAACAGCGGCTCGAAGATGCGCGCGAGGAGCGCCTCGTCGATGCCGCGCCCGTTGTCGGCGACGGTGATGGCGACGTGGTCGGCGTCTGCTGCGATCGTGATCTCGATCCGGTTGTCGGCGTGTGGCTCGTCGAAGGCGTCGGCGGCGTTGAGCAAGAGGTTGACGAACACCTGGCTCAGGCGACCCGGGTTGGCCAGCACCGGCGAGACGTCGTCGTAGGACCGGACGATCTCGGCGCGCTCGCCGACCGCGGCGCCGGCGAGCTTGAGCGCGGTGTCCATGACCTCGACCACCGAGATCACCGAGGCCTCGTGGTCGTGGCGCGCGACCGAGAGCAGGTCGCGCACGATCGTGCGGACGCGTTCGCCGCCGTCGCGCGCGGCGGCGAGCAGCTCGTTCACGCGCTGGCGGGCGCCGCGGTCCGGCACCGCCTCGGGCAGCATCTCCTCGAGGCGCTCGAGGTGGAGCAGGAGATAGGTGAGCGGGTTGTTGACCTCGTGCGCGACGCTGGCGGCGAGCAACCCGATCGACGCGAGGCGATCGGCGCGCATGAGCTCGGCCTGCCACGCGCGCCGCTCGGCGGTGTCGCGGCCGAACGACAGGGTCGCGCGCCGGCCGTCGTAGACGATCGGCGTCGTCGAGATCTCCATCACCGCGACCGAGCCGTCCTTCTTCCGTCCGCGGTACTCGCGCGGCATCAGGCGCTCGCCGCGCATGATGCGACCGATGCGCTCGCCCATGTCGCGCATCTCCTCGGGATCGATGAGGAGCTGGCCGAGCGGGCGGGCCATGAGCTCCTCCGGCGTGTCGAAGCCGAGCACGGTCGCCGCGGCGGGGTTGGCGTAGAGGAAGCGCCCGTCGGCGATGACCGTGATCGAGTCGGCGGAGGCCTCGGCGACGGTGCGGAATCGCTGCTCCGACTCGCGCAACGCCGTCGCGACGCGATGGCGTTCGCGGATGTCGCGGACGAAGCTGTAGGTGAGCGTGCCATCCGCGGTCGGGACGTTGCCCATCGACACCTCGACCGGGATCGAGGTGCCGTCCTTGCGACGGAGCTCCGTCTCGATGGTGGCGGGGTGGCGTCCGTCGCGATGGAACGCCTGTCGCATCTCCTCGATCCGCGCGCGCTCCGGTGCCGCGACGAGCGCGGTCGGGGGGACCCGGCTCAGCTCGTCGGCGCTGTAGCCGGCGAGGTCGCAGAACGTCCGGTTCGAGTAGACGCGCTCGAGCGTCGTGCCGCGGATCCGGATGATCGTCAGGCCGAGCCCGGCGCGCTCGACGGCGTCGAGCAGGCCCCGGCCGAGCTCGGCTGGGTCGCAGGGAGGATCCACGGCGGTCGATGATACGCGATGTCGGCGGCGACCCCGACCACGGAGCCGATCACGAGCACGCCCGGTGCTTCCGGATCATCGATGCCGGCGGCTCCGAGATTTTCCAGTGTGCCCGTCCACGCCGCCTGCGTCGGGTGCGAGGCCGAGAGCACGAGGGCGGCCGGCGTCGCGGCGTCCCAGCCGCGCGCGAGCAGGTAGGTGGCGAGGTCGCTGCGGCCGCGCACGCCCATCAGCACGACCAGGGTCGCGGCGCCGGGGCGCAGGCCGTCGAGGATCGGCGTGTACGCCGCCGGTGCGTGGCCGCTGACCACGACGAAGCCGGCGGCGAGCCCGCGATGCGTCACCGGGACGCCGGCGAGCGCAGGCGCCGCGATCGCCGAGCTGACCCCGGGGACGACCTCGAACGGGATCCCGGCCTCGGTGAGCGCGAGCGCCTCCTCGCCGCCCCGGCCGAAGACGAACGGGTCGCCACACTTGAGGCGGACGACGTGCTGGCCGCGCTTCGCGGCGCGGATCATGAGCGCGTGGATGCCGTCCTGCGTGATCGAGTGGCGGCCGGCGCGCTTGCCGACGAAGAAGCGGCGGGCGCGCGGCGCGAGCGCGAGCAGGTCGGCGGAGACCAGCGCGTCGTTGAGCACGAGGTCGGCGCGGGCCAGACGGTCGAGGGCGCGGCGGGTGAGCAGATCGGGGTCGCCCGGACCGGCGCCGACGAGCGAGATGAAGCCCAGGCTCATGATCGTTCCTCCTCGCGGGCGGCCGCGGTCCGCGCGGCGATGAGCGCGTCGAGCAGGTGCGCCCGGCGCAGGGCGATCGGGGTCGCGTTGCGCTTCCAGTTGGCGCGATACGCGCGCGCGACCTCGAGCCACGCGTCGAGCTCCTCGGGCAGCGCGGCGTCGAGCGCCTCGCGCAGGAGGCCGGTGAGCGCCGGCGCGGCGCCGCCGGTCGAGATCGCGACGGTGACGTCGCCGCGGCGGATCACGCCGCCGAGGTACGCCGACGCCGAGGCGGTGTCGTCCACCGCGTTGACGAACAGGTTGCGCGGCGCGGCGGCCGCGGCGACCGCGCGGTTCACCTCGGGCGTCGCCGCCGCGACGACGAAGCGCACGCCGTCGAGGTCGCGCTCGACGAACTCGCGCTCGACCCGCTCGACGCCGTCGCGCTGGCACGCGGACGAGATCGCGGGCGCCACCACCGTGGGGCGCGCGCCCGCCGCGAGGAGGCCGTCGAGCTTGCCGGCGGCGACGGCGCCGCCCCCCACGACGAGCACACGCTCGCCCTCGAGGCGCAGGAACACGGGGTAGACCTTGGCGGCTTCGCTCACGACGCGTGCTCCCTGGTCTCGGCGACGTGCAACCCGCACTCGGTCTTCACGCTGCCGCGCCAGCGGCCGTTGCGTGGGTCCTCGCCGGCGCCGACCGGCGACGTGCATGGCGCGCAGCCGATCGACGGGTACCCCTGCTGGTGCAGCGGGTTGGTGGGGACGTCGTGCAGGTAGAGGTGGGCCCACACGTCGTCGTGGGTCCAGTGCGCGATGGGGTTCACCTTGACCAAGCCGGGACGTCGGTCGCGCTCGACCATCTTCGCGTGCGCGCGGTCCGGCGTCTGGTCGCGGCGGATCCCGGTCACCCACGCGGTGAGGCCGTCGAGCGCCGCGCCGAGCGGGATGACCTTGCGAAGGTGGCAGCAGCGATCGGGGGCACGCTTCCACAGCTCGGCGCCGTGCGCCGCCGCTTGCTCCTCGATCGACTGCGCCGGCCGCATGGCCCGCACCTTGATGCCGTAGCGCGCCTCGACGTCGCGCCACAGGGCGTAGGTCTCGGGGAAGAACACGCCGGTGTCGAGCGTGAAGACGTCGATCGGTAACCGGTTGCGCGCGATCAGATCGACGAGGACGAGGTCCTCGGGACCGAAGCTGCAGGCGAGGGCGAGCCTCCTCCCGAAGCGGGCGACCGCCCATTCGAGCGTCGCGACCGGATCGGCGGCCTCGAGGAGCGCGGCGGCGCCGCTCAGCTCCTCGTCGGTGGGCGCAGCCGTTTCCGCCATGTTGGATACATGTCTACCACGGCGGATGCCCGGACTGTCAACTATAAAGGATGAGCGTCTGCTATCGCGGAACGAGATTCAGGCCGCATCAGGCGCTCGATCACCGAGAACGTGCGCGCCGTGGGCTGGATCCAGGCGACAGCGAAACCCGCCGGTGTTCCGCGCGAAACCCGCACGACACGCGCCTCCTGGACGGTCTCGACCGTGCCCGCGGCGATGTGCACGCGCACGGTCTCCCCGACCGAGACCTCGTCGCCCGAGTGGAGGAGGAACGCGCCGCCGAGCGAGACGTTGTTGACGCTGACGACGACGACCTGGCTGCCCCATTCGAGCTCGACCTGCGCGAGGACATCCTTGCGCACGTGCACGCGTCGTTCGGCACCGGGTGGCGGAGGAGGAAAGGCGCTCACGTCGATCGATTCGAACACAGCGGCGGCGCGTGAAGGGGTGCCGCCGGGGTAATTCGTGCGCGGCGCGCGCTCCCGCGTCTCAGCCGGCGTGCTCGCGCGTGGTCAGGAAGCGGATGCCAGGCCAGTCCTGCTTGGCGCGGTTCAGCTGCCAGTCGTTGCGCGCGAGGAAGACCGTGGCGCCGGCGTGGTCGGTGGCGACGTTGTCGCGGTTGGCCTCGGCGAACTTCTTCACGTCCTTGGCGTCGTCGGCCTCGACCCAGCGCGCGCGCTCGAACGCGGTGCCCTCGAAGATCACCGGCAGCTCGTACTCGGTGCGGATGCGATCGGCGAGCACGTCGAACTGGAGGCCGCCGACGACGCCGACGATCCAGTCGGAGCCGAGCTCCATCTTGAACGTCTGCGCGGCGCCTTCCTCGGCGAGCTGCTCGAGCGCGCGGCCGAGGTGCTTGGCCTTCATCGGATCGACCGGGCGAACACGCCGCAGGAGCTCGGGCGCGAAGCTCGGGATACCGGTGAAGCGCAGCATCTCGCCCTCGGTCAGCGCGTCGCCGATGCGCAGGCCGCCGTGGTTGGGGATGCCGATGATGTCGCCGGCCCACGCGTCCTCGGCGAGCTCGCGCTCGTTGGCCTGGAAGACCATCGCGTTGTGGACGCTCTGCGCCTTGCCGGTACGTGGCACGACGAGCTTCATGCCGCGGGTGAAGTGGCCGGACGCGAGCCGCACGAACGCCATGCGATCGCGGTGCTTGGGATCCATGTTCGCCTGGATCTTGAAGACGAACCCGGAGACGCCCGGCTCGTCGGGCGTGACCGCGCGCTCCATCGTCGGCTGCGGGCGTGGCGGCGGGGCCAGCTCGGCGACGCCCTGGAGCAGCTCGCGCACGCCGAAGTTGTTGACCGCGGAGCCGAAGAACACGGGCGTCAGGTGACCCTCGCGGTACGAGGTCGGATCGAGGGGCTTGCACAGGCCGCGCGCCATCTCGACGTCCTCGCGCAGCTTGGCGACGGCGTGCTCGGGGAGGAGCTTGTCGAGCTGCGGGTCGGCGAGCCCCGAGCACGTCACGCCTTCCTGGATGACCTCGCCCTTGGTGCGCTCCATCAGGACGAGCTGGTCGCGGCGCAGGTCGTAACAGCCGAGGAAGGCCTTGCCCATCCCGATCGGCCAGGTCGCCGGCGTGACGTCGAGCGCGAGCGTCTGCTCGATCTCGTCGAGCAGCTCGAACGGATCGCGGCCCTCGCGGTCGAGCTTGTTGATGAAGGTGACGATCGGCACGTCGCGCAGGCGGCAGACCTCGAACAGCTTGCGCGTCTGCGACTCGATGCCCTTGGCCGCGTCGATCACCATGACCGCCGAGTCGACGGCGGTGAGCGTGCGGTACGTGTCCTCGGAGAAGTCCTGGTGGCCCGGCGTGTCGAGCAGGTTGAACGTGCAGTCGGCGTAGTCGAAGGTCATCACCGACGTGGTCACCGAGATGCCGCGCTCGCGCTCGACCTTCATCCAGTCGGACGTCGCGCGCCGGCGATCGCCGCGCGCCTTCACCGCGCCGGCGAGCTGGATCGCGCCGCCGAAGAGCAGGAGCTTCTCGGTCAGCGTGGTCTTGCCAGCGTCGGGGTGCGCGATGATCGCGAACGTGCGGCGCCGGGCGACCTGCGGCGGGAGGGAGTCGGACATCGGGGCGGCGCAATCTAGCAGAATGCGCCGGCGGGGAGATGCTACACATGGGGGATGTCGGAGTCGTCCCCCCTCAGCATCGGTGAGGCCGAAGAGATGCTCGACGGGCTCCCGCTCGTCGCGGTGCTGTCGGGCTCGATCGAGGAGATGAAGCGCATGCGCGCGCAGTGCCTCGCCGCCGGCATCCCCGTGCTGATGGGATGCCCGCCCGGCGCCGGCAAGGGTTGAGGGACCAAGACACACCTCCTGGTCGAGGAGGACGACATCCCGGCGGTCGCGCAGCTGATGCGCGGCGCGTGGCACGAGTCGGTCTCGCGTGAAGGGCTCGCCCCGGTCGCGCGGGCCTCGGCGGAGGCGTGCCCTGCGTGCGGGGCGACCGGCGAGCTGGTCGCCGGCGCGTGCCCGGACTGCGGGCTTCAGCTCGCCTGAGCCGTCCCTCTCTCACGAGCCTGCATGGCCTGCGCTCCCGATCCGGCGCCGCGCATCGGGTGCGCGGTCGGGATCGAGCTCCCAGGCGAGCAGGGTGACGAGCAGCGCCGCGAGCATGGTCGCGGGCTGCAACCACGAGACGGCGCCGATGATCGCGATCTGCGTGGCGATCCAGCCCGTGACGATCATGGCGGCGCCGAGCGAGGCGGGCCGCGCGTAGGGCCTGTCGGCCAGGACCGCGGCGGCGGCGGCGATGCAGGACCCGCCGACGACGAGGAACAGGATCGCGCCCGGGACGAAGTACGTCGAGAACGGGCTGCCGGCGAGCCACTCGGTCGGGACGCCGCCGGCGCCGGCCATGCCATAGATGCCGCCGCCGAACGCGTTGAACGCGATGAAGGCGAGGAGCGCGCCGAGGGTGTAGCGAATGGCCGCCATGTCGGGACGAGGAGCAAGACTCGGGCCGCCTGGGAACCGGACTTGCACGGGTGACGAGACATGCTCAGCACGGCGGAGATCCTCGAGCACTGGGCGAAGCATGGGCGCGGTCCGGTCGCGTCGGTCTTCCGACGCGCTGCGACGAGCGCCATCGGCACCTATGGTGCTTACGTCGGCTACGGGTTGATGCACGCCGCGCTACGCGAGCCCTTCCGTGGCGCCGAGGCGTTCGAGCCGTTGCCCGGCGACGGGCTCGTCGGCCTCCCCGACACCGAGAAGACGTTCGTCATCGACATCGCGGCGCCGCGCGAGGTCGTCTGGCGCTACCTCGTGCAGATGGGCTACGGGCGCGCCGGCTGGTACGGCTGGTATCCCATGGAGAACGGTGGGCGCGGCAGCGCCGACGTGATCCTCGAGGAGTGGCAGGGCCTCGCCGTCGGAGACCTCATCCCCGACGGGCCGCGCGCCGGCGAGGGCCGCGGCGTTTGGCGCGTCGTCGAGCTCGAGCGCGACGTGATGATGGTCCTGTTCTCGCGCCGGGTCGCCACCGATGGACGGGAGATCGCCGCGGGGACGGCGACGCACGAACCGACGATCGAGTGCAGCTGGGCGTTCGTCCTGCGTCCCACGCCGCGCGGATGCCGGCTGGTGGTGCGCGTACGGGTGCGCTTCCTCGCGATCGATCGCGGCCTCTCCGGGCGCGTGCTACGCCGCTTCTTCGACCTCGGGGACACCGTCATGGAGTGGACGATGCTCGGCGGCATCAAGACCCGCGCCGAGCACGCCCGCGACCCCGACGCCTCCCGAGTACCTCCCCGAGATTAGTGAGATCCTGGCAGGTTGTAAAGACGCGCGTCGTGTCCAGAATGGGCGGCTCCCATGCGGAGCTCCATCCCTGCGATCGGCATCGACTTCGGCACGACCAACAGCGCCATCGCCGTGGCGGGTGACGGCGGAGGAGCGCGCGTCCTGCCGCTGCCGCGGCCCGGCGGAGGGACGGTCGCTTACTGGCGGACCGTCCTGTGCTTCGAACCTGCCGATGACGGCGTGCCGATGCGGACCACGGCGGGCGCGCCGGCGATCGCGCGCTACGCCGAGAGCGAAGGCGTCGCGCGCCTCCTGCAGTCGATCAAGAGCCACCTCGCGGCGGCGTCGTTCGTCGACACCGTGATCTTCGGGCGGCGCTTCAAGGTCGAGGAGCTGGTCGCGACGTACCTGCGGGCGCTGCGCGCCGCGGCGCCGATCGAGCTCGGCCGGCGCGCGGTGATCGGGCGGCCGGTGCGCTACTGGGGCGCGGAGACCGAGGCCGACGACGCGCGCGCGGTCGAGCGGATGCGCGCGGCCCTCGCGCTGGCCGGCTTCGACGAGGTCACGTTCGCGTACGAGCCGGTCGCGGCGGCGCACGCGTACGCGTCGCGCCTCGACCACGACGAGCTCGTGCTCATCGCCGACTATGGCGGCGGCACCAGCGACTTCTCCGTCGTCGAGGTCGGACCCGCGGGCGCGCGCGTGCGCGCGACCAGCGGCGTGGCGCTCGCCGGCGACGCCTTCGACGCGCGCGTGGTCGACGCCGTGATCGCGCCGGCCCTGGGCAAGGGCTCGCGCTACCGCGTCGAGATGGGCGGCGAGGCGCCGGTGCCGGCGTGGCTCTACAACAGCCTGCGTCGCTGGCACCACCTGTCGATGCTGAAGAGCGCGGAGACCCTGCGGCTGCTCGAGCGCATCGCCGACGGCGCCCTGGCGCCCGAGGCCATCGCCCGCCTGATCCGCGTGGTCGACGAAGACCTCGGCCTGCCGCTACACGGCGCGGTCGAGGCGACCAAGGTCGCGCTCTCGCGCGAGGACGTCACGCGCTTCGACTTCGCGCGCCCCGGCGCCGCCATCGCCGCCGACGTCGCGCGCGTGGCCTTCGATGCCTGGATCGCCGAGGAGCTCGAGGCGATCGACCAGGCGATCGAGGCCGCGCTCGCGCGCGCGGGCGCGTCGGCGCACGACGTCGACCGCGTGTTCGCGACCGGCGGCTCGTCGCTCGTGCCGGCGGTGCGCGCGCGCCTCGCCGCCCGGTTCGGCGCCGGACGCATCGTCGGCGGAGAGGAGCTCACCTCCGTCGCCGCCGGCCTCGCCCAGATGGCGGCGGCGTAGCGGTCAGCGGCCCTGCGCCGGCGGCAGCCCGAGCTGCTTGGCGAAGAACGCGTAGGCCATGGCGAACATGTACGCCGTCTGCTTGTTGTCGGCCGCGCCGCCGTGACCGCCCTCGATGTTCTCGTAGTAGAGGAGGTCGTGGCCCTGCTCGGTCATGCGCGCCACCATCTTGCGCGCGTGGCCGGGGTGCACGCGGTCGTCGCGGGTCGACGTCGTGAACAGCGTCCGTGGGTACCTCACCCCCGCCTTCACGTTCTGGTAGGGCGAGAACCTCGACAGCACCGCCCAGTCCTCGGGCTTGTCGGGATCGCCGTACTCCTCCATCCACGACGCGCCGGCGAGGAGCTTGTGGTAGCGCTTCATGTCGAGCAGCGGGACCTGGCACACGATCGCGCCGAAGAGGTCGGGGCGCTGGACGAGCATCACGCCCATCAGGAGCCCGCCGTTCGAGCCGCCAATGATGCCGAGCTTGGGAGGCGAGGTCACCTTGCGGGCGACGAGATCGAGGGCGATCGCGATGAAGTCGTCGTACGCGCGCTGGCGGTCGTGCTTGAGCGCCGCCTTGTGCCACTCGGGACCGTACTCGCCGCCGCCGCGGATGTTGGCGATGACCAGCACGCCGCCGCGCTCGAGCCAGGCGGCGCCGGCCGTCGAGTTGTAGCCGGGCGTCATCGAGATCTCGAAGCCGCCGTAGCCGTTCAGGATGGTCGGGTTCTGGCCGTCGAGCGTGAGCTTCGTCCGCGAGACCTGGAAGTAGGGGACCTTGGTGCCGTCGCGCGAGGTCGCGAAGTGCTGCGTGGACTCGAGCCCGGTGGCGTCGAAGAACACCGGGTTCTGCTTCAGCTTCTCGCGTGTCTTGCGCTTGATGTTGCCGAGCGAGAGCGTCGTCGGTGTGGTGAAGCCGGTCTCGGTGAACCAGAAGTCGTCGCTCCGGTCCTCGTCGTACGCCGAGACGCCGAAGGCGCCGACCTCGGGCGTCTCGACCCGCGTGCGCTTCCAGCCCGTGCGCGTGCGCTGGTGGAGGTAGACGCGGCTCTTCACGTCCTCGAGCTCGGTGACCAGGATCGCCGTCTTGGTCCCGGTGTAGCCGTCGAGCGAGGTGTTGGGCCGGGGCTCGTACAGCATCGTGAAGTCGCGCTTGCCGGCGAGGAAGTCGGCGAGCGGCGTGACGAGGAGCGCGCCCGACGGCCAGGTCTTGTCACCGATGGTCCACGCGCTGCGCAGGTTGATGAGGAGCTGGTCGTCCCACGCGCTCGCGCCGGCGTCGTCCGGCTTCTCGATGCGGGTCAGCTTGTCGCCTTCGCGGAGGAACAGCTCGCTGGTGAAGAACGACGGCGAGCGTCCGACCCAGTCCCGGATGCGGCCGTGATCGAACTCGCGGAAGCCGTACGCGGACACGTCGGACGGCTTGCCCTCGAAGACCGTCTTCGCCTCGGCCAGCGGGGTGCCGCGCTTCCACTCCTTGACGATGCGCGGATACCCGGAGTCGGTCATCGACCCCGGGCCGAAGTCGCTGCCGACGAGGATCGTGTCCTCGTCGACCCAGCCGACGTTGTTCTTGGCCTCGGGGAGGAAGAAGCCGCCCTCGACGAACTGCTTGGTCTTCGTGTCGAACTCGCGCACGACGTCGGCGTCGGCGCCGCCGCGCGACAGGCTCAAGAGGCACTTCTCGTACTTCGGGAAGAGGCAGTCCGCGCCGTGCCAGACCCAGTTCTCGCCCTCGGCCTTGCCCAGGGCGTCGAGGTCGAGGACGACGTCCCACTTCGGGTTCTTCTTCTTGTACTCGGCCAGCGTCGTCCGCCGCCACAGCCCGCGCGGGTTCGCCTCGTCCTTCCAGAAGTTGTAGAGCCACTTCCCGCGCACGACGACGCCAGGGATCTTGTCCTTGGAGTCGTAGATGCCGAGCAGCCGGAGCCGCAGCGCCTCGAACCCGGGCGTCGCCTCGAGCTCGCCCTGCGAGATCGCGTTCTTCTCCTTGACCCACGCGAGCTGCTTCTCGCCGGTCACGTCCTCCAGCCACTCGTGCGGGTCCTTCTCTCCCGTGCCCGTGCCCGTGCCCGTGCCCGTGCCGGTCTCGGCGGTCGCGGTCGCCGTCCCCGTCGTCGCGCCTGTGCTCGGCGACTTCTTCACGGCGCCGCCACCACCGCCGCACGCGGCAACACACAGGATCGAAGACGCCATCGCAGCTCGCATCGCCATGAGCCCTCCATTCCTCATCCTCCCCGCGCCCCGTCCCTCCGCTGCAGCACCTGCGCGTGGGGCGGTCCACACACCGCGCAGTGCGCGGTGAACATCACGGGGATCTCGGTTCCCGTCCCGGTCGCGTCCGCAAACCTCGTCCGCGCCATGACCGATGGCGGATCGAGGCACTCCTTCAGTCCGCAGCTCGGACACGGCTGGATGTCCCAACCGACCCGCTCGGTGAGGTATTCCGGCGTCACGTACAGCGGGTGCTTGCCGCCCGCGCGTCCGAGGAAGCGGACGCGATCGCCGGCCTTCACCGTCACGAGCTGGTGCGGCTGGTTCAGGAGCTCGCCTTCGTACAACCCCTCGTCGGCATCCACCGCTGCGACCACGCGCACCCAGCAAACCTCGGTGCGCTTGCCGCTACGACGCGGCTCGCCATCGTGCACCAGCACCTGCAGGTCATCCGGGTACTGCGGATGGAAGCGTCCGCGCAGCCCCGGGTCGGTGCGCCACGGTCCGTGGGCCGGGGGCTGCGGACCGTAGAAGGAGAGCCACGACGGCGACGCCGGCAGCCCGCGCCGCGCGACCTCGTCCTCGTCGAGGATGCGGCCGGGGACGCCGATGGGCAGCCGCACCGTCAGCGACGGGCTCTCGACCTGCGACGCGTCTCCCGCGCGACCGCCCTTGGCCGACAGCCCGGCCTGCGGGTCGAGGTACACGAACCCCAGGAACGGCTCGCGCTCGCGCCACGGCGGCTCGGGCAGCTCGAGCTCGACCCAGCGCAGGAGCGCGGTGCCGTCGAGGGCGGGCGGCTTTGTCATTGCGCGCAGTATGCCATCACTGCGACGATCCCATCATGCGCGCCGTCTCCTCGTGTCTCGCGCTGGTAGCCGCCGCTCTGTGCTCCAGCGTCGTGTCGTCGTGCAGCTGCGGTGATCCGACGGACGTCGGCGGTGACGTCGACGCCGCCGGCTGCGGCGCCGGCGACGTCTGCGCCGATCCGCTCGTGTGTCGCTTCGACACGTGCATCGATCCGCCGCCGCCGTGCGACGCCAACCAGGAGTGTCCGGGCGATCGCTGGTGCGACGTGGGGACCAACGAATGCATCCCGTACGGCGTGGGCCCCGGCGGCACGTTCGACGACACGTGCACGCGCGAGGTCGTGCCCGGCGTGTTCTTCCCCGGCGTGCAGTGCGAGTGGCTCGGCCCGCCCGCCGGTGATCCCTTCCCCGATCACCGGAACGTCCTCGGCGCGCCGATGGTGGCCACGTTCGGCGGCGGTGGCGGCGGCGGCGAGTTCGGCAGCCCGTCGATCGCCTTCATCTCCTACAACTTCACCGACGGTGGCGGCCAGAGCTGCACCGGCACCGATCCGCTCTACTTCGGCATCCTGCGCGTGATCGACGGCCGCAGCTGCGACCAGCAGGCGACCTTCCCCGATCAGGTGATCGCGTCGCAGTCGATCGCCATCGCCGACCTCGGCGGCCCGGACGCCTCGCCCGAGATCGTCGCGCACCGTCAGGACGGCGGGCTCATCGCCTTCACCCGCAACCCCGACGGCACGTGGGCCGTGCTCTGGCGCAGCGCCGACAACTACGGCGACGCGTTCTGCAACTGGACCGGGCTGGCGATCCACGACCTCGACGACGACGGCGTCGCCGAGATCCTGTTCCAGGGCGCGGTCTACTCCTCGGCCGGCGTGCTCCTCAACACGCCGCTGGTGCCCACCACGCTCGACCCGCGCTCGACCGGCTACATCCCCGTGGTCGCCGACGTCGACAACGACGGCGCGCCCGAGCTGGTCACGGCCTCGCAGCTCTACCAGTGGGACACGGCGACCACCGAGTGGGTCCCCGACGGCCCAGCGCTCGGCGGCGCCAACGGCCGCATCGCCGTCGCCGACCTCGGCACGTTCACCGCCAACGCCGCCGAAGACGACCGGGCCACGCTCGACGGCGTCGCCGAGATCGTGTCGGTCAACGCCGGCGTGCTCCGCGCGTACACCCGCGCCGGGCGCCTGATCTTCACCGGGAACCTCCAGGGCGCCACGCCCGGCAACGGCGGTGCGCCGACGATCGCCGACTTCGACGGCGACGGCCGCGCCGAGATGGCGTCGGCCGGGGGCACCGCGTACACCGTCTTCGATCCCGACTGCGTCGCCGGTGGACAGGCGGCGACGTGCGCGAGCGGCCGCACCGACGGCATCCTCTGGTTCCAGCCGTCCCAGGACCTGTCGAGCAACGTCACCGGCTCGTCGGTGTTCGACTTCGAGGGTGACGGCCGCGCCGAGGTGGTCTACGCCGACGAGTGCTACACGCGCGTCTACGATGGCACCACCGGCCAGGTGATGTACTCCCGCTTCCGCCAGTCGTGCACCTGGTACGAGAACCCGATCATCGCGGACGTCGACGCCGACTTCAACGCCGAGATCGTCGTGCCCTCGAACACGAACTGCAACGTCACCTGCGCGCCGCTCGATCCGATCTTCGACGGGGTGAACTGCCTCGACGACTCCGACTGCCCGCGCGCGACCACCTGCGGCCGCGAGATGGCCGGCGACACGCTGGGCCGCTGCCGCTGCACGGCCGACGCCGACTGCGGCGGCGACGGCTTCGTCTGCCGCGATCCGATCGCCGGCCCGTCGGCCGCCGGCCAGGTGTGCCGCGCCGCGAACCCGGGCGGCGCCAGCGCGTTCGGCGTGCGCGTCCTCGCCGACCAGGTCGACCGCTGGGTCAACACCCGCACGATCTGGAACCAGCACGCGTACTCGGTGACCAACATCGGCGAGGACGGCCGCGTGCCCCGGACGTCGCAGTGGCTGCGCAACTGGACGCAGGCGGGGCTCAACAACTTCCGCCAGAACGTGCCCGGCGAGGGCCTCGGCGTCGGGCTCTCACCCGATCTCACGATCCGCGGCGCGACCGTGACCTGCATCAGCGGCGGCGCCCGCATCTCGGTCGACGTGTGCAACCGCGGCACCGAGCCGGTGGCGCGTGGCTTGCCGGTCTCGGTCTACGGCGGCAACCCGCCCGGCGCGCTCGGCTGCACGGCGACGACGATGCTCACCCTGCACCCCGGCCTCTGCGAGACCGTGAGCTGCGACTGGCTCGCGGCGGGCAGCGTCGGCACCATCATCGTCGACGACGACGGCGCCGGTCAGTCGCAGAACCTCGAGTGCCGCGAGAACAACAACACCCTCGTCCTCACCGACCTCAACTGCCCGGTCGGGCCATAGCAGACGTCACGGCTTCCGTGACGTCTGCTCCCGTGCCCGTGCCCGTGCCCGTGCCCGATCACCGCCGTCGCAGCGCGCGCGACTCGATCATCAGCGACACCCCGCGCGCCGCGGCGCGCTGGTGCCGCTCGTCGGCGGTGAGCGCGCGATCGGCGGGCCGCTCGTCGCGCGGCGCCGGGATCCGCCGCGCGTAGTCGCTCCACACCCGGCGATCCTCGCGGCAGTCGTAGGCGCGGCACACGGCCGGTCGCTCGGCGTACACGGTGCACGAATGATCGGCCGACTGGTACGCGCACCGCCCCGCGTCGTCGTGGGCGAGGAGGTACGGCGCTCCCTCGTCCCACCGCAGCACCCCCTCTTCCAGATCCTGGGTACCGAGCGGCACGTCGAACGTGCAGCAGCGTGCCTGGCAGATCGGCAGGAGCTCGAGGCACGGCGGTCCGCCGTCGGCCAGCGGTGGTACGGCGTACTTGTCGACGGCGTCGCCGAGCAAGAGCCGGCCGCTCGCCCCGACGTCCGCCGCCTGGATCTGCTTCACCAGCTCCGGTGTGCGTGCGTCGAGCGCGGCCTGGACGGCGTCGCGCTCGTCGGCCGGGACCCGGCGTACGAGCTCCTCCTCGAGCGCCACCACCCGGGCGGCGAGCCGGAAGAGGTCGCCACGCAGCTCCTCGATGGCGAGCAGCGCGGCGCGGAGGTCGCGCATCAGAAGTCGAAGCCGGCGGAGACGGTGAACGTCTTCTGCGCGTTCGCCTGATCGGGCGAGTCGCACGCGGTCGTGGTCGAGTCGAACATGCACTCGTTGGTGCCCGAGCGGTCGTCGACCGAGCTGCCGGCGAGCGCGTACGAGCCCTCGAGGGTCAGCTGGAACACGTAGTACTGGAGCTTGGCGCCGAGGAAGAGCCGGTGGCGCAGGATGTCGTCCTGATCCTTGAACACGAAGTTGAGCGCCCGGTCGTCGACCGACATCGGATCGAGCGGATCGATGTTGGGCGTGGGGTCGATCACCTCCGAGCGCGGGACCATCATGAGCAGGCCGTACCCGGCGTACGGATCGAGGCCCCACGTCGCGCCGACGCCGACGTGCTTGGAGACGCTGCCGTCGATCGAGATGACGGTCAGGTCGAGGTCCTTCTGGCCGATGAGGCGCGAGACGCCGCCGCGCACCGCGACCGACGGGATCGGGAGGTCGTGATAGCCCTCCTGCAGCGCCACCTTCACGTAGGCCTGACCCGACCAGATCTTCGAGTCGAACAGGTGGACCATGCCGGCGCCGAACTCGAGCGACGGCACCGGGAACCAGATGCCCTTGCGCGCGAAGAGCCCGATCGTCGGCAGCATGTCGGCGCCGTGGCTCACCGTGCCGCCGCCGGTCGCGTCGGGCGAGCTGCGCATCGCGCGCCACCAGCGCTCCTCGCTCGAGATCGAGGTCCAGCTGATGTCGGCGGAGAACTGGAAGCCGCCGAAGCCGAGGGTGTCGGCCGGCGCGAGCAGCCGCGGCGCGAGCGCGACGCCGAGCTCGCTCACCAGCGCGCGCAGCTCGAGGCTCTGCCCGACGGCGCGCGTCGGCGTCCCCGCGCCGGTGTCGTCGGTGAGGACCACGAGGCGGCCGAGGATCAGATCGTTGTCGCCGGCCGCGGCCGGACGCGCCGGGGCCGTGACAGCGACAGTAAGTGCGAAGAGGGCCACGACCCCCGAGCGGCGCATCGTAGCCGAGCGTAGGGTGTGGCCGATGGTCGAGTCAACCTACCGCACCCTGCTCGTCGACGGCGCCGGCCCCGTCGCCCGGATCACCCTCAACCGCCCCGACAAGCGCAACCCCATCGGGCTCGACACCTGCGCCGAGCTGGTGCACGCGCTCGGCCGCCTGCGCGACGACGCTGCCGTCCGGGTCGTGGTGCTGACCGGCGCCGGCAGCGCGTTCTCCGCCGGCGGCGACCTCGGCTCGATGCAGGCTCCCGCGGTCGCGAGCGACATCCCCCCCGCGACCCTGGTCGACCTCCTCCTGTGCATGCACGAGGTCGGCAAGCCGATCATCGCCATGGTCAACGGCCACGCCCTCGCCGGCGGCCTCGGCCTCATGGTCGCGTGCGACCTCGTCATCGCCGCCGACACGGCGACCTTCGGCACGACCGAGATCTCGGTCGGCCTGTGGCCGATGATGATCACCGCCGAGATCACGCGCAACATCGGCCGCAAGCGCACGCTCGAGATGATGCTGACCGGCCGCCGCTACGCCGCCGCCGAGGCGCTGGCCATGGGCCTGGTCAACCAGGTGGTCCCCGCCGCCGAGCTCGAGGCGACGACGATGAAGCTCGCCGGCGAGCTCGCCGACAAGAGCCCCGCCGCCGTCGCGCTCGGCCTGCGGGCCTTCTACCGCTCGGCCGATCTCGAGCTCGAGCCCGCGCTCCGCTACCTGCAAGGCGAGCTGGGCAAGGTGCTCGCGCTCGAGGACGCCGCCGAGGGCATCAGCGCGTTCCTGCAGAAGCGCAAGCCGGTGTGGAAGGGGCGCTAGGAAGGGGCGTTACACTGTGGCGACGTGACGTTGACCTGGACCGCCCACCCCGCCCGCCGCCGACCCGATCAGCTCGCGCTGGTCGTGGCGGTCTTGCTGCTGTCGGCGTGGGCGGTGCTGGTCACGCTCGAATCGCCGTTCCTCGCGCTCCTGGCGGTGGTGTTCCTGGTGCTGTCGATCGGCTCGTTCCTCTTTCCGACCCGCTACCAGCTCGACGAGCGCGGCGTCGCGCAGCGGCGCTTCCTGGGCTCCAGGTTCCGGCCGTGGGACGAGCTGCGGCGCGTGCAGGTCGGCCCGGGTGCCGCGCTGGTATCGCCGTTCGCGCGGCCGAGCTGGATGGACCGTCACCGCGGCTTCGTCCTCTACTTCGACGGGCTCGACGCCGAGGGCAAGCGCCAGGTGGTGGAGCTCCTGCAGGTGCGCGTGCCGGCATGACCACCGAGGCCGACCTGACCGAGGACGAGCGCGCGCTGCTCGACGAGCTCGCCGACGGCATCGCGCGGCGACGGCTGACGCCGGCGGCGCTGTTCTTCCTCGAGTCGATGAAGCCGATGGGCTACCTGGGCAGCCAGATGATGCTGTTCCTGCGGCCGATCGTCGGCATCGTGTGGGCGAGCCCCGATCGCTGGGACCGGCTCCAGGCGATCCTCGAGAAGCGCGGCTCGATCGAGCTGCTCCTCAAGCGCCTCGAAGCCCGCGCGTGATACACCCGGGGCGATGAGCTCGTCGGGGCACGGCACGCCCGCCTACCAGGACGTCGATCCGGCCGCCGTCCGCTCGGTGATCGCGACCGACTGCGGCTCGACGACGACCAAGGCGATCCTCATCGAGAAGAACGCGCAGGGCGAGTACCGCCTCACGACGCGCGGCGAGGCGCCGACCACGGTCGAGGCGCCGGTCGAGGACGTGACCCGCGGCGTGCTCAACGCCGTCCGCGAGATCCAGGAGCTCCGCGGCCGTCAGTTCCTGACGTCGCTCGGGCCCGACGGCGCGATCATCCGGCCCGAGAAGGACGGGGTCGGCACCGACCTCTACATCTCGACCTCGTCCGCCGGCGGCGGCCTGCAGATGATGGTCGCGGGCGTGGTGAAGAAGATGACGGCCGAGAGCGCGGCGCGCGCGGCGCTGGGCGCCGGCGCGATCGTGATGGACTCGGTCTCGATCAATGACAAGCGCCTGCCGCACGAGAAGATCGAGCGCATCCGCCAGCTGCGGCCCGACATGATCCTCATGGCCGGGGGTACCGACGGCGGCACCCGCAAGCACGTCGTCGCCCTCGCCGAGCTCTTGCGGGCGGCGCAGCCGCGACCGCGCCTCGGCTCGGGCTTCGATCTGCCGGTGATCTTCGCCGGCAACAAGGATGTGCGCGACGAGATCGAGAAGATGCTGGGCGGCAAGGTCGCGCTGCAGTTCGTCGACAACCTGCGGCCGACGCTGGAGGAGGAGCGGCTCGCGCCCGCCCGCGACGCGATCCACGACGTGTTCATGGAGCACGTGATGGCGCAGGCGCCGGGGTACGGGAAGCTCATGACCTGGACCGACGTGCCGATCATGCCGACGCCGGGCGCCATGGGCCTCATCATCAAGGCGCTGGCCGAGCGCGACGGCGTGAACGTCGTCGGCGTGGACATCGGCGGCGCGACCACCGACGTGTTCAGCGTCTTCGGCGGCGTCTTCAACCGCACGGTGTCGGCCAACCTCGGCATGTCGTACTCGGTGTCGAACGTGCTGGCCGAGGCCGGCATCGGCGACATCCAGCGCTGGGTGCCCTTCGAGCTGCACGAGGCCGAGCTGCGCGATCGCATCGGCAACAAGATGATCCGGCCGACGACGATCCCGCAGACGCTCGAGGAGCTGAAGATCGAGCAGGCGATCGCGCGCGAGGCGCTGCGGCTCTCGTTCATCCAGCACAAGCAGTTCGCGGTCAAGCTGACCGGCGCCCAGCAGGAGCGCTCGATCTCCGACGCCTTCTCCCAGGACGTGTCCGACACGCTCGTCGACATGATGCACCTCGACCTGCTCGTCGGCTCGGGGGGGGTGCTCTCGCACGCGCCGCGCCGCAGCCAGTCGATGCTCATGATGATCGACGCCTTCCAGGTCGAGGGCGTCACCGAGATCGCGGTCGACTCGATCTTCATGATGCCCCACCTGGGCGTGCTCTCGACGGTGCACCCGGCGGCCGCGACCGAGGTCTTCGAGAAGGACTGCCTGGTGCGGCTGGGGACGTGCGTCGCGCCGGTCGGGACGACCAAGCACGGTCCGCTCCTCACCGTCGAGCTGCGGATGCCGGGCGGCGAGGTGAAGACCGAGCGCCTGAGCCTCGGCGACCTGCGCCACCTCGAGCTCGGCCCCGGCGACGAGGTGAAGGCGACGCTCACGCCGGCGCGCCACGTCGACGTCGGCGCCGGACCGGGCGTGAAGCTCGAGCGCACGCTGCGCGGCGGCGTCGTCGGGCTCGTGTTCGACGCCCGCGGGCGCCGCCCGATGGCGATCCCGACCGAGCACGGCAAGCGCGTCGCGGCGAACCTGACGTGGACGGGCGCGATGAGCCTGTATCCGGCCTGAGCGAGGCGCGCCCGATCAGGCCGGCCGCAACGCGTCGGCCATGAGCCGGATCTGCGCCAGCTTGGCCTCGAGCGGCGCCCAGTCGTCGCGGGCGGCGATCGGCTCCCA
This sequence comes from Myxococcales bacterium UBA2376, assembly GCA_002344285.1. Classification (GTDB taxonomy): domain Bacteria; phylum Myxococcota_A; class Polyangia; order Haliangiales; family Haliangiaceae; genus UBA2376. Next base: position 47,442 of record DDTA01000304.1, read on the forward strand.
GATGGCCTCGACGTCCTCGACGAGCATCGTGCACGGGGCGTCGCCGGCGAAGTACGGATGCGCGCGCCGGTCGGGGTCGACGGGCTCGTAGGCCGCGAGATCCTCGACCATCGCCGTGCCCTGGCCGGCGCGACCGCCGTGGGCGTCGAAGAAGAAGCGCTCGAAGCCGAGCTTCGACTCGAAGAGGAAGCGGAACACGCTGGTGCGCAGGAGGCGATCGAACAGCGGGCCGCGCGAGCGGACGCCGAGGCGGCGCACGATCGCGAGGTCGAGCGCCGGCTCGAACGTCTGCTCGAAGTCGGCGCGCACGTGGAGCGTCTCGCCGCCGGCGAGCGGCTGGAGCGCGAGCGCGAGCTGCTCGAGGTCCCAGCGCACCGCCGCCGGCTGGTTGCCGTAGGCGTAGAGCCCGGAATGATCGAAGTACGCGGCGGTGAACGTCGGATCGAACACCGGGAGGAAGCGCCAGGGACCGTAGTCGAAGCTCTCGCCGGTGACGTTGAGGTTGTCGCTGTTGAGGACGCCGTGGACGAAGCCGGCCGCCATCCACGACGCGCACAGCCGCGCCGTGCGCTCGACGACCAGGCGCAGGAACGCGCGCGCCGCGTCGCCGCCGCCCGTGTGGCAGAGCTCGGGCGCGAAGTGGGTGAGGCTGTAGTCGAGGAGCGCGGCGAGGCGCTCGCGGTCGCGGTGGAACGCGTGGCGCTGGAAGCTGCCGAAGCGCACGTGCGAGTGGCCCAGGCGCACGAGCACGCTCGCCCGCGTCGGCGACGGCTCGTCGTTGCGGTGGAGCTTCTCGCCGGTCTCGAACAGGCTCCAGGTCTTCGAGGTCGACACGCCGAGCGCCTCGAGCAGCTCGGTGGCGAGGATCTCGCGCACGCCGCCCTTGAGCGTCAGCCGACCGTCACCGCCGCGCGACCACGGCGTCTGGCCGCTGCCCTTGGTGCCCAGATCGAGCAGGCGGCCGTCGCCGTCCTCGAGCTGCGCGAACAGGAAGCCGCGCCCGTCGCCGAGCTGCGGGTTGTAGACCTGGAACTGGTGGCCGTGGTAGCGGAGCGCCAGGGGCCGCGGCAGGTTGTCGGGCAGCGGCTCGAAGCGGGCGAAGTGCGCCTCCCACTCGGCGGGGGTCAGCTCGCCGAGGCCGACCGCGTCCGCCCACCGCTGGTTGCGGTAGCGCAGGACGTGGCGCGGGAAGCGCGCCGGCTCGACCACGTCGTAGAACGCATCGCCCAGCGCCGTGAAGCGAGGCGCCGGCCGGTAGTGCGAAGACGGTGGCACCCGTCCGGCGTAGCACGGTACGCTCGCGACGTGGGCAACCGCACCCTCGCGCTGATCGCGGCGCTGACCGCCGCGTGTGGTGGTGGCAGTGGCGACGGCGGCGGTGACGACGACGGCGAGGTCGACGCTGCCGCCGGAGATGGGACCGCTGGTTCCCTCGTGTTGCCTCCGCCGAACGGCGCGGTCGACTACCAGCTCGGTGGCGCCTATCCGCCGCCGGTCGGGGTCACGATCGTCTCGCGCGACCGGAGGGCGTCCCCGGCCGCCGGGCTCTACAACATCTGCTACGTGAACGGCTTCCAGATCCAGCCCGACGAGGAGTCGTTCTGGATGACCCAGCATCCCGAGCTCATCCTGCGCGACGGCCAGGGCAACCCGGTGATCGACGCCGACTGGAACGAGATGCTGATCGACATCGGCACGCCGGCCAAGCGCACCGCCGTGGCCGCGATCGTCGGCGGCTGGATCGACGGCTGCGCCGACGCCGGCTTCGCCGCCATCGAGATCGACAACCTCGACTCGTTCTCGCGCTCGGGCGGGCTGCTCACCGAGGCGGACGCCGTCGCGGCCATGCGTCTCTTCGCCGACCGCGCCCACGCCCGCGGCCTCCCCGCGTCGCAGAAGAACTCGGCCGAGCTGGTCGGGCGCAAGGCGGAGATGGGCACCGACTTCGTCGTCGCCGAGGAGTGCAATCGCTACGACGAGTGCGGCGTCTACACCGCCGCGTACGGCGATCACGTGATCGTGATCGAGTACCGGCAGGCCGACTTCGATGCCGGCTGCGCCGCGTTCCCGGGGCTGTCGATCGTGCTGCGCGACCGCGACCTGGTGACGCCCGGCGCAGCCGGCTACGTCTTCGCCGGCTGCTGAGCCCGGCGGCGCCTCAGATCGACAGCGACTCCTGCACCAGGTCGCCGTCGGCGAAGCGGGTGGGCCGCAGCGGCGTGCAGTCGATGGTCTCGAAGCGGCGCGCGGTCACCAGCTCGGCGGCGGCGCGGCCCGCGGCCCACGACTGCATCGCGCCGCGGCCGGTGAACGCGAACGCCTCGACCACGCGCTCGTGCCCCGGCGCGAAGCCGAGCACGCCGCACAGGTCGGGCGTGTACTCGTAGAGGCCGCTCCAGCCGGAGCGGTGCTTCATCTGGGCGCAGCGGGACATCCGCGCCGCCAGCGCGGGCCAGATCTTCTCCTCGAACCAGCGCTCGCCGTCGTACTTGAAGCGGTACTCGTCGGGCTCGTCGGGATCGGCGTAGCCGGCGAGCATGTGGGTCGACTCGCGGTGGAAGTAGACGCCGCTGGTGTCGACGATCATGCCGTAGGGCCGGAGGTCGACGTCGCGCGCGTGGGCGATGGCGATCTGCCGGCGGATCGGCCGGACCGGGACGACGTGACCGTAGAGCGGCGCCGTGCGCCGTGCCCACGCGCCCGTGCAGTTGACGACCACGTCGGCGGTCAGCTTCACCGCGGCCGCGTCGTCGGGGGGCATCGCGTCGCAGAGGATCGCCTTGATCGCCTGATCGCCCGCCGGCGAGAACTCCTGGAACTTGAGCGCGCGCACCGTCACCTTGTCGGGCTCCGGGTCGACGGCGACGACGTACGCGTAGTTCTCGAAGCGCACCCCGCCGCCCGCCGCCTGCCGCGCCCGCGCGCGGTAGAGCTCCTTCACCAGGTTCGGGTTGAGGAGCCCGTCGCGCGGCGAGAAGGTGGCGCCGGCCACGCCGTCGAGCTGGTCGAGCAGCGGGCAGTGGGCCTGCACCTGATCGGGCGTGAGCGCCCGCACGCCCAGGCCGTGCTGGTTCTGCCAGACGATGGCGTCGCAGGCGGCCGACCAGCGCGCGTCGTCGTACAGCCACAGGTAGCCCTTCTGATCGAAGCCGACCTCGTCGCGCACGCTCTCGTAGAACTCGATCGACGCCAGCGAGAGGGCGACGTTCATCTCGGAGCGCCAGGTCGCGCGCACGCCGCCGGCGTTGAGCTCGGAGCTGGAGTAGCGGCCGCCGAGGTCGACGTCGAGGACGGCGATCGACGTCACGCCGCGCTGGGCCAGGTGCATGGCGACGCTGGACCCGAGCAGGCCGCCGCCGAGGACGATCACGTCGAAGCGATCCACGGCCCATCCTATTCCAGAAGCTGCCCCGATGCGTATGATGCGCCGAGCTGCTCATGGGGGACGCGTACACGCCCGGCCTCACCGTCACGCGCCACACGGTGGTGCGCAAGACGCGGCGGCTCCCGTTGCCCGGGCAGGTGCTGCGCGCGGTCGGTGACCGGGTGAAGAGCGGCGACGTCGTCGCCCGCACCGAGCTCCCCGGCAAGGTGCACCTCAAGAACCTGGCGACGGCGCTCGGCGCCATGCCCGACGAGGTCGCGCCGCAGCTGCGGATCAAGCCGGGCGAGGCCTTGACCAGGGGCGCGGTCATCGCCGAGAGCAAGGGCTTCTTCGGCTACTTCAAGACTCGCATCACCTCGCCGATCGAGGGGACGCTCGAGTCGGTCTCCGAGATCACCGGACAGGCCGTCCTGCGCGAGCCGCCGGTGCCGGTCGAGGTGAAGGCGTACGTCGACGGCACCGTCGTCGAGATCATCGAGGGCGAGGGCGTGGTGGTCGAGACCGAGGCCGCCCTGGTCCAGGGCATCTTCGGGCTCTCGGGCGAGGTCAACGCGCCGCTCGTCGTCGTGGCGAAGTCGCCCGACCACGTGCTCGAGGCCGCGGATCTCACGCCCGAGCACGCCGGCAAGGTCGTCCTCGGCGGCGGCCGCGCGACGCTGGCGGCGATGAAGCAGGCGATGGAGCTGCGCGTGGCCGCGATCGTGTGCGGCGGGTTCGCGTACCAGGACGTGAAGGAGCTGCTCGGGTACGACGTCGGCGTGGCCGTCACCGGCACCGAGGGCCTGCTCACGACGCTGGTGGTGACCGAGGGCTTCGGCGACATCGCGATGGCCACGGCGACCTACGAGCTCCTGGCCAGCCTCGCCGGCAAGACCGCGTCGGTGTGCGGCGCGACGCAGATCCGCGCCGGGGTCATCCGGCCCGAGGTCGTCGTCCCCGGCGCGACCGCCGCCGGCGCCGAGGAGGGCGCGGCCCACGGCCTCGAGGTCGGCGCGCCGGTGCGCTGCATCCGCGCGCCGTACTTCGGGCGCATCGGCAAGGTCGCCGCGCTGCCGGTCGAGCTGGCGACGATGCCGTCCGAGACCAGGGTGCGCGTGCTCGAGGTCGATCTCGGCGACGGTGAGGTCATCCGCGTGCCGCGCGCCAACGTCGAGGTGATCGAGCGATGAGGCTTCGCTCGGAGCGAACGGTGGCGCTCGGCTTCCTGCTGGTCGCGCTCGGAGCGGCGACGGCGGCGGCGCAGCCGGTCGAGCCGGTGACGGCGCTGACCGCGAAGGCTCCCGCCAACGACGACGGGCGCCACATCGCGGTGTCGTTCACGCGGCCCGCCGCCAACCGGGATCCAGAGGCCGGCGTCGCGACCGTGATCGTCCGGCGCGCCGACGACGGCAAGACGCCGCCGCCCGCGCCGCCCGCGCTCGGCCCGGCGTCGGCGCTCGCGGCCAGGAGCGAGCTCGGGGACTGGACGGTCGCCGCGCTGCTCGAGGGCGGCGAGGTCTCGCTCACCGACGAGGTGTCGCCGTCGGGGCGCTACGTCTACGCCGCGTTCGAGGTCCGCCGCGACGGCGACGGCAAGCTCCTCGCCGTGTCGCCCCCGGTCGTGTCCAGCGCGGTCGCGCCGCGCGCGTCGTTCTTCCACACCACGCGCGTCGGCATCCTGGGCATCGTCCTCCTCATCAGCGGCCTCATCGCCTGGTACATCCCGCGCGCGCGCCGCAGCCCCAAGGACGTCTACATCCGCCGCATGCCGGGCGTCGACGCGATCGAGGACGCGGTCGGCCGCTCGACCGAGATGGGCCGCCCGGTCCTCTACGTCACCGGCCTCGAGGAGATCCAGGACATCCAGACGCTGGCGTCGCTCCTCATCCTCGGGCACGTCGCCGAGCTCACCGCCAACTACGACACCGAGATCAAGGTCGCCAACTATTACCCGATGACCATGGTGGTCGCCGAGGAGATCGTCCGCCAGGGCTACGCCAACGCCGGCCGCATGGACGCACACCGCCCCGAGAACGTCATGTTCATCACGGCGGAGCAGTTCGCGTTCGCCGCCGGCGTGAACGGCCTCATCCTGCGCGATCGGCCGGCGACCAACATCTACTTCGGCAAGTTCTTCGGCGAGTCGCTGCTCTTGGCCGAGACCGGCTTCCTCACCGGCGCGGTCCAGATCGCCGGTACCGCGGAGCTGGCGCAGCTGCCGTTCTTCGTCGCCGCGTGCGACTACTGTCTCATCGGCGAGGAGATGTACGCGACGTCGGCGTACCTCTCGCGCGAGCCCACGCTCCTGGCCAACCTGAAGGCCGGGGACGGCTTCAAGCTCGCGGCGATGGCGTTCGTCTTCATCGGGGCGGTGCTCGCGACGGCCTCCGTCTATCAGCTCGGCCCGGCGGTGTTCCCATGAAGAAGACGGTGCCGATCGTCCTCGGGGTGCTGTTCGGGATCTACGGGCTCCTCGAGTTCTACATCCCGCACTGGCGGGTGCGCACGACCACCGACGAGTTCCAGGCGTGGGGCGCCGTGCTCACCGCCGCCGCCTTCATCCTCGGCGGCGTCAACATCCTCCAGGTCACCTGGCCCAAGATCCGGCGGCGCGCGGAAGACTGGCAGTACAAGGTCATCCTGCTCGCGTGCGCGGCGCTGATGCTGCTCGTGGGTCTGCCGTGGCACAAGCTCGGCGACGCCGACGAGGCGAAGGCGACCCACGCCGTGGTCGGCGCCACCTCCGGCGACGGCGGGCGCATCGTCGTCGCGGCGCCCGACGACGTCATGGTGCGGATCGGCGCGGTCAACGCGCCGGCGCGCACCGGTGGCAAGGCCTTCACCGTCGACGTCCCGGCGGGCGAGGTCGAGGTCATGCTCTCGCGCCGCATGGCGGGGTACCGCGCGTTGACGACCAAGGTGAACGTCGCCGCCGGGCAGGTCGTCGAGGTGCGGGGCGATCCGCCGATGACATGGGGCAAGGATGGTCGCGTCTTCGTCTGGGTCTACGACCACGTGTTCGACCCCTGCAACTCGACGATGTTCGCGCTCCTGGCCTTCTTCGTGGCGTCCGCGGCCTTCCGCGCCTTCCGCGCGCGCAACGCGGAGGCGGCGCTGCTCCTCCTCGCCGCGATCCTGGTCATGCTCGCGCGCGCGCCGATCGGCCGCTCGATCTCCGACGTCTTCCCCGACCTCGGCCAGTGGCTCATCGACATCCCCAACAACGCCGGCCGTCGCGCGATCATGATGGGCGCGGCCATCGGCGCGATCGCCACCGCGCTGCGCGTGATCGTCGGCCTCGAGCGCTCGCACCTGGGGAGTGACTGATGGCGCCACCCGATCCCAACCGCGACGGCGGGAAGCCGCACTGGACCGAGCGCATGCAGTCGTTCGACCGGCGCTGGATCTTCCTGGCGATGGCCTTCGCCGTCGTGCTGCCGCTCTTCTTCCCGCTCAACCTGCCGGCCAAGCCCGACTCCATGACCAAGGCGGCGTTCAACACCGTCGAGGCGCTGCCCGAGGGCGCGCGCGTGTTCGTCTCCATGGACTTCGATCCGGCCTCGACGCCGGAGATCGAGCCTTTCTACCGGGCGGTGATGCTGCACCTCAAGCGCAAGGACGCGCGCGTGGTCATCGCCACCACGTGGTACCAGGCGCCGCCCCTGGTCGAGCGCCTCATCCGCGAGACCGTGGACCAGGCGATCGCGCCGGCGGGCACCGAGGGCTACAGCGGCCGACCCGACCGTCCGTACCGGGCCAACGTCGACTACGTGTACCTCGGCTTCCGCGACGGCAAGGGCATCACGATCGCCGCGATGGGCTCCGATCTGCGCAAGGTCTTCGACGGCCGGGCCAACGACGGCACGCCGCTCGATCAGATCCCGATGATGAACGGCATCAAGCGCCTCGAGGACTTCGATCTCCTCGTGCTCGTGAGCGCCGGCTTCCCGGGCGCGAAGGAATACATCCAGTTCGTCGGCGAGCGTTACAAGCTGCGCATGATCACGGCGGTCACGGCGGTCTCGACCACGGACATGTCGCCGTACTACCAGACCGGGCAGCTCGCCGGCCTCGTCGGCGGCATGGCGGGCTCGGCCGGCTACGAGTACCTGGTCGGCAAGAAGGGCTCGGGCACCGCCGGCGCCGACGTGCTCAACGTCGGCAACGTCGTCGTCATCCTCGCCATCGTCTTCGGCAACGTGATCTTCTTCGCCGGCCGCATGCACCGACGCCGCCGCGGCGTCCGCGGAGGCCGCGCATGACGGCGCTCCCCTTCGTCGACGTCGTCGGCTACTGGCTGGGGATCTTCCTCACCTTCGCGATCCTGTCCTTCCTCTACAAGGACAACCCCTTCTACAAGCTCGCCGAGCACATCTTCATCGGGGTCTCGATCGGTTACCTGATCGTCCTCCAGTACAACGACAACATCGATCCCAAGCTGGTCGACGCCATGAGCGAGAAGGAGGGGCTCGCGCTCGCCGCGCGCCTCATCGCCGTCTTGCTCGTGATCATGCTGTTCACCAAGGCGATCTCGCAGCGCCTCCACTGGGTCGGCCGCTATCCCATCGCGATCATCGTCGCGTTCTACGCCGGCCTGCAGGTGAACGCCGTCGCCCAGGCCGAGCTCGGCGCCCAGATGCGCTTCGCGTCGCAGTCGCTCGACTCCACCAAGACCGACCTCAACACCGCGGGCGCCGAGGCGCTGACGAGCCTGCCCGGCATGTCGCCGCTCGTCGCCGAGAAGTGGGTCGCCGAGCGCGCGCAGCGGCCCTTCACCAGCGTCGACGACGCGGTCGGGCGCCCGAGCCTCACCCCGGGCGAGCGCGCCGGCCTCGAGAGCGAGCGAGGCCAGCTCATCGGCCTCGACGCCCGCGCCGCCGCCACCAGGGACCAGCGCAACTGGTTCGGCGTCTTCTCCAACGTCCTCCTGCTCCTCGGCCTCCTCGCGTCGCTCGTCTACTTCTACTTCTCGGTGGCCCACGCCGGCGCGGTCGGCCGCATCTCCCGCGTCGGCGTCTGGGTCCTGATGATCGGCTTCGGCGCCAGCTTCGGCCTCACCGTGCAGGGACGCCTGTCGCTCGCGATCGGTCGCGCCTACTCCGTGCTCGGGCGCACGGTGAATCCGGCCGACGCCGAGCAGATCAGCGCGCCCTACGTGTCCCTGGTCTCCCTGGCGATCATCGGGCTCGGCCTCCTCGGCTGGGAAATCCGTCGACGACGCGCCCAAACCTGATAGAACCCAGTCCCGGGCTTCTTCGTGTCGTACGAGCGCCAGATCGCCACTCGCTACCTGTACGTGGGCCGCCACGAGCGCGGCGCCGTGATCGGCGGCATCGTGTCGCTCCTGATCGCCGCGCTGGGGCTCGCGATGCTCGTCCTCCTGGGCGGAGGGTCGGCGGTCGGCGTCGTCCTGTTCGTCCTCGGCTTGTTCTCGGCCGAGATCTTCTTCCTGCTCGCGTTCATGTCGGTCCCGACCGGGGTCGCCACGTTCGGCGTGTCGCTCGGGGTCTGGGCGCTCACCGTGGTCCTGTCGGTGACCAGCGGCTTCCAGGACCAGTTCCGCGAGAAGGTCCTGGGCGTCAACGCCCACGTCATCATCATGAAGAGCTCGACCGACTTCGCGGAGTACCGCGAGGTCATGGACACGGCGCGCAACATCGACAAGGACGTGCTCGCGGTCCAGCCCTTCATCTTCGTCGAGATGCTGGCGACGACCGGCAAGGGCCGCATCGCCGGCGTCGCGATCAAGGGCGTCGATCCCGACCGCGTGCGCGGCGTGCTCGATCTGCAGAAGCACATGACCTCCGGCTCGGTCGAGGACCTGGCCAAGCAGCCGGCGGCGGGCGAGCTGCCGCCGATCATCCTGGGCAAGGAGCTCGCCCGCAAGCTGCGCCTCAAGGCCGGCGACGAGGTCACCGTCGTCGTGCCGATGTCCAACGTCGACCTCGAGACCTGGCGCACCACGGCGGCGGCGCCGCGCACGCGCCGCTTCCGCGTCGCCGGCATCTTCTACAGCGGCTTCGACGAGTACGACCGCCGCCTCATGTACACCAGCCTGGCCGAGACCCAGGCGCTGCTCGATCGCGGCGACAAGGTGATGGGCGTCGAGCTCAAGGTCAGGGACGTCGATCGCGCCGACGACATCGCCAGGAAGCTGAAGCGCCGGCTGGGCGAGCCGCCGTTCCAGGTCCAGGACTGGTACGAGCTCAACCAGAACCTGTTCAAGGCGCTGACGATGCAGAAGATCGCGCTCCTCATCGTCCTGACCCTCATCATCGCGGTCGCGACGGTGAACGTGATCTCGGCGATGGTGATGATGGTGACGCAGAAGAAGCGCGAGATCGCGATGCTCAAGTCGATGGGCGCGAGCTCCTTCGATCTCGGCTTCGTGTTCGCGATGGTCGGCACGGCGATCGGCGCGGTCGGCACCACCATCGGCATCGGCGTCGGCATCTCGACGTGCCTCGTCGTCCGCGCCTATGGCTATCCGCTCGACCCCAAGGTCTACCTGATCGACAAGCTGCCGATCAGCGTCCACCCGCTCGAGGTCCTGCTCGTCGCGGGTGTCTCCATGGTGCTCTGCGTCGGCGCGGCGATCATCCCGGCGCTCAAGGCCGCCTCGATGCGGCCCGTCGACGGGCTCCGCCACGAGTGACGGCTACTCGAGGACGACGGCGTCGGCGTTCGAGCCGACCACGTCGACCGCGAGGTCGCGCAGCACGACGAGCTCGCCGAGGTCGTCGACGACCCCGTCGACGCGCGCGGTGATCGACGCGTGCAGGTCGCCCGCGGCGTCCATCTCGATCGCGACCGCGAACGGCACGTCCGCGATCCGGCGCATGGCGAGCGGGAAGTGCTGGGTCCCGTCCCACGACAGCATCGCCCAGTCGAGCAGGAGGTCGGCGTCGCCCCAGCCGACGAGCGAGACGCTCTCGTCGTCGATGGGCGCGAGCGGCCGGACGGCGAGCTGGGTGCCGAGCCGGAGCGAGATGTCGGTGAACACGACCGGACGCTCGGAGAGCATGCCGGGCGGCACCGTGACGTCGTCGAGCGGGATCTCGAGATCCTCGACGAGCAGCCAGCCGTCCTGCGTCGTGCGCAGGACCGCCTGACCGCCGAGCACGCCCGGGTTGACGTCGAGGTTCTGGCCGCCGCGGGCGGTCGCCGAGACGGCGACGTCGCTGTCGCTCGACACGTCGAGGAAGGCGCGCTGACGCAGCTGCGTCGCGAGGCTGTCACCGCCGCCGTCGGGCTCGAAGCCGCAGGCGGCGGTGAAGAGGATGGCGGGGAGGACTGCGGGGAGGATGTGGAAGGTCTTCATACGGTTGCTCCCATGGGGTGGGGTCGGGCAGTGGCGGAGACGACGTCGACGATGGCGGTGAGGCGCTCCTCGTCGACCTCGGCTGGTGGTCGCGACGACCAGCCGAGCTTTGCCGACCAGTCCTCCGAGGCGAGGTGCCAGGAGACGCACAGGTCGACGATGGTGATGAGCAGGTGAGGGGCGGAGATGTCCTTGCGTACGGTGCCGGCCTCCTGCGCGTCCTCGATGCGGCGGACGAGCCGCGCCATGAGCGCGCGCGTCAGCTCGAGCTGTGAGCCCTCGCCGAGCAGGACGCGGCGCATGGCGAGCGTCCAGCTCAGCAGTCGCACCATGTCGGGGTGGCGGCCGAGGAAGCGGAAGAAGCTCCGCGTCGCGTCGCACAGGCCCTCGACGTCGGGGCGCGCCTGCAGGAACTCGACGTGTTGCTCGAGGAACGCGGTCAGCGGGCGAACGAGGACCTGATCGAAGAGGGCGTCCTTGGTGCGGAAGTAGTGATGGATGAGGCCGCGGTTGACCCCGGCGCGCACGGAGATCTCGTCGATGCTCGTGGCGCCGGGGCCGAGCCGGGTGAAGAGGTCGGTGGCGGCCGTGAGGATCCGAGCTTTGGTGCGCTCTGCATCACGCAGACGGTTCTCGGTTGGATGCCGCCGGGGCATGGGTAATTAGTTAGCCACGTGTTCAATTCACGCAAGAGATGTGGCGGGAGTGAACGAGCAAGCTGCTGTAGTTATTCATGAAAAATACTGAAAAAAGTTTCATGAAACTGGCCCAGAAGACTGTTCATCTGTCAGCGAACGTACGGTATCGGCGGCCGATCGGGCACGGGCACGGGCACGGGCACGGGCACGGGAAAGCGGGCGGTGAGGTAGCTTGCGCCGGGGGAAACCATGACCAGACGATGGCTCTTCGCGCTCGTGCTCGCGGCCTGTGGTGGAGGTGGCGCCGATGGCGGCGATGACGATGCACCCGGCGACTGCACGGCGGGTGAGACCCGGTGCCAGGGCAACACGTTCCAGGTCTGCAGCGACGGCACGTACGTCACCGGCGAGTTCTGCGGCGGCACGTGCCACGAGGACCTCGGCTGTCTCGCGTGCACGCCGAACCTGCGTTACTGCGACGGCGAGGTCGTGTACGAGTGCACCAGCGATGGCCGTCAAGGCGCGCAGGTCGAGCTCTGCACCGGCAATGCGCACTGCACGGGTGGCGCGTGCGTGGATCCGTGCGTGACCGCGGCGGAGACGCGCAGCTACCTCGGCTGCGAGTACTGGGCCGTCGATCTCGACAACGCGCACGACGTCTACACCACGCCCGAGCAGATCCCGCTGTTCGGCTGCCAGCTCATCCCCACGCCGGTGCTCACCGGACCGATCTGCTACGACCCCGACAGCACCACGCCCGATCCGGTGACGGGCGGCATGAAGACAACGGCGGGGCTGTGCGATCCGGGGCCGACGGGGCCGACCTGCCCGACGAGCTACGCCTGCACGACGACCCAGTACTGCGGTCTGAACGCGCAGACCTCGCCGTTCGCGATCGTCGTCTCCAACCCGCAGACCTACGCGGTGATGGTGACGCTCACCGACGGCGCCGGCATGACCAGCACGCAGAGCCTCCAGCCCGGCGCGGTGCAGCCGATCTTCCCGCAGCAGCTCGGCTTCGCCGACGCCTCGATCGATCACACGATGCAGGGCAAGAAGGCGTACCGGCTGACGTCGACCGCGCCGGTCGTCGCGTACCAGTTCAACCCTCTCGACAACGTCAACGTCTTCTCCAACGACGCGTCGCTCCTCATCCCGCGCACCGCGTTCGACCGGCAGTACATCGCGATGACCTGGAAGACCGAGGGCCAGCGCCCCGGCTCGGCCGACTACGACGGCTACGTCGCGATCGTCGCCTGGCAGGACGACACGACGATCACGGTGACCCCCTCGGTCGACACCAAGCCGGGGTACGGCACGCCGGCGATCCCGGCGATCACGGCCGGCACGCCGACGACGTTCACGCTGGACGCGTTCGAGGTGCTGAACCTGGCCGCCGTCGGCAACGCCGATCTGACGGGCACGATCATCACCGCGATGGATCCGGCGAAGACCGTCGGCGTCTTCGGCGGCACCGAGGCGGCGTACATCCCGCACGCGTCGCCGCCGGCGGCGGGGGCGAGCGGGCCGTGCTGCGCCGACCACCTCGAGGAGATGCTCTTCCCGACGTCCACGTGGGGCAAGGAGTTCGCGGTCGCGCGCAGCCAGGTGCGGCTCATGCAGGTGAACGAGCCCGACGTCATCAAGGTGCTCGCCCAGCGCGCCGGCACCGTCGTGACGTTCACGCCCAACCCGGTGTCGGGCTCGTGCGGCACGCTCGGGGTCGGGCAGGCATGTACGGTCGAGATCGCGAACGACACGATCATCTCGGCGACCGAGCCGGTGATGGTGGGCCACGTCTTGAAGTCGGTCCTGTGGACGAGCGGGCTGGGCACGCAGATGTACGGGACCGGCGATCCGTCGATGGCGATCGTCCCGCCGACGGAGCAGTTCCGCACCACGTACGCGATCCTGGTCCCCCAGCAGTACATGGCCAGCTACGTGTCGATCGTCGCCCCGGCGACCGGCGCCGTGCTCGTCGATACGCAGGACGTCTCCGGTCAGCTCACGTCGACGTTCGGAGGCTTCCGCGCCGGGCGCATCGCCGTGTCGCCCGGGCCGCACCGGATCGACTGCCCTGGCACCGGCTGCGGCGTCGAGGTCTACGGCTGGTCGCGCGCGGTCTCGTACATGTTCGCGGGCGGTCTCGATCTGCAGCAGATCGTGATCGGCGGGCCGCCGCTCGTGCCCTGACCGCGAGGACGGCTACAGCTCGATGCCCTTCTTGCGGCAGTACTGCTTGGTCGCGCGGATGAGCTTGCTCCGGGTGACGCGACGCAGGTCGGAGCGGGCGGCTTCCTGATCGAGCAGGCCGCAGTGGGCCTGCGCGCGGATCGCCCAGCCGGCCTGGACCTTGGGGAAGTCGTTCGTGATCTTCTTGGCGAGCTTGAGCGCCCCCTCGTCGTCGCCGCCGAGCCGTGCGTACGCGTCGGCGAGCAGCTTGCGGAGCTCGGGATCCTGCTCGTCGTCATCGGGGCCGTCGCTCGACGAGCCGGACCCCGAGCCGGCGCCGGCGTCGGGCTTTACCCGCACGGTGCCGGCGTCGGGCTTGGCCTTGGTGAGGCCGGCGTCGAGGTCCACCTTCGTGACGCGCACGGCGTCGTCGGTGATGCCGGCGTCGGGGGCGGAACCGACGAGCGCGTAGCCGCCGCCGGTGCCGGCGCCGGTACCGGTGCCGGTGCCGCTGCCGCGGGTCGGGTCGGTGTCGATGCCGACGTGATGCGGTGCGCCGGCGGTCCCCGAGCCGACCGCGACGGCGCCGCGCTCGGACTTCTTGTCGCCGCCCACGATCAAGACGGCGAGGACCGCGGCGGCGATCGTGAGCACCGTGACCGACACGACGATGATCGTCCGCGTCTTGCTGCCCGGCGGTGGCGTCGGCGCGATCACGTGGTTGTCGGTCGAGACCTGGAGCGCCGGCGTGCCCGGCGGCGGCGTGACCGGCGCGAGCGGCGAGTTGGTGTTGCCGCTGTCCGAGCTCGCGAGCGTCTGCGCCGCCGCCATCGAGGCGCGCACGCTCGCGGCCATCGCCGACGCGTGATCGCCGGAGCCGACGGTCGCCGCCATCGCCTCGGCGCCGGTCGACTTCGCGCCGCTGCCCGTGCCCACGCCGAGGCTCGCCGGGCCGGTCGAGCTCACGCCCGGGACGAGGTTGCGCTTGCCGCTCGCCAGGGGCGAGCCGGTGAGCGCCTCCACGAACGCGCCGACGTCGTCCCAGCGATCGGCCGACTTCTTCGCCAGCGCACGGTGGACGCCCGCGACGACGTGCGGTGGCAGGCCCGGCACCTTGTCGGCCAGGCTCGGCGTCTCCTCGTACACGACCTTGAACACGACCTCGGGGATCGTGGTGCCCTGGAACGCGGGCGCGCCGGCGAACATCTCGTAGACCACGGCGCCGAGGGCGAACACGTCGGTGCGACCGTCGACGTGCTGGTGCTGCCCGGTCGCCTGCTCGGGCGCCATGTACTGCGGCGTGCCCAGCATCGCGGTGTCCTGCGTCTTCACCGTCGTCGAGCCGCGGATCTTCGAGATGCCGAAGTCGAGCACCTTGGCCTTCACGCTCACGCCGTCGTCGGCCTGGACCAGGAAGATGTTCTGCGGCTTCAGATCGCGGTGGACGATGCCCTCGCGATGGGCGGCGGCGAGCGCGGAGCCGACCTGACGGAGGATGCTCATCGCCTCGTCGAACGACAGCGGCGCGCGCCGCAGGCGGTCGGCCAGCGACTCGCCGTCGAGCAGCTCGTACACGATGTACGGCGTGCCGTCGGCGAGCTCGTTCCAGTCGTGGACCGCGACGATGTTGGGGTGACCGAGCCGCGACGCGATCTCGGCCTCGCGCTTGAACCGCGCCATGGCCTCGCCGTCGGCGACGTCCGGATGGAGCACCTTGATGGCGACCTTCTTGCCCGGCAGGCGCGCGTGGCTGGCCATGAAGACCGCGCCCATGCCGCCCTTCCCGATCAGCCCCTCGATCGTGTAGGTGTCCGCGATCACGGACCCGACGTCGAGGGCGCGCGCCGGTGAATGAACCATCGCCGTCATCGTATAATGAAGACCCCATGCGCGCAGCCCCGATCGCCGCGGCGGTTCTTGCCATCTTTTGCACCTCCTCCGTCGAGGCGCGACCCAAGAAGAAGAAGGTCAAGGACGACCGGGAAGACATCAGCGCCTACAAGCAGGACCTCGTGGTCCTCTCCGACGAGGAGGGCGATGTCTACGTGATGGAGGGCAAGTGGGGCGCGCAGGGCGGCGAGCACGTCGTCTTCCACGGCGACGGCAAGGTGATGTACCGGCAGCGCATCTTCGGCGGCGGCGCCGACGGCTCGACCGGCCGCATCGACCTCAGCTTCTGGTCGCCGCGCACCAACGGCGGCCAGATCGGCCGCAACGACAAGGGCGAGTACACGCTGACCTGCGGCCGCGGCCGCGACACCGAGACGGTCCCGCTCAAGAGGATGAGCGACGCCGACTCGAAGAAGGTGCTCGACACCGCGTCGTTCCGCAAGCCGCTGTGGACGCGGCAGGCCCAGGCGCTCGCCCGCGACGACTCCGGCAACTACTACTACGTCGACCGCATGCGCGACGAGCACGGCGGCAAGGGGCACCGCATCTTCGCAGGCATGAAGGGCGGGCTGAAGGAGCTGCCGATGACCAACGTGGTCTCGGACTCGGTCGGCGAGATCTACGCCACGCGCAAGGGTGAGCTCCGCTTCGTCACCGCGCCCAACAAGGCGTGGTGGATCAAGGGCTCGGTCAAGACCGAGCTCACGATCATCCCGATCGAGGACAACGTCCCGCTCATCTACGGTGACCTCGGGGTCTACGACGGCTCGCTCGGCACGCCCTGCGACGACATGTGATATGCCGGCGCGGGTGGCCGACGACTACATCGCCGTGAGGCCGCCGTCGACGACGTGCTCGCCGCCGGTGACGAAGCGGGACTCGTCGCTGGCGAGGTAGAGGACGAGGTTCGAGACGTCGTCGACGTGGCCCAGGCGGCGGAGCGGGGCGGCGCGCTCGAGCTGGGCGCGCGCCTTGGCCTCGTCGCCGATCGCCTGGCCGATCGTCTGCGCCATCGCGTCGACCATCGGCGTGTCGATGAACGACGGGTGCACCGAGTTGCAGCGGATGCCGTAGCCGGCGCGCGCGCAGTGGAGCGCGATCGACTTGGAGAGGAGTCGGACGGCGCCCTTGCTCGCGCAGTAGCCGGCGAGGTCGGGGACGCCGATGAGGCCGGCGACCGACGAGATGTTGATGATCGAGCCGCCGCCGGTTCGCTTCATCGCGCCGATCGCGGCGCGGCAGCCGAGGAAGGTGCCCTCGACGTTGACCGCGTACATGCGGCGGAAGTCGTCGACCGTGGTGTGCTCGACGTCGCCCATCGTGCCGATGCCGGCCGAGTTGACCAGGATGTCGAGGCGGCCGTGGGTCGCGACCACCTCGTCGACGACGCGGGCCCAGCCGGGCTCGTCGGTGACGTCGTGCTCGCGGAAGCCGTGGGGCGGGCCGAGCTCGGCGGCGACCGACGCGCCGAGCGCGGCGTCGCGATCGGTGATGACGACCGTGGCGCCCTCGCGCGCGAAGTGGCGCGCGCACGCCTTGCCGATGCCCGACGCGCCCCCGGTGACCAGCGCGACCTTGCCGTGGACTCGTCCGCTCATCGTGGCGGCGAGTCTACACGCTGGCGACGCTCGTCAGAGCGCTTCCATGTACGTCTCGACCTCGTCGTACGCGTCGTCGACGGTGTCGATCGCCGGGCTGGTCTCCGAGCACTGGAGCGCGCGCTCGAACGCCGCGGTGGTCGCGTAGTTCGTGATGTCCCAGCCGACCTGGCCGCCGACGTACTCGGGGTTGCAGTCGAAGAGCAGGCCGGCGAACGAGGCGCCGCAGAGCTGGTAGTCGCTCGCGATCTGGAGGAGATCCTTGCCGGCCGCGTTCTTGGTCTCGCACAGATCGCTGAACACGAGGTGGCCGGCGCCGCCGATGCCGACGAGGTGGCGGGGCGCCGCCGAGCCGTTCCACGCCGACGTGACGCGCGAGAACTGCACGACGTTGTCGTTGGTGCCGCCCATGAACAGCACGGTCTCGAGCGACGCCGCGTCCATGGCCGCCGCGCCGCCGGCGAGTGAGGCGACGACGCGCACGCCGGGCTTGCCCGACGCGCCCGCTGCGGCGCTGCCGCCCGCGGAGTGCCCGGCGACGGCGACGCGATCGGTGGCGACGTGGCCGGCGAGGAACGCGAGGTCGCCGGCCGGCGCCGCGAGCGCGGCGATCATCGCGTCGAGATCGCCGGCGAGATCCTGCGCGCCCGACGGATCGTCGGGGCACGCCATGGCGAGGAAGTCGCCCAGCATCAGCCCCGGGTGATCGGCGGCGAGCACGACGAAGCCACGGCTCGCCCAGTGCCGCGTCTGCGACACCGATTGATGGCGGAACGCCGCGGTGCCGTGCACGAACAGGACGACGGGGTAGGGACCGTGCGCGCTGTCGATCGGGAGATCGCGGACGCAGTCGCAGTCCTGCCACGGGTTGTCGGCGTCGGGGATGAGCGCGCGCTGCGAGGGGTTGAGCGCCTGGCGGATGTCGTACCGCACCGGGGGTCCGGCGGCGTCGGCGCCCGGTGTCGCCGGATACCAGATCTCGACGGTGAGGCGGCCGATCGTCACGGTGCGCGCGCCGACCGCCCACGGGCCGGGCGCGGCCGGATCGGCCGGTGACGAGAGCAACGTGGCGCCGTCGCAGCCGGCGATCTCCATCGGCGGCGCGTCGTCGTCGCCGCCGTCGTCGCCGGACTGCGCGCCGCCGCATGCGGCGAGGACCAAGGTCGCGAGCAGGCATACCCTCATGGCCCCGGTTCTAGCGCCGGGTCGCAGAAAGTGGAACTGTCTACTTCTGACAGTAACCGAGTCGGCCCGGCTCGCGTCGAAGCGCCGATGTCCGACCCGATCCTCGATCTGGCGCTCGTCGGCGGTGGTCTCCAGAACGGGCTCGTCGCCCTGGCGACGCTGGCCGCGCGGCCCGACGCGCGCATCGCGCTGTTCGAGCGCGGCGCCGCGCTGGGCGGCAACCACACGTGGTGCTTCCACCAGGACGACGTCCCTGACGCGGCGCGGCCCTGGATCGAGCCGCTCGTCGACCGCTCGTGGCCCGGGTACCACGTGCGCTTCGCGAGGTACGAACGCGCGCTGTCGTCGACCTACGCGTGCATCACCGCGTCACGGCTCGACGAGGTCGTGCGGGCGCGCCTCGCGGTGTCGCCGAACGCATCCTTGCACCTCGGCAGCGAGGCGGTCGCGATCGAGCCGGGGCGAGTCATCGTGCGCGCGCGCGACGGCGGCACGCGCGACGTTCGCGCGGCGACGGTGATCGACGCACGTGGGCCCGATCGCGCCGGTGGCACGGGCGGCTGGCAGAAGTTCGTCGGCCTCGAGCTCGCGCTGGCGCGGCCGCACGGGCTCGAGGTGCCGATCCTGATGGACGCGACCGTCGAGCAGCTCGACGGCTTCCGCTTCGTGTACGTCCTGCCGCTCGCCCCCGATCGGCTGCTCGTCGAGGACACCTGCTTCAGCGACGGCGCGCGCCTGGATGCCGCGGCGATGCGGGCGCGCGTGCTCGCGTACGCCGAGGCGCGGGGATGGCACGCACGTGAGATCGTGCGCGAGGAGCGAGGCGTCCTGCCGATGACGTGGGACGCCGACGTCACGCCGCCGGAGCCCGGGCTGGTCACGGCCGGGTACCAGGGCGGCTGGTTCCATCCCGTCACCGGCTACTCGTTCCCGATCGCCCTGCGGCTGGCCGCCGCCGTCGGGGACGCGATCGGCCGCGGCGAGGACGCGGCGGCCGCGGTCGCCGCGCTCGTGCCTGCGCACCGGGCGCAGCTGCGGTTCGCGCGCCGCCTGGTGTGGATGATGTTCCGGTGGTTCCCGCCGGAGAACCGCGCCGGCGTGCTCGAGCACTTCTACCGTCTGCCCGAGGACAGCGTGCGCCGCTTCTACGCGCTCGCGCTCACCGGCCGCGATCGGACGCGGATGTTCCTGGGGCGTCCGCCCCGCGGCCTGTCGCTCCGGCGCATGTTCTCGGCGCCGGCGCCGGCGGCCGAGGCCGAGGCGGAGGCATCGCCATGAGCGCGGTGTGGCTGCTGTGGCTGAGCACGGGGCTGGTGGGCACGGCCGGCGTCGTCGTCGCGGTGTGGCGCCTCCGCCAGCTGGCGGCGCTCGCGGCGCCGCCCGCGCGCAGCGGTCCGCTGCCGCGCCTCTCGATCATCGTCCCGGCCCGCAACGAGGCCCACAACCTGCCGCGCCTGCTCGCGTCGCTGCGCGCGCTCGATCCGCCGCCGCACGAGCTCATCGTCGTCGACGATCACTCGACCGACGGCACCGGCGACCTCGCGCGCGCGGCCGGCGCGCGGGTGATCGACGCGCCGCCGTTACCCGCGGGCTGGCTGGGCAAGCCGTGGGCGTGTCACGCGGGCGCCTCCGCCGCGACCGGCGAGGTCTTGCTCTTCACCGACGCCGACACGGCGCACGGTCCGCGCTCGCTCCGCGACGCGGTGGCGCGGCTCGAGGCCGATCGCGCCGACCTGGTCTCGGCCGTGCCCACGCATCGCGCCGAGGTCTTCTGGGAACGCCTCCAGGGCGTGTTCCAGCTGCTGCTCCTCGTCGCCTGCCGCGCGGGTGAGACCGCCGCGCGCGGCACGCGCCGCTTCAGCATCGGTCAGTACCTCCTGTTCCGGGCCGAGCCCTACTGGCGCCTCGGCGGCCACGAGCCCGTGCGCGCGTGCGTGGCCGAGGACCTCGCGCTCGCCGAGCGCGTCGTCGCGAACGGTGGACGCTTTGGCTTGCTGGCCACGCCCGGCACCGTCGAGGTCCGCATGTATCCCGAGGGTGTCCTCGCGTTCCTGCGCGGGTGGCGGCGTTCGTTCCGCGACGGCCTGCGCTCGGTCGGCGCCGTCGGCGGCGTGGAGATGACGGCGGTGATCGGCTGGCTGCTCGGCGTCCCGCTCTCGCTCGCCGCCGCCGTGGTCACCGCGGCGACGCCCTGGATCGCCGGCTGGGGCGCCGCGTACCTCGCGACCGCGGCGGCGATCGCCGTCGCGCAGCGTCGCGTGGGCCGGCTCCCCGCCGCCGGCGCGCTCGCGTTCCCGATCGCGGTCCTGGCGTTCATCGCCGTCTCCGCCGCGGCGGCGCTCGATCACCTGCGGGGCGCGCCGGTGCGCTGGCGCGGCCGCACCGTGCAGCTATGAATCGCTGGCGCCTGCTCTACAGCCCGCTCGCGTGGATCGAGTGGTCGCGCGCGACGAGCGCGCGGCTCGAGCGCGAGCACCTCGCGTGGAACCTGCGCGCGGTGGCGCCGCACGTGGCGCCGGGTGCGCGCGTGCTCGACGTCGGCGCCTGGGACTGCCGCCTGGGCGCGGCGCTGCGCGACGAGCGCGGCGCGCGCGTCGTGTGCGCCGACGTCGTCGACAAGAACCAGACCGACGTCGAGCTGCGTCTCATGAAGGACGGCGCGCTGCCGGTCGCCGAGGGCGAGCGCTTCGACGTCGTCCAGCTCATGTACGTGCTCCACCACGCCGAGGATGACGCCCGCCTCTTGCGCGAGGCGCGGCGCGTCGTCGCGCCCGGCGGCGTGGTCCTCGTCGGCGAGGACTCGGTCGAGACCTTCGGCGAGCGCGTGCGCACGATCGCGTTCCACGTGTGGCTCCTGGTGTTCACCTTCATGGGCTGGAAGGGCCGCTTCCGCCGGATCGCCGCGTGGCGCGAGCGCTTCGCGACGTTCGGCCTGGCCGTGCGCGAGGTGAAGCAGCTCGGCCGCGAGGGGCGGCTCTTTCCGCGCAACATCCTGTTCGTGCTCGAGCCCTCGGATCGTCCGTAATCCCCGGCGGGTGGGGGGCGTCGAAGCCGTGATGCCCAAGCACATCCTCCTCACCGGCGCGACCGGGTTCCTCGGGCGTGCGCTGCTCCTGCGCCTGGCCCGCGACGGTCACCGCGTGTCCGCGCTGGTCCGCGACCGCGATCGCGCGCGCCACGTCGTCGGCGACGACGTCGCGCTCGTCGACGCGGGCGACACGACGGCGCTCGCCGCGGCGGTCGCGCGCGCCGACGCGGTCGTCAACCTCGCGGGCGAGCCGATCATGGCGCGCCGCTGGTCGAGCCGGCGCAAGGACGCGCTGATCGCGAGCCGCGTCGGTGTCACGCGGGCGCTGGCCGAGGCGGCTGCGCGTCGGGGCACGCCGCTTCCCGTGCTCCTGTCGGCGAGCGCGGTCGGCTTCTACGGCGATCGTGGGAACGATCTGCTCGACGAGACGTGTGGCGCCGGCGCCGGCTTCGCCGCCGAGCTCTGCGCCGCGTGGGAGCGCGCCGCGGCCACCGTCGGCGCGGCCCGCTCGGTCGTCCTGCGCTTCGGGATCGTGCTCGGCCCCGAGGGCGGCGCGCTCGGCGAGCTGGCGTCGCTCGCGCGCCTGCGCCTCGCCGGACGGCAGGGGGACGGCGCGCAGTGGGTCTCGTGGATCCACCTCGCGGACGTCGTCGAGATGATCGTGGCGGCGCTCGGCGACGCGCGCTGGTCGGGCGTGGTCAACGCGGTCGCCCCCGAGCCCGCACGCAACCGCGACTTCGTCGCCGCGGTCGCCGCCGCGGTGGGCGCCGGCGGCCAGGTGCGCGCGCCGGCGTCGCTCTTGCGCGTCGCGCTCGGCGAGCGGGCGCACATGCTGCTCGACAGCCAGCGCTGCGCCCCGCGCGCCGCCGAGACGTTCGGCTTTCGCTTCAGGTTCCCGACGCTCGAGGCGGCGGTCGACGATCTCGCGCCCGCGGCGAGCGCCATCGCGATCGAGCGCGTCGATCCAGCGGCGATCCCGGACGCGGCGTACCTGGCGCGGCGGCGCCCGCGCTACGTGCTCGAGGCGCACACCCGGCTCGCCGCGCCGCGCCCCGAGGTCTTCCGCTTCTTCGCCGACGCGGCCAACCTCGAGCTGCTGACACCGCCGGCGCTCGGCTTCCGCATCGTCACGCCGCGTCCCATCGCCATGGGCGAGGGCACGACGATCGACTACGCGCTCGCGCTCAACGGCGTGCCCCTGCGCTGGCGCTCGCTGATCGAGCGCTGGGAGCCGGGCGCGGCGTTCGTCGACGCCCAGCTCAGGGGCCCCTACCGCGCCTGGTGGCACGAGCACGCGTTCGTCCCCGACGGCGACGACACGATCATGGTCGATCGCGTCTTCTACGCGCCGCCGCTGGGCCCGCTCGGGGCGCTCGCCCACGACCTCATCGTGCGCCCCAACCTCGAGCGCATCTTCGGCTTCCGCCGTCACGCCATCCGGCTCCGCTTCGGTGGCTGACGTCGCGGACCCGGTCAGGCGGCCGCGGGCAACGCCTGACGCAGCATGTTGCGGGCGCGAAACGCCCGCACCTTGACCGCGGGGATCGAGATCTCGAGCGCGCGGGCGATCTCCTGCTCGCTCCGGTCCTCGCCGACGCGCAGCTCGAGCACGCGCCGGTACATCGGATCGAGCGCGGCGATCGCCCCGGCGAGGCGCGCGTGCTCGCGACGGCGGTCGAGGCGCTCGTCGGCCAGCTCGCCGATCGAGCGTGACGCGTACGCGTACGCGGCGAACGCGTCGAGCGTGCGGCGCGATGCGCGCCGGCGGCGCAGCGACGTGATCGCGCATGACACGGCGATGCGATGCAGCCACGTGCGGTAGCTCGCCTCGCCGCGGAACTGCGAACGCCGACGGTGTGCCAGCAGCAGCGCGTCCTGGGCGACGTCCTGGGCCTCGTCGTCATCGCGCAGGATGCGGCGCGCGACAGCGTACACGTAGCCGCGATCGGCCTGGGTCGGATCCGGGAGCTGGGAGGCGTACATGCCAGCATTCTCGACGCGTCCCGCGATCGAATGAGGTCGGCGATCCGACTTTCACAGCTCGATCTCGCCCCGGAGGTCGCGGGCCGGTGTGCGGTGGCGCTCACCCACGTCCGATCGCTACGTTTGTTCGAGGAGGAGCGCCGCCTTCCTGCGCGCGACGGCCTGCTCGGCCGCGATGGCGGGGTCGCCGTCGGCACCCTCGCCGCGGGCGACCGCCTCGAGCCGCGCCCGGTCGCGGTGGAACATCCCGTAGAGGAGGTCGGTCTCGAGGAAGCCGGGGGCGCGTGCGCGGGCGGCCTCGAAGTGGTCGCGCGAGCGCACGAGGTCGCCGCCGGCGATCGCCGGGGCCGCGGCGTAGATGACGCCGAGGTAGCGGTCGGCGCCCGCGTACCAGTAGTCGGGATCGAGCGCGGCGACGCGCGCCATCACGGTGAAGACCGCCTGGTGGGCCGCGATGGTCGCGCCGAGGCCGCGCTCGTTGGCGGCGAGCATGCGGCACTGGGACCACCAGTAGAGGAGCGGCGCCGCCTCGCGCTCTTCGGCGACGAGCGCGAGCGCGTCCTCGAAGGCGACGCCGAGCGCGCGCTTCTCGCCGAACGCCGGCCAGCGCGCGGCGAGCGTGGCGTCGGCGGTGGCCGCGCACGCGTCGAGCGCGGCGAGGTACGCAGCGGGATCGCGGTCCTTCACGAACACGCGATGACCGTCGGCGAGGAAGTGGTGGGCGCGGGCGAGCGCGGTCCCGGTGGCGACATCCGCCGGCCGCGCGGCGGCGGCGCGTGACCAGCCGTCGATCGCGGCGCGCAGCTCGGTCTCGTCACTGCGCCGCGCCCAGTGCGCGGCGGCTCCGATGCCGGCGGTGCGCGCGGCGGCGGCGGCGGCGGGCGTGAGCGGCGGTGCCGCGGCGCGGGGCTCGGCGCCACATCCGCCGAGCGCGGCCGCGAGCGCCCACGCGGCGCGGCGGGTCACGATCCCCCGAGCGCGCGCAAGGTCGCCGCCACGCCCTGGTAGCCGCCGAAGTACCAGAGCCACCACGCGGTCATCATCGTGCCGTGGCCGAGGAGGATGCCGGCGTGGCTCCACATCTCGACGCGGTCGGACTTGCCGAGGAGGTAGCGGCGCCAGTGGAAGGCCTCGTCGATGAGGCTGTAGATGAACGAGAGGATCGTCATCACCAGCGCCGGGATGGCGATCGCGGTGCGCTGCGGGTACGCGGCGCAGAGCAGCACGCAGCTGCCGACCCCGTTGGCGATCGTGACGTGGTGGACGAGCTGCTCGCCGCCGCGCAGCGCCTCCTTGTAGATCGTGCGGTGGCCGATCGTGTCGACCGCGATCGAGACCGCGAAGATGGCGGCGCCGACCGGAACCATCCACGCCTCGGCGGGGAACGTGACGCCGGCGGCGTGGCCGGTCAGCAGGAAGCCACCGGTCGAAGCGACCAGCCCGAGCATCATGCCGACCCAGGCGAGGTAGACCACCCAGTCGCCGCGCTCGAACTCGCGGATGCGTCCGACGTACACGCGGAGGTCAGAGAGGAAGGACGTCATCGGGGAAGTCCAGCGCGCGCGCGAGCGGCGCGGCGCGGAAGGGGTGGAACAGGCGGGCGGGGGCGATGACCACGGAGGTTACGACGGCGCGGGCCGCGAGCGCGAGCTTCCTGGGCGTCGAGACCACGGCGCGGCCGGCGAGGACGTCGTGGTCTCGGCGCGCGAGCTCGCGGCCGATCGCGGCGTAGACCAGCCGCGCGGCGCGGACGCCGACCGACGCGCGCCACGGCAGCGCGGCGAGGCCGCGATCGCCCGAGCGATAGAAGCGATCGGCGTCGCCGAGGAGCTGGCGGACACACGCGGCGAGTGGCGCGCGGTCGGCGTCGGTGAGCGGTCGGCTGCCGGGCGCGATGTCGGCGAGGCCGCCGGCGCCGTGCTCGGCGAGCATGGCCTGCGGGATGTAGCAGCGGCCGATCCGCCAGTCCTCCTCGACGTCGCGGCAGATGTTGGTGAGCTGCATCGCGATGCCGAGGTGCGCGGCGTGGCGACGCGCGTCCGCGTCGGAGAGGCCCATCACGTGGCACATCATGAGGCCGACGGTCGAGGCGACCTGGTAGCAGTAGCCGAACAGCTCGATCAGCCGCTCGGGGCGGTCACCGCGCGCGTCGGCGGCCATGCCATCGAGGAGCGCGTCCGGGTAGGCGCGCGGGATCGCGCGGTTGCGCACGACGGCGGCGAAGGCGGCGAGCGCCGGACCGCCGTCGCCCTCGAGGTGGGACGGCGCGTCGCCCGCGTACACGCGATCGAGCTCGCGTCGAAGGTCGGCGACGGCGGTCTGCGCGTGACGCGGGCCGGGCACGTCGACGGCGTCGTCGGCGCGACGGCACCAGGCGTAGAGCGCCGCCGCGTCGTCGCCGACCCCGCGCGGCAGGAGGCGCGTCGCGAGCGTGAAGGACTTCGAGCCGCGGGCGAGCGCGTCGCGGCAGGCGACGATCGCGGTGTCGGGCGTGGGCGCCGGCGCGGACGCCGGCATCGTCGCCGCCTCGCTCATCACGCCACCTCGCGGGCGAAGTCGCGCGCGATCACGCTCGCGGTCGCCTTGGCGCCGCTGACGACGCCGGGGACGCCGGCGCCGGGGTGGGTGCCGGAGCCGACGAGGTAGAGGCCCGGGATGTGGCGATCGCGGTTGTGGGGGCGGAAGTACGCGCTCTGCATGAGCCGCGGCGCGCACGAGAACGCCGAGCCGCGATAGGTGCCGAGGTCGCGCTGGAAGTCGACCGGCGTGAGGTAGCGCCGCACGGTCACGTGCTTGCGCAGGTCGGGCATGAGCGACTCCATCGACGCGAGGATCTTCTCGCCGTACGCGGGCGCTTCCTTGTCCCAGTCGACGTCGGCGTGGCCGAGGTGCGGGACCGGCGCGAGCACGTAGAACGTGCCGCGACCGGGCGGTGCCAGCGACGGGTCGGTGATCGTCGGGTAATGGAGGTAGAGGCTGAAGTCGTCGGGGAGCGCGCTGCCGTGGAAGATCTCCTGCAGGAGCTCGCGGTAGCGCGGGCCGAACAGCACCGTGTGGTGGGCGACGTCGTCGTACGTGCGGTCGGTCCCGAAGTAGAGGACGAAGAGCGACATCGACCAGTCGAGCTTCTCGATGTGGCGCGTGCGGCGCGCGGCGCGGCGGTCGCCGGCGAGGAGCTCGCCGTAGGTGCGGCGCAGATCGGCGTTGGACACGACCAGGTCGAAGCGCTCGGCCGGGCGGCCGGCGGCGTGGACGAGGTGGTTGGCGCCGTCGAGCTCGATGCGCTCGACGGGCGACGACAGCCGCAGCTCGCCGCCGAGGCGGCCGAGGTGGCGCACCAGCGCCTGGATGAGCGCGCCGGTGCCGCCGCGCGGGAACCAGACGCCCCACTTGCGCTCGAGGTAGTGGATGAGGGTGTAGATCGAGCTGGTCTCGAACGGGTTGCCGCCGACGAGGAGGGCGTGGAACGAGAGCGCCTGGCGCAGGTGCTCGTCCTCGACGAACTTCGCCACCGTGGCGTAGACGCTGCGGTCGGCGCGCAGCGCGGCGAGGCGCGGCGCCTGGCGCATCATGTCCCAGAAGCGGAGGAACGGCGTCGACGCGAGCTGCTCGTAGCCGGTCTCGAAGACCTTCTTCGAGTACTCGACGAAGCGCTGGTAGCCGAGGGCGTCGGTCTCGCTGCGCGCGCGGATCTGGCGGAGCATCGAGTCGCCGTCGCCGTCGTAGTCGAAGCGGTCGCCGTCGCTCCAGCGCAGCTGGTAGAACGGCGTCACCGGCAGGAGCTCGACGTCGTCGCGCATGTCGTGGCCGGTGAGCTGCCACAGCTCCTCGAGCGTCTGCGGCGCGGTGATGACCGTGGGGCCGCCGTCGAAGATGTGGCCGTCGACCTCGCGCACGTAGGCGCAGCCGCCGGGCTTGTCGCGAGCCTCGAAGACGACGGTGTCGAAGCCGAGCGCGCGGAGGCGGATGGCGACGGCGAGGCCGCCGAAGCCGCTGCCCACGACGGCGGCGCGCTTGCCAGCGCCGGGACGATCCAGATCAGCCATAGCTCACCTCCAGGCGGGCGATCTCGCGAGCCAGCGCATCGAGCTCGGGGCGGGCGCCGACGCGCGTCGCGAGCGTGGCCAGCGCGCTGCGCAGGTGCGCGCGCGCGACGGTCTTCCCGTGCTCGGCCACGTGGCGCGCGAGCTCGCCGGCCAGCGCGGCCACGGCGTTGGCGTCGGCGCCGTCGAGCGCGCGGGCCTGGCGCGTGAGGTGCGCCCACGTCGTGTCGTCGGCGCGTTCGGCGAGCCAGGCCCACGGCCAGGTGCAGCGTCCATGACCGAGATCCTCGGCGGCCTTCGCCGGCGTGCGCAGGCTGCCGAGATCATCGAGCATCTGCAACCCTTCGCCGAGGGCGAGCCCGAAGTCAGCGAGCGCGGTGACCATCTCTTCGTCGGCGTCCGCGGCGCGCGCGCCGAGCCGGCCGGCGAGCGCGAGGAGCGCGCCCGTCTTGAGCCGTCCGATCGCCGCGGTCACCGCCGGCACGTCGACGCGGCGGAGCGTACCGATGCGCGTGCCGAGGTCGAGCGCCTGACCGTGGTGGCAGCGCACGAGGCACTGCTGGATCTCGCGGTGCACCGCGAGCTCGACGTGGGGCGCGAGGCCGGCCTGCGCGACGAGCTGCGACGGCCAGCAGTAGAGCCAGTTGCCGGTGTTGATCGCGAGCGCGGTGCCGACGACGAGGTGCAACGCCGGCGCCCCCCGTCTCACCGTCGCCTCGTCCTCGACGTCATCGACGATGAGCGAGCCCGCGTGCAGGAGCTCGACGACCGCGGCGAACGTCGTTGGCGACGCGCCGCATCCGCCCGCCATCCGCCAGGCGAGCTCGACGAGCCGCGCGCGGAACCGCTTCCCGGGCCGCGCGACCAGCTCCCTCGCGGGCCCGACGAGCGCGTGCCGCCAGATCTCGGGCGGCACCGCCACCGGCAGCTCGAGCGCGGCCGCGAGGGCTTCAGGCGTGAGACCGGCATCGAGCGCCGCCGTCTCGGGCGTGCTCTCCTCCGGCGCTTCGATCGGTGCGAGCAGGGGGGACGTCACGGCCCCGCACTGACGAGCGCCGCCGCCAAAAGGTTGCGCCCCCCCGCTGGGGGGACAGGCTCCTACCTCCCAATCACCCGCGGTTGCTCCACAATTCGTCCACACCGCGACTGGGCTCACCAGCAAGCGCCAGTCGCGGTGCGCGCGAATTCCATCCCGATCTCGCAGAGATGGAGGGTAGGAGCCTGTCCCCCGTCAGCGGGAGGCGTGGGTGGCGATCACGTCGGCGACGCACATCGTCAGGCGCTTGGCGGTGGGGATGTCGAGGAACTCGTTGGGGCCGTGCGCGTTCGAGCCCGGGCCCAGGACGCCGGTGATGAAGAACTGCGCCTCGGGGTAGCGCTGACCGAGCATGTGCATGAAGGGGATCGAGCCGCCCTCGCCCATGAAGACGGGCGGCTTGCCGAAGTGGGCGGCGCTCGCGGCCTCGAGCGCGCGCTCGAGCCACGGCGCGAGCGCGGGCGCGTTCCAGCCGGCGTTGGCGCCTGCCGACGAGAACGTGACCTTCGCGCCGTACGGCGGATCCTTCTCGAGCAGCGCCTTCACGCGCTCGCTCGCCGCCGCGGCGTCGAGCGTCGGCGGCACGCGCAGGGACAGCTTGAGCGCCGTGTTCGGCCGCAGCACGTTGCCGCCGTTGGCCACCGACGGGAGCCCGTCGGCGCCCGTCACCGCCAGCGCCGGGCGCCACGTGCGGTTGAGGGTCAGCTCGGCGATGTCGTCGGTCACGGGCGTCACGCCCTCGCGCGTCGGGAACTTGTTCCACACCTCGGCGCCGAGCACCTCGGCGACGCGCGCGGCCTGCATCACGCGCTGGCGCGGGATCTCGACGTACAGATCGTTGGGCTTGATCGCGCCGGTCGCCGCGTCCTCGAGCCGGTCGAGCAGCTGGCGGATCACGCGGAAGGACGACGCGATCACGCCCGAGCCGTCGCCCGAGTGCACGCCCTCGCGGAGCAGGCTCACCTCGAGCGTGCCGATGACGAGGCCGCGCAAGGACGTCGTGCACCAGAGCTGGTCGTAGTTGCCGCAGCCGGAGTCGAGGCACACGACCAGGCTCGGCGTGCCGATGCGCGGCGCCAGGTGCTCGATGTACGCCGGCAGATCGAAGCTGCCCGACTCCTCGCACGCCTCGATCAGGATCGCGCAGCGCGCGTGCGGGCGCGCTTGCTCGCGCAGGAGCCGCAAGGACAGGAGGCTCGCGAAGATCGCGTAGCCGTCGTCGGCGCCGCCGCGCCCGTACAGTCGCTCGCCACGCATCACCGGCGTCCACGGCCCGAGCCCCTCGTCCCAGCCCGTCATCTCCGGCTGCTTGTCGAGGTGCCCGTACAGGAGCACCGTGTCACCGTCGCGCGCCGTGCCCGGCACGTCGATGAAGATCACCGGCGTGCGGTCACCGAGCCGCACCACCTCGAGCGTCGCGCCGTCGGGCAGGTGCGCCCGCGCCCACCCGGCGAGCAGGTCGACGGCCTTGTCCATGTGGCCGTGCGCCTTCCACTCCGGGTCGAACATCGGCGACTTGTTCGGGATCCGGATGTACTCGGTCAAGGTCGGGACGATCGAGGCGGCGAAGGTCTCGTCGACCCGCTTGCTGGCGGTGGCTGCGTCCAGGGTCATGATGGGGAGTCATAGTCCATTTCGGGGCCCCAGACCTGCCCGGCCGGCGCTTCGACCTGCCTGAAATGTCGGGTGGCGCGGGCGGTGCCACCGGTCCCAAACTGCGCCACTATATTGATGACATGGCGACCCGGACGCCCTCGATTCGGATGTCTTCGGACGATCCCAAGAAGCCCGAGCGACCCGCGACCCGCGGCGAGACCGGCCTTGCGCTGGACGAGCGCACCCGGACCAAGAAGCCGCCCATGTACAAGGTGCTCCTCCACAACGACGACTACACCACCAAGGAGTTCGTGGTCTTCGTCCTCCAGTCCATCTTCCAGCGCAACGAGTCGGACGCGGTCGCCATCATGAGTCACGTGCACAACCACGGGGTCGGCGTCGCCGGCGTCTACACGTTCGAGATCGCCGAGACCAAGGTCACCAAGACCGTCCAGCTCGCGCGCCAGCACGAGTACCCCTTGCAGCTCTCCATCGAGCCATCCGAGTAGCCATGCTGTCACCCGATCTCTCCGCAACGCTCCAGCGCGCCGTGTCGGACACCCGGACGCGTCGTCACGAGTACCTCACGCTCGAGCACCTGCTCCTCGCGATGCTCGACGACCCGACCGCGACCGAGATCATGCGGAAGTGCGGCGGCGACGTCGATGCGCTGCGCGGCGAGCTCGAGACGTTCCTCAGCGAGAGCGTCGAGCCCTTGCCCGAGGGCGAGGAGTCCGGGCCCGACCAGACGCTCGCCTTCCAGCGCGTGTTCCAGCGCGCCGCGATGCACGTGCAGGGCGCCGGCCGCGCCCAGATGACGACCGGCAACCTGCTCGTCGCCATGTTCCGCGAGCGCGACAGCTTCGCCGTCTACCTGCTCGAGAAGCAGGGCGTCTCGCGCTTCGACGTCATCAACTACATCTCGCACGGCGTGTCCAAGGTCGATCCGGGCGCCGGCATCACGCCGCGCGCTCGCGGCGTCGAGCAGGACGGCGAGGCCG
The DNA here is from genome assembly GCA_002344285.1 of Myxococcales bacterium UBA2376. GTDB lineage: Bacteria > Myxococcota_A > Polyangia > Haliangiales > Haliangiaceae > UBA2376. The sequence goes on from DDTA01000304.1 coordinate 78,297, forward strand.
GCGACGACGGCAAGCTCAAGAACCCGCTCGAGTCGTTCTGCGTCGATCTCTCGGCGCGCGCCGCCGAGGGCAAGATCGATCCGCTCATCGGCCGCGCCGCCGAGCTCGAGCGCATGGTCCAGGTGCTCTGCCGCCGCCGCAAGAACAACCCGCTGCTCATCGGCGAGCCGGGCGTGGGCNNATCGACCCGCTGGTCGGCCGCGGCGACGAGATCGAGCGGACCATCCAGGTGCTGTGCCGCCGGCGCAAGAACAATCCGTTGTACGTGGGCGAGGCCGGCGTGGGCAAGACCGCGCTGGCCGAGGGCCTCGCGCTCCGCATCCACGAGAAGCAGGTGCCGGCGCCGCTGCTCGACAACCGCGTCTTCTCCCTCGACATGACCGCGGTGCTCGCCGGCACGCGCTTCCGCGGCGACTTCGAGGAGCGGCTCAAGGCCGTCGTCGAGGTGCTGACCGGCGATCCCAAGGCCATCCTCTTCATCGACGAGATCCACAC
>DDTA01000304.1:78835-79392 GCA_002344285.1 Myxococcales bacterium UBA2376
CGCTGCATCGGCTCGACGACGTTCAAGGACTACCGCAACGCGTTCGAGCGCGACCGCGCGCTCTCGCGCCGCTTCCAGCGCATCGACGTCGGCGAGCCGACCGTGGCCGAGGCCGTCGAGATCCTCAAGGGGCTGCGCTCGCGCTACGAGGAGCACCACGGCGTCAAGTACACCGACGCGGCCATCGCCGCGGCGGCCGAGCTGTCGGCGCGCCACATCAACGGCTCGCACCTGCCCGACAAGGCGATCGACGTGATGGACGAGGTCGGCGCGGCGCAGATGCTGGTGGCCGAATCCAAGCGCAAGAAGGTGATCGGCGTGAAGGAGATCGAGGACGTGATCGCCAAGATGGCGCGCATTCCGTCCAAGACGGTCTCGAAATCCGACACCGAATCGCTGCGCGAGCTGGAAACCAACCTGAAGCGCGTGGTGTTCGGCCAGGACGAGGCGATCAAGGCGCTGTCGGCGGCGATCAAGCTGGCGCGGGCGGGCCTGCGCGAACCCGAGAAGCCGATCGGCTCGTATCTCTTCTCCGGCCCCACCGGGGTCGGCAAGAC
>DDTA01000303.1:0-139 GCA_002344285.1 Myxococcales bacterium UBA2376
CGACGTGAACGGCTTCGTGCACGTCGCGCGCGCGTTCCTCCCGCACTTCCGGGCCTGCGGCGGCGGATCGTTCACGTTCGTCAGCTCCGCGGGCCTGTCGCGTTTCCCACCCGGCGACGTCCTCTCGGTCGCGCCCAAG
>DDTA01000303.1:270-32699 GCA_002344285.1 Myxococcales bacterium UBA2376
CGCGATCGAGTTCCTCGCCTCCGATCGCGCGACCTACATCACGGGTCAGCGCCTGATGCTGGACGGCGGCTACTCCCTCTGAGGCGCGCGGCCGCGGCGCTCAGACGTCGCGCTTGCGCACGGACCAGATGAAGCCGTCCCACCAGAAGTGCATGAGCGAGACGACCATCGTGAGCGCCCACAGGCTCGTCAGATCGGGATCGAGGAGCTCGGCGCCGGCGCCGTAACACGCGACCGAGCCGAAGAAGAAGACCGGCGTCAGCGTGGCGGCGCGGCGCCCGAACCGCGCGAGCCGCTCGGTGAGCGTCTTCCTCTCCATCGCCCAGACCAGCGCCAGGTACTGCACGCCGTGGAAGAAGTTCATGATGAAGAACGCCTGGCCCCAGGTGTTGAAGCCCCACGTGTAGATCGAGCAGAGGCCGGTGGTGGTCAGGAGGTAGACCTTGAGCGGCGAGACGCGATACCCGTCCCGCCACAGCCGCACGTTGGCCAGGACGTAGATCGCGATGAAGGCCGCGCCGCCGCCGAGCACGCCCCAGGTGAGCCAGCGCTGGTGGCCTTCGGCCTCTGCCGGGATGCGGGTGAAGAACGTGGCGCCGACGTCCTCGTAGTTGCCGAGGACATCGATGTGCGGCACGAGCGTCGCGCCGGCGAGGATGGGCCCGGCGTAGAGGAGCTGGTTGAGCCAGTAGTCGAGGCGGCGGCCGGCCTCCGGTGGGTTGCCCGCGTTGCGGTCGTAGATGCGGGCGAAGCCGAAGGTCTGGGCGCCCGAGTGCCAGACGTCCCAGAAGGTCGCGACGACGGTCGCGGTGATCGCCACCCACGTCGATCCCGCGATGACGATCCAGAGGAGGATCGGCACGGCGACGAAGCGCAGCGGATACTGCGCGAACACGCGCGGGTTGCCGTGGCTGCGGAAGAAGACCGCGACCAGATGGGCGTGGATGAGCATGCCGATCGCGAGGCCCAGCGCCGTCGTCTCGTGGCCGTTCACGAAGAGCGGCTGGTCGCTCAGCGCCGTGCCGCTGAGCATGATGCCCAGGACGAGGGCCGCGAGCGGCGGCAGGAGGAAGAACGCCCAGTCGTACGCCGGGCTCACGAGGAATGGCGAGCGCGCCGTCACGGGCTCGCCTCCGCGCGCTCGTCCCAGCGCTCGGCCAGGACGAGCAGGAACCAGCTGGCGCCGCCGAGCTCGAGCGACTCCTCGACCCAGTCGATGAGCGCGTAGCCCGCGCTGTCGGCGCCCGCGTGGGCCGTCCACCAGCCGAGCGGCAGCTCCATGAGCACGGCGCCCCCGAGGTAGAGCGCGGCGGCGATCACGAAGTCGCGCCGGCGTCGCGCCGGTAGCGCGCGCAGGAACGGGAGGTACGCGAGCCCGATGACGGCGACGAGGACCGCCGCGGGCACGATCCAGTCGAAGTAGACGAGGTCACCCAGGTGGACGAGCGCGCCCGCGTGCTCGTGGAGCTCGGCGGCCTCGTCGAGCGACATGAACGCGAAGCCTCCGGCCAGCACCCACCAGTGCCGCGTGAACGACCCGTCGCGCGCCCGGGCGTGCTGGGCGATGGCCGCCAGCACGACGGCGCACGACGCGAGCAGGATCGAGGCGTACCAGGTCGGGAGATTCTGCTCGTAGCTGAGGGAGAGCAAGCCGACGAGGATCTCGACCACCTCGGCGTGCGACCAGACGTGCACGAGCTCGACGATCAGGCCGAGCGCGGAGACGACGAGCCCTCCGATCACGAGCGGCAGGAAGATCCGCGCCCGCAGCATCCCGTGATGTTACCGCATCCACAGGTGGGCCTTGCTCCCACTCGACGGGGCGCGATAGCGTGACGGCATGGTGATCGGGAAGCGCGCCATGCTGGTGACCATCGTCCTCGCGGCCCTCGGCATCGGCGCCTGCGTGGTCAAGACGACGCCCGTCCATCACCGCCGGCCGGCGGCGGAGAAGCACAAGAAGCACAAGCCCGAGAAGCACAAGAAGCACAAGAAGCACAAGAAGCACCGCGACCATCGGTGACGGTCGCCCGTCGTCATCGCGGGGGCAGGGCGGCGAGGAACGGCTGCACCGCGGCGAGGAACGCCGTCGGGTTCTCGGCGTGCGGCGCGTGGCCGGTCTCGAGGGTGATCCAGCGCGCCGCCGGCATCGCGGCGCGGGCGGCGCGCCCGTCGAGGAACACCGGCAGCACCGGATCGAGGCGACCCCAGAGCAGCAGCGTCGGCTGGCGCACGGCGCCGGCGCGGGCGCGCAGGTCGTGCTCGGGGTCGGCGAACGAGCGCCAGATCGCGGCGTCGACCGCCACCTGGTCCGGGTTGGTGCGCTCCGCCTCGGCGCGTCCGATCATCTGGCGCGTCCACGGCGTGCGCTTGCGCAGGTAGCTCCGTGCGAAGTGCGCCGCGATCCGGCGCGTGACCCACTCGGTGCCCTTCACGCGGCAGAAGGCGCGGCTCAGCGCGTTGTGCCGCGTGAAGCCGCCGGGATCGACGAGGACCAGGGCCGCGACGCGGGTCGGGTGCTCGAGCGCGAGGCGGATCGCGGCGTAGCCGCCGACGGAGTTGCCGCAGACGACGGCGCGGTCGAGGCCGAGCGCCTCGGTCACCTCGGCGAGGACGCGCGCGTACATCATGGCCGAGGCCGACCGCGGGGGCGACGGCGCCGGCGACGCGCCGTGCCCCGGCCAGTCGAGCGCGATGACGCGGTGGCGCGCCGCGAGCGCGGGGATGACCGCGTCCCAGTCGCGGCGGTCGCCCGGGTTGGCGCTGAGCAGCACCATCGGCGGCGCCGCCGGGTCGCCGTGCGTCTCCCACACCACCTCGCCGGCGGAGGTGCGCGTCGTTCCGATGCTCATGTCCCGCAGGCTAACAGCGGGCGCGACGGCGGCGGAGCAGCAAGAGCACGATGAGGCCGGTTCCGAGCGGCGCCAGCGGCGCCAGCGGCGCGCGGCCGGCGTCACAGCAGCCGCCCGCCGCGTCGCCCGGCGGCGGCACGTCGAGCGTGAGCTCGCATTCGATCGCGTTCGACACGTCGGTGCCGTCGAAGGCGCGCACGAAGTAGCGGTAGCGGCCGTTGTCGAGGCCCGAGAGATCGACGGGGATCGCCGTGGTCGCGCCGCTCGTGCTCATCATCGCCGTGGTCTGGTAGACGGGGAAGCTGGACAGCGGATCGTCGTCGAAGCGGAAGACCTCGAGCTCGAACGTGACCGCCTCGCCCTCGGCGTCGACGACGTTGCGCACCGAGATCTCCGCCGGCGGCGCCACGTCGTAGGTCGTGGCGACACACGCGCCGTCCCACGCCGGATCCGTCGGCGGGACGTTCACCTTGAGCCGAAAGCGGTGCGAGTCGCTCCACGCGCTCTCGCCGCCGCGGACGTCACGCGCCCGGACCCGCGCGAAGTACTCGCCGCCCCAGGCGAGGTCGGCGCCGGTGCCCGTCATCGTCGTCGCCGACACCGTGTTCTCGGCCACGCCGGGGCTCGACCAGACGACGTCGGTGAAGTTGCTGTCGCGCGCGATCTCGAAGAAGTACTCGATCGCGTCGTCCTCGGGATCGTCGACGTTCAGGACCGACAGGCCGGGCCGGCGCATCGCGAGGGTCTCGTTGTCGGCGGGCTTGAGCAGGATCGGCTGCTCGGGGGCGTCGTTGGCCGAGTCGACGAGGAACGTCGCGTACGGCGACCACGGGCTCAGGCCGCCGAGGCTGTCGCGCGCGCGCACGCGCCAGGACACGCGCGTGTTCTCGGCGATCGTCGCCGGCGTCCACATCGTCGTGCCGCCCGCGCCCTCGGCGACGCCGGTGGCCGTCTGCGCCGGCGGTCCGCTGGGCTCGCCGTCGTAGAGCTCGACGTCGTAGGTCACCGGGTTGGCCTCGGGGTCGGCGGCGTTCGACCACGACAGGGCCGGCGCGCCGGTCATGACCACCGCGCCGCCGATCGGCGCCAGCGGCACCGGCACGGGCGGCGGCATGTTCACGTCGCGCACGACGAGCGTGACCGTCTTGGTCATCGTGAACTCGGCGTCGCCGGCGGTGAGGAGCAGCGTGTACGGGCTGCCCGCGGCGGCCGTCGGCCCCGCGACCCAGGTGTACGTCCCGGTCTCGGCGTTGAGCATGAGCGTGCCGCCGGCGACTGCGTTCGCCATGGCGTCCACGTGGGTGAAGCTCTTCGTCGGGACGTCGTGGTCGGCGTCGCGGTACGCGAGCTCGAGGACGAGGGTGTCACCCTCGTCGATCGAGAACGTCGCCGGGGCCGCCGGCACCTCGGTGGCGCCCTTCTTGATCGAGGGCACCGGCGGACGATTGCCCTGGACGACGCGCAGCTGATAGGCGCCGGTCGAGTTCTGGCCGGTGCCGACGTAGTTGGCGTCGCCGAACGTGGTCACCGCGGCGCAGTGGCAGCCGGCCGTGAGCGGGCCGGTGTCGACGCGGGCGTCGTACGTGCCCATGTAGTCGTCGTTCTCGACCAGGCGCGTGACCCGCGCGCCGCGCCAGAACGAGAGCATCGGGTCGGTCCACGGGTGGCGGCGCGTGGCGCCGTTCCACGTGAACTCGGTGGTCGCGGTGATGAAGAGGCGATCGCCGTCGACCGCGGTGAAGCAGTACCAGTCGACGTCGCCCGCGGCGAGCGGACCGATGCGCGCACCCGACGACGACCACGGCTGCGGCGGGTCCATGTGCAGCGCCGCCGCGTCGATGCTGGTCGCGGCGCAGTTGGCGGTGTTGTTGCCCTCGTTGGGGTCGGCGGGGGCGTTGGGCATCGCCAGGTTGCCGAAGCTGCCGTTGGTGTTTGAGGTGATCGTGAACGGGCCGGCGGTGAGCAGCGTGTCGCGCGCGCCGGCGGGATCGTACGTGATGATCTGGTAGTCGTTCGCCGGCACCATGCCGCGCATCGACGCGAGCCCGGTGGGCGCGTCGGAGAAGTCGTTGTGGTGGATGCGCACCTCGCCGCGGCGCTCCATGCGCACCCACATGCTCGGCGCCGGCGTCGAGCCGGAGTGCAGGACCGTGCCGTCGGCGCCGCCGAGGACCTCGAGCGCGATGTCGACGCCCGTCGTGGTGCTGCTCGCCGTCACCGTGAGCGGATCGGCGTTCTCGCCGATGTAGCCGCCGCTCGTCGGCGCCGCGACGTCGTACCAGCGATCGCCGTAGTTCGCGCCGCTGCCGGCCGGGCCGCGCGCGTCGACCTTGTACGTGCCTGCACCGACGGTGAACGCGTAGCCGCCGCTCGCGCTGGCGGCGACGGTCTGGGCGATCGAGTAGCCCTTGGTGCCCAGCACCCAGATGCGGACCTCGGCGTCCGCGAGCGCCGCGCCGCCGGCCTGCTGCGTGATCGTGCCGCTCACCGTGCCGGCGGCGGCCGTGCCGGCGCCGAGCGCGAGCGCGAGCGCGCCGAGGACAACCGCTGCTCTCATGGCACTTCCCTTCGCGTGTCGAGCCGGACCGCGTCGACCATCGCCGCGCCGTCGCCGTCGCTCTCGAAGTCGATCCGGTACTGGAAGAAGCGTCGCGGGAGGACGGGGGGCGAGCCCGCCATGGGATCGACGAGCGGCGACGACCACGGCGCGGCCAGCGCCGCGTCCATCGTGTCGCCGCTGCGCACGTACACCTTGACGCTCGTCCCCGCGCCCATGCGCGGCTGCCACGAGAACGACGTGTACGCGGTCACCATGTCGCCGAGGTCCTTCACCGTCGAGACGTACGAGGCCTGCGCCGCGATCGGCGGGCGCCCGGCGCGGTGGTGCACCGTGAGCTGGAAGTCGCGCAGCGTCCCGGTGTCGAGCGACACGGTGTCGCGCGCGCGCAGCCGCCACACACCCGCCGCCGTCGTCTCGTCGAGCGCCGTCACGTGTACGCGTTCGGTCACCGAGCCGCTGGCGGCGCCGCCGACGTGGTCGCGGACGATCGTCTGGCTGCCGTCGGGGGCGATGAGGACGAGCTCGAGGTCGCCGCGGTACGCGTGATCGAACGTCCAGCTCACGTCGACGCCGTGGGTCTTGGCGCCGGGGGGCGCGTCGATCACGATCGTCGAGTCGACCTGGCCGAGGTCGGGGATCGCGCGATCGGTGCGGTCGACGCCGCTGTCGTGGCGCTCGCTGCGCGCCTCGACCGGACGCAGGCGCGCCGGCGGCAACGCAGCGCCCACCAGCTCCGGGCCCGACACGACGCTCAAGGACGCCGCCGCCGATCCCGCGCTCTCGCTGTGATCGATCACCAGATCGTGCCAGCCCGGGTCGAGCCGGATCGCCGCCGTCATCGCGTCGTGGGTCGTGTCGTCGAACGCGTCGAGCACGCGCACGCCGTCGATCCACAGGCGCTGCCCGTCGTCGCTGACGTAGCGGAAGACGAAGTCACCGCCGGTGTCGATGCGCAGCTGTCCGGACCAGCGGAGCGACCAGTCGTCGGCATCGGTGATCCCGAGATCCGCCGGCAGCCCGGTGCCGTAGTCGCGTGCCGCCGGCATCGTGCGGTCGATGCCGGCCTGGGTGTCGCCGAGGAGCTTGCTGTCATCGAACGCGGCGACGGCGAGGCCGTCGATGCCGCTCGCCGCGAAGCGCAGGCGGTGGCGAGGCACGGGCGCGCGCACGGCGATCGCCGGTCCGCTCAGCTCGACGCGGAGCTGCGCCGAGCCCGTGCGCTCGCAGTACGCCAGGCGGATCGGGTGCCAGCCGTCGGCGCCGGCCACGAACGTGCCCGTCGCCTCGGTCGGCGTCGTCGCCGACGCGACGCGGGTGAAGGTCGTGCCGCCGACCTGCGCGAGCTCGAGGAAGGCGTGATCGTCGGCGAGGACGTGGAAGGTCCACGTGCCGGCCTCGAGGTAGATCTCGCCGTCGTAGCCGAGCGTGAAGTCGTCGCCGGCGGTGAGGCCGACGCCCGCAGGCGTCGCGGTGCCCCAGTTGACGGCGACGGTGCGACCGGGCGCGATCGCGCTCGTGAAGATCGTGCCCTCGACGGCGAGCCAGGTCGTCGCCGCCGGGTTGGTGAAGGTGCCGGTGTCCGAGGCGCGCAGGCGCAGGCCGCCGGTGTAGTAGGCACGCGGCGCGACCGCGCCCCAGGGTTCGATCACGGCGTCGGTGAGCGCGCCGCCGCCGAAGTCGGCGGCGGTCGTGTCCTCGAAGAACCCGCTCGCCTCGGCGGCGTCGACCGGCATCGCGTCCACCGCGGCGTCGAGCGGCGGCGGGCTATCGATGGGCGCGGCGTCGGGCGTGAGCTCGGCCTGCGCGCACGCGCTGACCGCGAACCACAGGTACATGCACGTGAGGCCCCTCAATCGCGGGCAGGATATCACTCCTGCCCGGCGACGAAGGCCTCGATCGCGTCGAGGATCCGGGGCAGGGTCGCGAGCAGGTCGTGCCCGTCGGGGAGCTCGACCAGTCGAACCTGCGGTGACACCGCGGCCAGCTCGCGCGACACCGTGATCGGTACCACGTCGTCCTCGGTGCCGTGGAGCACCAGGGTGGGCGCGTGGATGTACGGCAGCCCGACGTCGTGGTGGAGCACGCTGCGCGCGAAGTCGGCGTGAACGCGCGTGGTTCCGCCGGTGGCGTAGTCATGGACCTCGAGCCAGCCGCGGTCCATCCACGCCTGCCAGCCGGCCTCGCCGAGCCGTTCGTGCCACCGCGCCCCGAAGTGGAGGGCGGGGGCGAGGAGCACCATGGCCGCGATCCGCCGATCGTGCTCGGCGACCCGCGCCGCGGTGAGCCCGCCCAGGCTCGAGCCGATCAGGATGGCCCGGTCGTCGGGGCCGCCGATCGCCGCGCGCGTCCGGTCGAGCATGGCGCCGAAGTCGAGGCGCTCCATCGACGGCACGCGCAGATCGAGCCGGTCGACCTCGAGCCCGCGCGCCTCGAGCCGCTCGGCCACCGCCACCGCCTTCTTCGACCGGGGACTCGAAGCGAAGCCGTGGAGGTAGAGGATGCGCGGCGACACGCGCGACTATGACATGGTCGTGAGCGGGCGGCTCTGGAGCAGGTGCAGACGATCATCCGAGATCGCCCACTCGAGGTCCTGCGGACCACCGAAGAGCTGCTCGCACCGCGCGGCGAGGCGCGCGAGCTCCGCGAGACGCCGCTCGTCGAGGCATGCCGCGCGCGCGCGGTCGCCCGTGACGGAGACCTCGGCGGTGCCGCCGTCCGGGATCGGTTCGATCGCGACGTCCTTCTCGGCGATCGCGCGCTCGAGCAGCTCGCCGTCGGCGCCGACGCGGTAGCGATCGGGCGTGACGAGGCCGCTGACCAGCGCCTCGCCGAGGCCCCAGGTCGCCTCGATCACGCGGCCCTCGCGCGACGCTGCCCGCGGATCACGGCTGAAGAGCACGCCCGAGACGTCGGGACGGAGGAGCGGCTGGACGACGAGGCCCATGCGCGGCGCGCCGGCGATGCGCATGCGCGCGCGGTACGCCAGGGCCGACGGGGTGTGCGCCGAGGCGTGGACGCGCGAGATCGCATCGAACAGCTCGGCCGCGGTCACGCCCAGGACGGTCGTGTGCTGCCCCGCGAAGCTGGCGGCGGCCGAGTCCTCGCCGACCGCCGACGAGCGCACCGCCCACGGTCCCTCCATCCTGGCGATCGCGTCCTGCACGCGGCGGCGCGCGCCGGGCTCGCCGGCGACGACCCGCTCGACGAGGTCGGCGTCGAGCGCGAGCCCGTCGGGCACGGGGAGCTGAGCGGCGAGCGCGGCGGCGAGCGCGCGCGCCTTGCCACCGAAGTCGCGGTCGGTCGCGTCGCGCAGCGGGACGATCCGGCCCGCCGTCGCGGGCGCCGGCCGTGGCATCGCCTCTGCGTCTGCGTCTGCGTCTGCGTCTGCGTCCGCGTCTGCGTCTGCGTCTCTGGCCTTGTCCCCGATCACCACGACGGTGCCGGCGGCGCCGTCGAGCCGCACCAGGCTGCCGTCGGGGATGCGCTCCATCGCTCCGCGCGCATCCACCACCCCGGGGATCCCGAACTCGCGCGCGACGATCGCCGCGTGGCTCAGGAGCCCGCCGCGGTCGGTGACGATCGCGCCGAGCACGGGCAGGAGCACGTTGTACGACGGCGACGTGAACGGCGCGACGAGCACGTCGCCCGCCTCGATCCGCCCGAAGTCCTCGACGCCGCGCACCACACGCGCGCGCCCCTCGTACACGCCCGGGCTCACGCCGACGCCGTGGACCTCGTGCGTCGCTGCCGTGGCGAGCGGTGCCTTCGCCGCGCCATCGAGCGCGTCGATGAAGGCGAACACCGCCCTCTGCATGCGCGCGACGGCCGGCGGGAAGTGCTCTGGCGGTGGCGGCGGGCTCGGCTCGCCGAGCTCGACGGGCGGATCCAGCGCGTCCTGCTCGCGGCGCCTCGTCGCGCGGGCGCGCAGCTCGTCGGCGCTCGGCCCCCGCCCGTCGCGGACGAGGCCGAGGAGCTCGTCCGGCAACGCGTCGAGGACGTCGGACGCGTCGTGCACCAGCCCGCGCCCGCGCAGCCGGCGCCCGGCCTCGAGCAACGCGCGCCGCAGGATGCCGAGCGCCCACAGCATGATCCCGACGTCGTCGTCGCGGACGCCGTAGATCGATCTCGCCTCCGCGTACGCCTCGTCGAGCTCGCCCCGGTGCTCTGCCGGCGTCCGCGTGCGCAGCGCGGCGAACGCTTCCCCGCGCTCGACGTCCCGCTCGTCATCGCCGCCCGCGAGCGCGGCCCGCACGATGCGGACGACGAGCTCGGGCAGCTCCTCGAGCGTCTGCGCATCGAGGTCGAGGCCGGTGAACGGACGCAGCCCGTGCACGTCGAGGTACTCCCTCGTCGCCAGACCGACCTCCCCGGGCGCGTCGCGCAGCGCCGTCACGATCGCGGCGGCGGCCTGATCGGACGCCACGACGGCGCGCAGCGCCGGCTCGTTCGCCAGCGCGCGCGCGATCCGTGCGGTCTCGGTGGCGCCGGCGCGCGACGCCGGTGAGGCTCCGCGCAGCGTGCCGAGCACGTCGCTGGCGCTCGCGCCGGTCCACGCCATCGCGCGCACCAGGAAGTCGCCGACCACGATCGTCTGCATCGGCGCGTGGCGGAAGTGCACGAGCGTGAGCTCGCGGAACTGGCGGGTGGCGTCGTCGACGTGACCCGCCAGCGCGTCGTCGTCGAGCGACCCGACGGCCGTGCGCGCGAGCGCCAGACAGGCGCGCACGGCCGCCGGTCGGAGCTCCTCGTGCCACCGCCGCGCGACCTCGCGCCACGTCTTCCGCTCCCAGACCTCGGCCGCGCGCTTCGCCCGTCGCCTCAGCTGGGGGTGGAGGAGGAAGAGCAGCTTGAAGACGAGCCTGGGCGGCGCCTTGCCTGGGGGCTCGACGCGGGCCGGCGGCTGGTCACCCCAGATCGGGAGCTTCGGCGCGCCCACGATGACCGGCCGCATGTAGACGTGGCCGGCGACGCGCGCCATGTCGAAGCCGGCGAGCATCGCGCCGACGGCGGCGAAGCCCTCGGCGAAGCCCGTCTGCTGCGCCGGCGTCAGGACGGCGTCGAGATAGCCGGTCAGGACGCCGTCGACGTGGGCCTCGTCGCGGCGCCACGCACCGGCGCCGGGGGGGACGAATCGCGTCATGGCTTGCCTTTCTTCTTCCCGCGTGGACGAGGGGCGAGCTCGCGCCCGAGGAGACGGCCGATCGTCCAGATGACGGTCTCGGCGGCCTGCGCGGGTGACTGCCCGGGCAGCTCCATGAACGTGCGCAGGGTCATCGACGAGCAGAGGACGGCGATCACCGTCGCCGCGCGCCGGCGATCCTCGGGTGACAGCGCGCGCAGCTCGCCGGCGAGCAAGGTCTCCATGTGCGCGACCCGTCGCGCGCCCTCGCCGCTCTCGCGCCGCACCGCCATGATCGGCTCGCTGGCGAGCGCGGCGCGGACCACCTCGCTCATCGAGCCGGCGAGGGCGAACTGCTCGCGGATCGTCGCCGGCAGCTCCTCGACGCTCTCGGCCGGGTGGTACGGCCCGCGGAGCCGCCGGAGGTGGAGCGCGGTCTCCTCGAACAGCGTCCGCTTGTCGGCGAAGTGGCGATACACCGTCGGCACGGACACGCCGGCCTCGCGCGCCACCGCGGGGATGGAGAGCTCGGCGACGCCGCGGGCGACGATGCGCACGCACGCCTCGAGGATCCGCACGCGCGTCTGGTCGGCCATCTCGGCCCGGCGGTCGGCGTACGACGGCTGTGCATCGGTCACGATACGATCCATATCGTGACAAGATGGATCGTGTCAACGCCATCATCGGGACCGGACTGGTGGCACGATGCGCGCGTGCTGGCGCTCGTCCGCTCGATCCCCGACAGCTACGCCCAGGCTCTCGCCGCCGTCCCCGCCGATCCGCCGATCGACGTCGAGGACGCCCGCGCCCAGCACGCGGCGTACGTCGCGGCGCTCGCCGGGCTCGGGATCGAGGTGATCACGCTCGACGCCGACGAGGCGCACCCCGACTGCGTCTTCGTCGAGGACACGGCCGTCGTCGCCGGCGACGTCGCCGTGATCACGCGACCCGGCGCGCCGTCCCGGCAGGGCGAGGTCGCCGCGGTCGCGGCCGCGCTCGCCGGCCGGCTCGAGCTCCATCGCATGCCCGCGCCGGCGACCCTCGACGGCGGCGACTGCCTGCGCCTCGGCACCACGATCTACGTCGGCCGCTCGGCGCGCACCAACGACCTCGGCGTCAGCTTCCTGCGCCAGATGCTCTCGGGCCACGGCATCACCGTCGTCTCGGTCCCGCTCCCGCCCGAGGTCCTCCACCTCAAGTGCGTCTGCGCACGCCTCGACGACGACCGCGTGCTGGTCGCCGAGGGCGCGCTCCCCGAGGACACCTTCGGCGAGACCGCCCTGGTCCGCATCCCGGCCGACGAGGCCTACGCCGCCAACGTCCTCGCCGTCGGTGGCGCCGTGTTGTGCGCCGACGGCTTCCCGCGGACGCAGGAGACGCTCGAGAGCGCCGGCTTCCGCACGATCCCGCTCCTCACCACCGAGGCGCGCAAGGCCGACGGCGCGCTCACGTGCATGTCGATCCTGCTGTGACGGCGGCTGGTCAGCCGGCGCGGCGCGGGCGCGCCCGGCGCCCGAGGTAGTACTGGATGCGCGCGCGGACCTCGCCGACGCGCACCGGACCGCTCGCCACCACACCCGACACGGCGGTCGACGCCGGGGTCGGTGTGCACGCGCGCCGGCAGATCACCGTGCGCCTGCGCTGGAGCCAGATGGGGCGGTGCTGGTCTCTGACCACGACGCGCCACGCGTCGATCCCGAGCGGTCCGCCCCACGTCTTCTCGCGCACCACGCCCCACGGCAAGAGGTCGCCGGGGCCGAGCTCCTCGGGCAGCGTCGGCATCCAGGCCACGCGTCGGGTCGTGCTCGGACGTCGCCTCGGCATCCCCGGTCACATCGGCCGCGCGCCGGGTTCGTGAAGGGGGCCCTCGCGCCCTCAGCGCAGCCGGTGCAGCCCATCGGCGCGGCCGGGCACGCGCTTCACCCGCGGATCACCGCAGGCGTCGGCGTCGCACGGGTGGGCGGTGTCGTCGACGAGGCTGGTGGTCCGCTTCAGGCTGATGTGGCTGTGGTGATGGTGGTGGTAGTACCAGCCGGCGCCGCCGTTGGTGGTCTCGTACGCGAGCACGAGGTTGCTGCATGCCGCGGCCGTCACCCAGCCGCTGGCGCACAGCGTGTTCAGCGCCGACATCAGCATCGGTCCGGCCTGACCGTCGACGCCGATGACGCGCGTGCGCGAGCTCTCGAACACCGCGCCGAGGAAGAGCGCGTGGCGCCACACGTCGAGCGTCGTCGGCGCCGCCACGCAGTGGTGCTGGTCGGCGCCGCCGCTCGTGTGCGCGCAGATCGGGCGCAGCCGGTTGTTGGCCGTGCCCGACTGGTAGTACGCGAGGTCGATGTCGAAGCCGTTCACGTGCGTGTTCGGCGGGTGACCGGGTGAGCCGATCGACGTGCCGGGGATGGCGCCGTTGGCCTCGCTCATGTCGCCGAGGCCGAGCGCGCCGCCGTTGCCGGCGGTCCACCCCGCGGTCTTGCACGCGGTCTTCGAGGTCGCGTACGCGACCAGCATCATCAGATCGCGGCGCAGGTAGCTGCGGTACTGGTTGGCCGCGGTCTCGCCGTTGATCGGATAGTCGTCCCACGCGGCGTTGGTGCGCGGGTCGAACGTGACCAGATCGCCGCACGTCGTCCCCGTGCAGTCGCGCGCCGGCAGGTTGCTGCACGTCGGACCGGGGCCGGGGCCGGGGCCGCCGCCCATCTGCTCGACGCACTCGCCGCCGACGCACGCCATGCCGGCGCCGCACGACGTCTCCGTGCAGCTGCACGCGCTGCCGCACGTCGGATCGCAGTCGTCGCCCTGCGCGGGCACGCACGAGCCGTCGCCGTCGCACGTGCCGCTGCACGTGTGCGCCGCGCAATCGGGCCAGCACAGCGGCCCGACGTCCGAGCCCGACAGGTTCCAGCAGCGCGAGCCCGCCGGGCAGCCTTGCTGCGCGCCGCCCGACGGACAGGCGCCGGCCGCGCGCACCATGCACACGCCGTAGATGCACACGCCCTCCTGACCGCCGGCGTCGGCGCACTGCGCGTCGCACGAGCATTCGCCGCCGGGCGCGACCTGTCCGGGCGCGGCGTCGACCGTGCTCACCGGCGCGTCGGGCGACGACGTGCGCGCGTCGGTCGATGCCGTCTCCGGCGCGTCGATGTCGCCGTTCGTCATCGCGTCGCCGTCGCCGTTGCCGGCGCCCGGCGTGTTCTCGAACCCGCACCCGATGTTGCCAGCGAGCGCCAGCGCCACGACCACCGCCAGGATCCCGTTCGTCGTCTTCACGTCCGCCCCAGAGTTAGATGTAGGACGCACGCGTACACCGGGGCCATGCCCCTCGTCAATCCCCAGCTCGGGTCAGGGCGGTGTGCCGGCCCAGACGCCGTCGCGCGGCGCGCCCGTCGTCGGCGTGGCGCGCAGGACCACGTAGAACTGCGAACCGTCCGATCGCCAGAAGACGAAGCGACCGCTGGTCGGGACCAGCGCGGCGCCGATCACCATGGGCGGGAGCTCGATCTCGGCGTCGAACGCGAGGAACTGCTCCTCGTAGAAGCGAACCTTGGTGTCCGCGCCGGTCATGTTCCAGCTGTTCCTCGGCAACACGGCGACGAGGTCGGCCGGATCGCTGTGGTCGACGAACCCGATGTACGGCGCGCCAGCGAGGTTGCCGTTGTACGTCATGTCTACCATCGGGTTCGTGCTCGAGCGGAAGACGTTCCCGCACGCCGTGAAGATGCGGCCGCCGTCGTCGGAGAACCACAGGTCGCCGCACATCGCGTAGTCGCCGTGGTACGGCGAATCGCGCAGCATCATCGACGGTCCCGACGAGATGTCGTGCAGCTCGATGTCCGCCGGGCTCAGCCCGCGGTCCGCGCCGTAGATCGCCGAGCGCGTCGGGTGCTTGCGGCCGACCATGCCGGCGTAGATGAATCCGCCGCCGAGCGTCTCGCTGCCGGTCGCGAGGTTGACGCAGCGGAGGTTCGTCCATTGGTTCTGGGCGGGGAAGACGTACGCCCAGCCGTTGCCTCCGTGCACGATGTCGATCGCACGCGCCGTGGCCGGATGCGTCGTCGGGGTGCTGCCTGCGGCCAGGGTCACGATCGAGATCCAGCCATCGTGCCCGACGACTGCCTCGGTGCCCGACGGTGACAGCGAGATCGAGGTCGGCGCGAGCGGCAGCGCGATGTCGATCTCGTTGCCGGTCTGGGGATCGTAGATGTGGACCGCCTGCTCGTCGTCGGAGATCATGATGATGCGCTCGAGGGCATCCGAGTACTCGGCGTCCACCACGTCGTGAGCGAGCTGCAGCACGTCGCCGCCCTCGTGGGCGAGCACGCTCACGGTGTCGGTGGTCGTGGCCACGGTGTCGGTCGCCGACAGCGAGAGGACGTAGTTCCCCGGGCGATCGGGGGTGAACGTGGTCGACGCCGTCGTCGGGGACGCCGGCGTCGCCGCGCTGCCCGCGGGGCGCGTGGTGACGCTCCAGGCGAACGTGACGGGATCGTCGTCGGCGTCCGCGCCGCTGCCGGCGAGGGTGATGGTATCGCCGAGCGCGACGACCGCGTCGCTGCCGGCGTTCGCGGTCGGCGCCGTGTTCGTCGCCGTGATGCGCACGGCGTCGGCGGGGCTGCTCGTGTTCCCGTCGCTGACCACGAGCCGCGCCTCGTACACGCCGACCTTGTCGGTCGCGAGCGCGGGCGTGGCGGTGGTGGCGCCGGTGAGCGTGGCCGCGCTGCCCGCGGGCCGCGTGACCAGCGTCCACGTGTACGAGAGCGTGCCACCGTCGGGGTCGAGGCTGTTCGATCCGTCCAGCTGTGCGGTGAGCCCCCAGTGCAGGCTCTGGTCGGGACCGGCGTTGGCCACCGGCATGCCGTCGTTGACGACGATGCGGACGAGATCGGGCACGCTCGAGAGGACGCCGTCGTCCACCACGAGGGACACCTCGTAGGTGCCGGCGGCCTCGACGACGAGCTCGGTCGTGACCATCGTCGTCGACGAGAGCGCGGCGCTGCTGGCGGCCGGCGACGACACCAGGAGCCAGCGATACGTGAGCAGCAGCCCCTCGGGGTCACTGCTCGCGCTGCCATCGAGCACCACGCGCGTGTTGCGCGGGACCATGCGATCGCTGCCGGCGCGCGCGATCGGCGGCTGGTTCACCGGCGCGTCCAGCGCGTCGACCGACGCGTCGACGGTGTCGTCGTCGTCAGCCGGCGCGCCGGTCCCGCAGCCGGCCGCGACGAGCGCCACGACGAGGAGAGCTCGGAATCTCATGACCTGGAACGCTAAGGACGACGTCGGATCGCGTCAACGACGGCCGGCGGAAGGCGCAACTTTGCCAGGTGAGCTCCCGGGGCGTTCGCCCCTCTGGTGCGATTGACCCGGATCGCCGTGGTGTTAGGGTGCGCGGGTGAAGGACGAGGAGCGGTTGTCGGTCAAGGTCACGATCCGTCTCAGTCCGTACGAGGCGCGCGCGCTGTGGAAGCTGCGGACCCACGGGCTGCCGGAGGGGGCGCGGCCGCGCACCACGACCGAGGTGCTGGTCCACGCGCTCCTCTCGGCAGCCTCCGAGCGCGCGCACAAGTAGCGGCGTCGCGCCGCGCTACATCTCGCAGGCCGAGCTGCCGACGAGCGGCTTGCAGATGTCCAGGCCGGGGCCGCCGTCGACGATCCCGGCGCCGCCGGCCTGATCCAGCGAGTCGTCGCCGTGCCCGCCGCGCAGCGTGTCGTCGCCGTTGTTGCCCAGGAGCGTGTCGTCGCCCGCGCCGCCGATCAGCAGGTCGGGGCCGTTGCCGCCGTCGAGGTGATCGTCACCGTTGCCGCCGACGAGCGTGTCCTCGCCGTTGTCGCCCTCGAGGCGATCGGCGCCGTCGCCGCCCTGGAGCAGGTCCATGCCGTTGCCGCCGAGGATGGTGTCGTCGCCGTCGTCGCCGGCGATCAGGTCGTGGCCGTCCTCGCCCATCAGCGTGTCGTTGCCCCCGCCGCCCTGGATGTCGTCGGCGCCGTTGCCGCCGTCGACGGTGTCGTCCCCCGCGCCCGCCAGGATGAGATCGTGGCCGTTGCCGCCCAGGATCCGATCCGCGCCGCCGCCGCCCATGAGGAGATCGTCGCCGTTGTCGCCGTCGATCTCGTCGGGGCCGGCCTCGCCGTCGATCGTGTCGTCGCCGCCCTGCCCGAACAGCCGGTCGGCGCCGTCGCCGCCGAAGATGGTGTCGTTCCCTTGCTCGGCCGCCACCACGTCCATGCCCTCGTCGGCGTAGATCGTGTCATCGCCCGCGCCGCCTGCCACGACGTCGTCGCCGAGCCCGGCGAACACGATGTCGTTGCCGCCACGCGCGAGGATGACGTCGTTGCCGGCGAGCGCGACGAAGCACTCGTCGGCGTTGGTGCCGATCAGGACGTCGTCACCCGCCGTCCCCGGGACCACGATGTACCCGGCAGGGCACACCGGCACCACCGCCGCCGCGTAGCCCGTCGCCTCCGTCACGTCGGCGAGCGTCCCCATCGCCAGCCGCTGCTCCGCGATCCACGCCTTCGCCTCCTCGACGAACCGCTGCTCGTCGAACACCTGGTCGACCTCCACGTCCGTCGCCGCCGTCTCCACCGTGGTCCGCGCCTCGTCGGCCGGCGGATCCACCGCGCACGCGACCAGCGCCAGCATCGACAACCCCAGTCCCATTCCGATGGCTCGCATTGCATGCCTCCTTTCAGGCGAGCGGTAACGTGGGCCGACCTCGCGCACAGGCAAGCGCGCGCACCTCGATAGTGTCCGACGGCGTCGGATGAGCGCGGCTCGACGCGCGCTCGTCACCGTCGCAGCCGCGCGACGGCGTAGACCACGTACACGACGAGCGGCGCGAGCATCGCGGGGAGCAGCTCGAACACGTCCGCGGCCCACGGGCCGCGCGCCCACCAGAAGACGGTCAGGAGCCCGGTCGCCATCATCGCGAGCCCCACGGCCGGCGGCAACGGCAGCCCGGCGAGCCGGATCAGCAGCACGGGGCCGATCGTCGCGCCCAGCGCCGACCACGCGCCGAGCACCAGGGCGAGCACGCTGTCGTCGGCGGTGAGCGCGAACGCCACCGACGCGCCGGCGATCGCGAACGTGGTCAGCTTGCCGATCAGGTACGTCCGCCACCGTGACGGGAGCTCCTGCGACACGGCGGCGGAGCACGAGAGGATCTGCGAGTCGGCCGTCGACATGGTCGCGGCGAAGACGCCGGCGAGCAGCACGCCGATCAGGATGTCGGGGAGCACGCGGTCGGAGATCGCCGCGAGCGCGCCCTCGGCGGCCACCGCCGCGTCTTCCGGCGGTACGCCGGCGAGCAGATCGGGGACGAGCACGCGCGCGTACAGACCCGCCGCGACGGCGGCGATGCTGAACGGCACGTACCAGAGGAAGTAGATGCCGGTGGCGCGGCGGATCGAGCGCACCGAGCGGATCGCCATGCTGCGCACGAGGATGTGGGGCTGACCGATCGCGCCGAGCCCGCCGAAGACGAAGCCGAGGAGATAGAGCCCGAAGCCGAAGGCGAGCTCGGCCGGCACCCAGTCGACCAGGGCCGGGTCGAGCGCGACGAGGGCGTCGCCGAGCGCCGCCGGGCCGCCGACCTCGGCCGCCGCGCACGCGACGAGCAGCGCCAGCGAGACGAGCATGACGATCGCCTGCGCCGCGTCGGTCCAGATCGAGGCGCGCAGCCCGCCGGCGAGGCAATAGGCGACGACGATGACGCCGCCGAGGAGGATGCCGGGGGTGAGGCCCCAATCGAACAGGCCGTGGAGGGCGGCGCTGCCGGCGCGCAGCTGCGCCCCGGCATAGCCGCTGAGGAAGACGACGGTGAGCGCCGACGCCGCGATCGCGATCGCGCGGGCGCTCGAGCGTCGATCCTCGAGCGCGACCAGCTGCGAGACCGTGATCGCGCCGAGCTCGCCCGAGCGCGCGCGCACCCGCGGGTGCACCCACAGCCACGCCACGACGTCCCCGGCGATCCACCCGGCCTGCAGCCACACCGCCTGCACCCCGAAGCGGTAGGCGAAGCCGAGGAGCCCGATGAACATGAAGCCGCTGTTGTTGGTCGCGGCGGACGACAGCGCCGTCAGCCACGGGCTCACGCTGCGGCCGGCGAGCACGTAGTCCTCGACCGAGGCCTGACGCTGGCGCGCCGCGGCCAGCCCGATCGCGCCGAACGCCGCGATGCACGCCAGGAACGCGGCGACGACGATCATGAGCGGGTGGCGGGCAGCGTCTCGACCGTGCGTTCCGCGAGGAACTCGGGGCGCGGCGGCACGCCGCCGAACGGCTCGACCAGGCGGTTGGAGACGGCGTTGTAGCAGAGGAAGATGTTGTGGCGCGGGAACGGCGTGACGTTGCCGGCCGAGGCGTGCAGCAGGTTGCAGTCGAAGAAGACGACGGTGCCGGCCGGGCCGGTGACCGACGCGAGGCCCACGCCCTCGGCGAGCCTGGTGATCGCGTCCGGGTCGGGTGAGCCGAACTGCTGCTCGCGCAGCGACACCTTGTAGTGCTCCTGAGGCGTGATCCCCGCGCAGCGCACGAACCACATGTGCGAGCCGGGCACGACGAGCAGGGGCCCGTTGTGCTCGTTGTTGTCGGTGAGGAGCAGGGACGCCGACAGCGCGCGCATGCGCGGCATGCCGTCCTCGACGTGCCAGGTCTCGAAGTCCGAGTGCCACGAGAACGGGGCGCCCTCGAAGGCCGGCTTGAAGTTGATCCGCGACTGGTGCACGTAGACGTCGTCACCGAGGATCTGGCGGGCCACGCCGGCGAGGCGATCGTCGGCGGCGAGGTCGGCGAACGCGCCCTGATCGCGATGGACGCGGAACAGCGAACGCACCGCCCGGCTGCGCGGCTCGAGGATGACGTCCTCGCGGTCGGGCGCGTCGGGATCGATCGCCGCGGCCCGGCGCTCCGCCTCGCCGAGGAGCATCGACACCTCGGTCGGGGAGAAGAAGTCACGCACGACCACGAAGCCGTCGCGGTGGTAGCGGGCGCGTTGCGAGCGGTCGAGCGGCCCGGGGCCGTGGCCCCAGATGACCGGGTCGGCGCGGCCGACGAGCTCGCTGGCGCCCCCGACGCGCGAGGCGTACGGATCGTGGTCGTGCGCGTGCACGTCGGCGCGGGCGCCGGCGTCGGTGCTGGCGTTGGTGATCACGTTCACGATGCGGCCTCCGCGGCGACCAGCGGGTACGCGCCGCTCGCGTCGTGCACCTCGGTGCCCACGACCGGCGGGTTGAACACGCAGACGAGGCGCAGCTCGACCTCGGCGCGCAGGATGTGCTCGTCGTGCTTGTCGAGGGCGTAGACCGTGCCGTCCGCGATCGGGAAGACCTCGCCGGTCGCCAGCACCTCGATGCTGCCGCGCCCCGCCACGCAGTACACCGCCTCCAGGTGGTTGCGGTAGTGCATGCGGGTCTCGGTCCCGGCCTTGATGATCGTGTCGTGCAGGGAGAAGCCCATTCGATCGCCGGCGAGCAGGAGCCGGCGGCTCGTCCAGTTCGCGGCCGAGACGTGACGTTCGGGCGGGAGACCGCCGAGGGTGCGGACGATCACGACGCCACCGCCTTCAGGCGCGGGCGCGCCGGACGTTCGCCGGACGCCTCGTCGAGGGCGAGGTGGACGGCGCGGTCGAGGCGGTCGAGACCTTCGGCGAGCTCGTCGGGCTGGATCGTGAGCGGCGGCAGGAGCTTCACCACGTTGTCGTCGGCGCCGGCGGTCTCGATGATGAGCCCCTGCTCGAAGCCACGGGCCGAGATGCGCCCCGCGAGCTCGGGGTCGGCGCAGGCGAGGCCCAGGATCAGTCCGCGGCCGCGCACCTCGGCGTTGCAGGCGGGCGCGAGCTTCACCAGCCGGTTGCGCGCCTGCGCGGAGCGCTCCTCGACCGCGGTGCTGAGCGCGTCGTCGCTCCAGAAGTGCTCGAGCGCCGCGGTCGCGGTGACGAACGCCGGGTTGTGCCCGCGGAACGTCCCGTTGTGCTCGCCCGGGCCCCACACGTCGTGCTCGCGGCGCATGAGCGTGATCGCGAACGGTAACCCGAAGCCCGAGAGCGACTTCGAGAGGCACACGATGTCGGGCATGATGCCGGCCTCCTCGAAGCTGAAGAAGCCGCCGGTGCGGCCGCAGCCGACCTGGATGTCGTCGACGATGAGGAGCGCGCCGAGGCGGCGCGCGAGATCTGCGATGGCGCGCAGCCACGGCATGCTCGCCACGTTGACGCCGCCCTCGGCCTGGACGGTCTCGAGCAGGAACGCGGCGGGCGCGTCGACGCCGCTCGAGCCGTCGGCGAACAGGGACTGCAGGTACGCGATCGAGTCAGCGCCCTCGCCGAGGTAGCCGCAGAACGGCGCGCGCACGACGTTGGTGAGCGGCACCCCCGCGGCGCGGCGCTTGGTCGCGTTGCCGGTCACCGCGAGCGAGCCGAGCGTCATGCCGTGGAACGCGTTGGTGAACGAGACGACCGCGGTCCGGCCGGTCACCTTGCGCGCCAGCTTGAGCGCGGCCTCGACGGCGTTGGTGCCGGTGGGGCCGGGGAACATGACCTTGTAGTTGAGGTCGCGCGGGCGCAGCACGCGGCGCTCGAACGCGTCGAGGAAGCCGATCTTGGCCTCGGTCGCCATGTCGAGCGAGTGGACGATGCCGTCTGCGCTCAGGTACTCGACCAGCGCCTGCTTGAGCACCGGGTGGTTGTGTCCGTAGTTGAGCGCGCCGGCCCCGGCGAAGAAGTCGAGGTAGCGCCGGCCCTGGTCGTCCTCGAGCCACACGCCGCTCGCGCGCTTGAAGACGGTCGGGAACGAGCGGCAGTACGTCCGGACCTCGGATTCGAGTCTATCGATGGTCTGCATGGGATTCCTTTCGGGACGGAGCGGCCAGCGGGCCGATCCGGATCAAGTTCTCGTCGGGGTGAGGTTCCGGAAACAGTGGCGCGGGGAATCCGGGGCCCTCCTCGCACGGGACCTGGCGTCGACGGGCGAAGGCGCGGAAGAGCGCGAGGGAGGCCTCGTTGTCGGGGCTCACGGTCGCGGTCAGGTAGCGCACGTCCCGGCAACCCGGCATCGCCAGGACGCCGTCGAGCATGCGACCGCCGAGGCCCTCGCCGCGGGCGCTCGGCGCCACGCCGACCTGCCACACGAACACGGCGTCGGGTTGCGTCGGCGGACGATAACCGGCGACGAAGCCGACGACCTCGCCGCCGCGCTCGGCGACGATGCTCGTGTCGGCGAAGTGCGAGCAGAGGAGGAGGTAGGCGTACGCGGTGTTGCGCTCGAGGCCGCCGATGGCGGGCAAGAGCCGCCAGATCGCTGCCGCGTCCTCGGGCCGTGGGCGCCGGAGGCTCAGGCCGAGATCCGACATGGCGCCGCCTCCTCCACCCCCGTTTCCTCGGCCGGCGCCTGCAGGTCGCGCCAGCGCGGTCCGAACACCGCCGGATCGACCTCGCGGCCGAACAGCTCGTGGTGCGCGGCCTGGGTGAGCCCCGGCACCTGGTGCTGGTCGACGACCACGCTGACGTGGCTGCGATCGGCGGCGTGTGCGACGAGACGAGGGTCGGCGTCGAGGAACGCCGTCGGGGCGCTGCGGGCGCCGACCGCGCTGACGCTGCCGACGTGCGACCACCGGGTCACCTTGCCGAGGCCGCGGAGATCGTCGATCAGCGCGTCGAGCTCCGCGCGCGCCGTCGGCGAGCCGGCGACGTCGATCGCCAGCCGGATCTCGGCGGGCGCGCTCGCGATGAGGTCGATCGCGATCTGCCGCTGGCTCGCCGCCGAGCTCACCGCGGCGAGGAAGCCCACCGGCTGCCACGTCATCGTCCGCTCCACCGCGATCAGCGCGACCTCGCGGCGCGAGGTGATCGCGCGGGCGCCGCGGCGGCCCTTGGCGGCCCCGATCCGCGTGCCCTCGACGTCGGGGCGGGCGGTCCAGCCGAGGTGCAACGTGATGCCTCGCTGCCGGCACGGCTCGATCGCGCGCGGGTGGAGCGCGCGTGCGCCCAGGCTCGACAGCATGTGCGCCTCGCCGTAGTCGAGGCGGCGGAGGAGGCGTGCCTCGGGGACGACGCGCGGATCGGCGGTGAACAGGCCAGGCACGTCGGACCAGATCTCGAGGACGTCGGCCTCGAGCGCCGCGGCCATGTAGGCCGCCGACGCGTCGGAGCCGCCGCGGCCCAGGAGCACGGTCTCGCCATCGGTGCCGCGCGCGATGAAGCCCTGGGTCACGGCGACCGGCGTCGGCACGTCGGCGAGCCGCGCGCGCACGTCGATCGGCGATCGCTCGGGGCAACGCGCGGAGAGGAAGTGCGCCGACGGGCTCGGGGCCGCCTCGGCCGCCAGGAGCGAGCGCGCGTCGACCACCGTGGCGCCGCCGCGGTCGGCGAGCCGGGCGGCGAGATAGGCGCCGCCGAGCCGGCTCGACAGGAGCTCGCCGTGAGCGAGCAGGGCTGCGCGCGCGCGGGGCGACGAGACGCCGCGCTCGTGCGCGGCTGCGCGCGCGAGCGAGCTCAGCATCTCCGAGAGCACCCGCGGGCCATCGACGTCGAGCGCCGCCGCGAGCTCCAGGTGCAGGCGCTCGATCTCCTCGAGCAGGTGGGCGACCGGGTCGCCGGCCGCGCGGGCTTCGTCGAGTGCGGTCAAGCGATCGGTCACGCTCGCGAGCGCCGAACAGACGACGAGGACACGCCGGCCGGCGGATACATGTGAGTCGACGATGCCGGCGATCGAGGTCCAGCGCGCCGCGGAAGCAACGCTGGAGCCGCCGAACTTGGCAACCGCCCATACGTTTCCGTCGAGTACAGACATGCGCGGCAGGCTAACATCTAAATAGTTTGAGTCCAAACGATCAGGGCCGGATCGGGCAGGTTTTTTCGCGGAGCTCGCCTGTTGATGAGAGCGAATATTCTTGTCGAATGTTCGCAATGGACGAACGGAGAGAAGTGGCTACCTTGAGGCGACGCAGACGAGGGAGAACACCGCGCCATGTCGTCGATCGCGATCGAACGGGCGATCACCATGAGCGACGCGCTCGACACGCGCGTGCTGGTCGTGCTCGCGATCCCGCCACGGACGGTCACGTGCCATCCCGCGCTGGTCATCCGCCACCTCGCCCACCTGCTCGACGTCGGCCGGCCCCGGCCCGGGCGCACGCGGCGCCGGCTCCAGGCCTGACCCTCGGCTTGCACGGCGTGCCCGCCGGCGCGACACGGCGCGCCCTGACGGGTTAGGTTCCCGGGAGATGGACTCCAAGAAGCAACCCGCGGGTGCGCCCGAGAAGCGGTCGCTGGGCGCCCGCGCGCTCGATCTGGTCGAACGCGTCGGCAACAAGCTGCCCGATCCCGCCGTCCTCTTCGTCCTCGCCCTGCTCCTGGTGTGGGTCGTCTCGCTGCTCCTCGACGGTCATGCGTTCGAGCTCCCGTCCAAGGACGGCGTCGTCGAGCGGAAGGTCCAGAGCCAGCTGTCGGGCAGCGCGGTCGCGCAGTTCCTCAGCGACATGGTCACCACCTTCACCAGCTTCCACCCGCTCGGGGTCGTGCTGGTCGCGCTGCTCGGCGTCGGCGTCGCCGAGGGCAGCGGGTTCATCAACGCCTGCCTGAAGGGGCTCCTCTCCTTCACGCCCAAGCTCCTCCTGACGCCGATGGTGATCCTCGTGGCGATCATCAGCCACACGGCCGCCGACGCTGGCTACGTCCTGGTGATCCCGCTCGCCGGCGTCATCTTCTACGCCGCCGGACGGCATCCGCTCGCGGGCATCGCGGCGGCGTTCGCCGGGGTCTCCGGCGGCTTCAGCGCCAACCCGATCCCGTCGAGCCTCGACCCGTTGCTCGCCGGCATCACCAAGGTCGGCGCTGACATCCTCGACCCGAGCCACGACGTCAACCCGCTGTGCAACTGGTTCTTCACCGCGGCCTCGACGGGCCTCATCATCGGCGTCGGCTGGTTCATCACCGACCGCATCATCGAGCCGCGCCTCAAGCGCATCCAGGTCGACGGCGATCCCGCCGACATGCCCACGCTGACGCCGATGACGGCGGAGGAGCGCAAGGGCCTCGTCGCCGCCGGCGTCGCGATGCTGGTCGGCATCGGGCTGCTCGTGCTCTGGTCGCTGCCCGAGGGCTCGGCGATGCGCGCGCCGTCGACCGGCGACGCCGCCAAGGCGATTCCGGAGGACTTCCGCGGCACGCTGATCCACAGCACGGCGCCGCTCATGAAGTCGATCGTGCCGCTCATCTTCCTGCTCTTCCTCCTCCCGGGCGTGGTGCACGGCTACGTGTCGGGCACGTTCAAGGACCACCGCGACGTCGTGAAGGCGATGTCGAAGACGATGAGCACGATGGGCTACTACCTCGTGATGGCGTTCTTCGCCTCGCTCTTCATCTACTCGTTCAACAAGAGCAACCTGGGCGCGCTGCTCGCCGTCGAGGGCGCGACCGCGCTCAAGTCGGCGCAGCTGCCGGCGGCCGTCACCATCGTCGGCATCATCCTCCTCACCGGCACCGTCAACTTGCTCATCGGCTCGGCGAGCGCGAAGTGGGCGCTGCTCGCGCCGATCTTCGTCCCCATGCTGATGCAGCTCGGGATCTCGCCGGAGCTGACCCAGGGCGCCTACCGCGTCGGCGACTCGACGACCAACATCATCACGCCGCTCATGCCCTACTTCCCGCTGGTCGTCGCCTTCTCGCAGAAGTACGTCAAGAAGACCGGCATCGGCACGCTGGCGGCGACGATGCTGCCTTACTCGCTGGCGTTCCTCGTGCTGTGGACGCTGTTCCTGCTCGGGTTCTGGGCGATCGGCATCCCGCTCGGCATCGGCGGCGGCTACACGTACCCGTGACGTGCGCCCGCGCGCCGAGCGGGGCGGACGTCAGCGGTGGAAGTCGGTGAAGCCCTCGCTCGTCAGCTCCGAGCAGGTCTGGGCGTAGGCGTTGCTGGCGGCCGCGACGCTCGGATAGGACACCGCACGCCAGGTGCCGCGGCGGCCGACCTCACCGCGGTTGACGACCAGCGCGTCGCCCGCGCGGTAGACGAGCGCGAACAGCGGAGGGCTCCCGGGGCGGGTGCGGCGCAGGGAGCGCGCGTCACCGTCGGGCGCGACGCCTGGCGGCGGCGCCGGCGCGTCCGGGTCTCCGGAGGGGAGCTCGTCGGGTGACGGCAGCACCGTGACGTCGACGGCCTCGGCCACTGCCGCCGCGGCTGCTTGCGACGCGGGCGCCGGAGCGGGCGCTGGCGGCCTGGACTCGAGCTTGGCTTCGGGCTTCGCCTCGGGCTTGGGTTCGGGCGTGGGCTCGGGTCTCGCCTCGATCTTGGCTTCGATCTTGGCCTCGATCTTGGCTTCCGGCTTCGGGGCGGACCTGGCGTCCGGCCTGGCGTCGGGCCTGGCTTCCGGCTTGGCCTCGACCTTGGGATCGGGCCTGGATGCGGCGGCGATCGCGGGAACCCCTGCATTGCCACCATGGCCGTTGCCACCGTGGTTCTTGTCGCTGGGCTTGTCGCTGGGCCTGTCGCTGGGCCTGTCGCTGGGCCTGTCGCCGGGTTTGTCGGCCGGCCTGTCGGCGGCGCTCTTCGCGCCGGAGGGTCCGGCGGTGCGTTCTTCTTTCGTGGTCATGGGTTCCTCACAAGTCGCGATCGGCGCAGGTCGTTGGTTCGCCCCGCGTCCATCCTGATCAGGTTAATCATGGTTCGCACCTCGGGCAACGGAGTTTGCCTGATTAGTTTGACCTCAAACTAATGTCCGCGGCCACCGGCACGGAGGTCCGACGGGTTGCCGCGCCGCTCCGGAGCCGCGGAGAGGGGCCGAGGGCATGTGTGGGCTCACGCGCCGGGCGCGTCGCGGTGCGTTGCCAACGCCGCCGGGTGCGGCATAGTCGGGCGTCCATGAATGGCATCCACCCGGCGGTCTCCGCGACCGTCGTTTGTCTAACCGCCGGGGCGATGGGGATCGTGCTCGCGAGCCGCGCGGCCGCGCAGCCCGTGGCGCAACCGCCATCCGCGCCGCCGCGGCCGCGGTTCGCTCCGGAGATCGACGATCCCATGCTGGCGCCGCCGCCGGCGGCCGCGATGGAGCTCGCCAGCTGGGACGACGCCTGGCGCCTGCTCGCGGCGAGCGGGACGGAGCTCTTGCGCGCGGACGCCGCCGCCGCGCGCACGGGCGCCGCTCGCGACCGCGTCGGCGCGGCGTTGCGGCCGAACGCGCGCCTGAGCGCCGCGGCCACCATCGACGTGCTCCACCCTGACACCGCGCCCGGCGTCCCGGCGACCGGCGCGCACGATCCGACCTCGCCGCTCGGGACCGCGTCGCTCTCCGCCCGCCAGGCGCTCCTCGACGTCGGCGCGCGCCGCGCCCGGGACGCGGCCGCGGCCGATCATCGCGCGGCGACGCTCGAGCGCGTCGACGCCGAGCGCCGCAGCATCCAGCGCGTCGCGCGCGCGATGATCGCGGTGGCCGCCACCGCGCGCGCCGCCGAGCTCAACCGGGTCGGCCTGCGCCAGTCGCTCGAGCGCGCCGCGCTCGGCGCGCGCACCTTCGAGCTGGGCGCCGCGACCGAGCTCGACGTCGTGCGCACGCGTCAGGACGTCGCGCTCGCCCGCGCCGCCGTCGTCGCCGGGGACGAGGAGCTCCGCCGCGCCCGCGAGGCGCTCGGCCTCGCGCTCGGTGTCGAGGCCGACGTCGCGGTCGGTGCCGCGCTCACCGGCGACGCGCTGCTCTCCGCGCTGGCCGCGCGCTGCCGTCCCTTGCGCGGCGAGGCCCGCGCCGATCTCGCGGCCGCCGAGGAGGATCTCGCCGCCGCCCGCGCCCGCCGCGCCGAGGCCCGCGCGGGCTACCTGCCCACCGTCGATCTGGTGACCACGCTCTCGGCCTACACGACCGCGGATCCCGCGCCCGCGTACGTGCCGGCGTGGACCGTCGCGCTCGTCCTCGATCTGCCGCTCTGGGAAGGCGGGCTGCGCCAGGCGGCGATCGCCGAGCGCGCGGCCGCCGAGACCGACGCGGCGCTGGTCTCCGCCGATCGCCGGCGCCTCGCCGGCTTCGAGATCGCGCGCGCGCGCCGCGGCGGCGAGGTGACCGGGGCGCTGGTGACCGCGGCGACGGAGGCGCGCGCCCTCGCCGAGCGCGTCGACACCATGACCCGGCGCTCGTTCGAGATCGGGCGCGCCACCAGCCTCGAGCTGGTGCAGAGCGCCGCCGCCCTGCGCCAGGCGGAGCTCACCTTGTCCCTGCGCGAGTTCGAACGTCTGGCCGCGGACGTCGACGCGCTGCTCACGGAGGCCCGATGC
Source organism: Myxococcales bacterium UBA2376 (assembly GCA_002344285.1). Taxonomy (GTDB): domain Bacteria; phylum Myxococcota_A; class Polyangia; order Haliangiales; family Haliangiaceae; genus UBA2376. Next base: position 28,055 of record DDTA01000303.1, read on the forward strand.
GTTCCCTGAGGTTCCTCGCCGTCGCGGGGCTGCTCGTGTTCGCCGCCTGCGACGGGAAGAGCGCGACGTCCGGCAAGCCGCCGTCGCCGCCGCCCCGCGAGATCGACGTGCACGTCGTGGCGCTCGCCGAGGCGCGCGTCACCGGCGAGTATCTCGGCTCGCTCCTGTCGCGCTCGAGCCTGACCGTCCTGCCGCAGGTCAACGGGTACGTGCGCGAGATCCACGTCAAGCCGGGGCAGAAGGTCGCCGCCGGCGCGCCCATCGTCGACGTCGACTCGCGCGAGGAGAGCGCGGCGCTGGCGTCGGCGTCGGCGCAGGTCGAGTCGGTGAAGGCGGCGCTGGCGCTCGCCGAGCAATCGCGCGCCCGCGTCGAGGCGCTCCACCGCGAGGGCCTGGCCACGGCGCAGGAGCTCGATCAACGCCGCGCCGACGTCGCCGCGGCGCAGGCTGCGATGCGGGCCGCTGGCGCGCAGGTGTCGCAGCGCCAGGTCGCGCTCGGCAACCACGTGGTGCGCGCGGCGGTGCCGGGTGTGGTCGGCGACGTCGAGGTTCGCCTCGGCGGCTACGTCACCGCCACGACCCGGATCACGACGATCGCCGGCGACCAGGGCGGCCTCGAGCTCACGGTCGGCGTGCCGGCGGTGCGCGCGCGGGGGCTCGAGCCCGGGACGCCGGTCGAGCTCCTCGGCGAGGACGGCGCCGTGCTGCTCACCAGCCCGTCCTTCTTCGTCGCGCCCGACGCCGATCCGCGCACCCAGCTGGTGGCGGTGAAGGCGCTGTTCGAGGAGGACATCGGGCTGCGCCCGAGCGAGCTCGTGCGCGCGCGGGTCGTCTACTCGGTGGGCACGGCGCTCCAGATCCCGGCGCTCGCCGTCGTGCGCCAGAGCGGCCAGGCCTTCGTCTTCGTGGTCGTGGAGCGCGAGGGCAAGCAGGTCGTCGAGCGACGGCTCGTCCAGCTCGGCGCGCTCGGCCCGCGTGGCTACGTCGTCGAGCGCGGGCTGGCCGCCGGCGATCGCATCGCGGTGTCGTCGATCCAGATGCTACGCGACGGCGCGCCCGTCGTCGTCAAGCCGGCGGCGGCGCCGCCGCCGGCCCCCACCAAGGCCGCCAAGGCCGACTGATGTTCGTCGACTTCTTCATCCGCCGGCCGGTGTTCGCGTCGGTGTGCGCGATCCTCGTCACCCTGGCGGGCGGGCTCGCGATCCCCGGGTTGCCGATCGCGCAGTACCCCGACCTCGCGCCGCCGCAGGTCTCGGTGAACGCGGTGTACGTCGGCGCCAGCTCCGACGTCGTCGAGAGCGCGGTCACCATCCCGCTCGAGCAGGAGCTCAACGGCGTCGAGGGCATGAAGTACATCTCCTCGACCAGCTCCAACGACGGCGTCGCCAGCATCACGATCACGTTCGAGCCGACCCGCGATCTCGAGGTCGCCGCCGTCGACGTGCAGAACCGCGTCGCGCGCGCGGCCGCCCGGCTCCCGGCGCAGGTGAACCAGGCCGGCATCGTGGTCAACAAGTCGTCGAACCAGCTCCTCGCCGGCTTCGGCTTCTACTCCGACGACGATCGCTACGATCCTGGCTTCATCTCCAACTACCTCGACGTCTACGTGAAGGACGCGATGAAGCGCATCCCCGGCGTGGGCGAGGTGCGCATCTTCGGCGAGCGCAAGTTCGCGCTGCGCGTCTGGCTCGACCCGACGCGGCTGGCGAGCCGCAAGCTGACGGCGCAGGACGTCCAGCGCGCGCTCGTCGAGCAGAACCTCCAGGTCGCCGCCGGGCAGATCGGTCAGCCCCCGTCGTCGCCCGATCAGCCCTACCAGTTCGCGGTGCGCGCCCAGGGCCGGCTCGTCCAGCCCGGCGAGTTCGGCGACATCATCGTGCAGCGCGGCGAGAACGGCGAGCTGGTGCGGCTGCACGACGTGGCGCGCGTCGAGCTGGGCGCCGAGAACTACGGGCAGGGGCTCATGTTCAACGGCCACCCCGGCGCCGGCCTCGGCATCTTCCAGCTCCCCACCGCCAACGCCCTCGAGGTGCGCGACGCGGTCACGCGCGAGCTCGAGCGCCTGTCGAAGGCGTTCCCGCCCGGCCTGAAGTACGGGGCCGGCAACGACGCGACCCAGGCGGTGCGCCAGTCGATCAACGAGGTGCTCATCACGCTGGCCGAGGCCATCGGCCTGGTCATCCTCGTCATCTTCCTGTTCCTGCACAGCTGGCGCAGCGTGCTCATCACCGCGCTCACCTTGCCCGTGTCCTTGGTCGGCACCTTCGCCTTCGTCCAGCTCTTCGGCTTCTCGATCAACACGCTCACGCTCTTCGGCCTGACGCTCGCCACCGGCCTCGTCGTCGACGACGCGATCGTCGTGATCGAGAACATCGAGCGCATCATGCACGAGCGCTCCATGCCGGCGCGCGCGGCCGCCGCGGCGGCGATGAAGGAGGTGGCGGGCGCCGTGGTCGCGATCGGCATCGTCCTGTCGGCGGTGTTCGTGCCGGTCTCGTTCTTCCCCGGCACGACCGGCGCGATCTACCGGCAGTTCGCGCTCACGATCGCGGCGTCGGTCGGCATCTCGACGTTCGTCGCGCTCACGCTCACGCCCGCGCTCAGCGCGCTGCTGCTGAAGGAGCAGCCGGGCAAGAAGCTCTTCCTGTTCCGCGCCGTCGACGCGACGCTCGACCGCGCGCGCCGCGCGTACGCCGCCACCCTGCGCCGGCTCCTGCGCTGGCCGGTGCTCGTGGGGCTCGTGTTCATCGGCTGTCTGGCCGGCACCATCGCCCTCTACCGCTCGGTGCCGACGGGGTTCATCCCCGACGAGGATCAGGGTTACCTCATCATCTCGGTGCAGGGGCCCGACGGCATGTCGTTCGCCGACAACCAGAAGGTGGTCCGCGAGGTGGGACAGGTGCTCGACGGCTTCCCCGAGGTCAAGGCCAAGTTCATGGTCTCGGGGTTCTCGTTCGCCGGCACCGGCTCGCACCTGGCGACGATCTTCGTGCCGCTCCACCACTGGGACCAGCGCACGCGGCCCGAGCAGTCGGTCGCCGGCGTCGTGCAGCGGCTGCGCGGCCCCTTGTCGAAGATCGGCAAGGCGCGGGTGACGCCGTTCCAGCCCCCGACGATCCGCGGCGTCGGCTCGGTCGGCGGCTTCCAGCTCATCGTCGAGGACACCATGGTCGGCCGTCCGCTCGACGAGCTGGCCGGCGCGACCGGCGCGCTCATCGCCGCCGCCAACCAGGATCCGCGACTGCGCGGCATCTTCAGCTCGTTCACCGCCAACACCCCGGTCCTGAACGTCGAGGTCGACCGGCCGCGCGCCAAGGCGCTCGGGGTGCCGGTCGATCAGCTCTACGGCACCTTGCAGCTCTTCATGGGCAGCCAGTACGTCAACGACTTCAACTACGCCAACCGCACGTACCGCGTGTACGTGCAGGCCGACGCGCCGTTCCGCGACGATCCGCAGGACATCGGCAACTACCACGTGCGCAACGAGGCCGGCGAGATGCTGCCGATGGACGGCCTCACGCGCGTCGTGCCGCAGACCTCGGCGCAGGTGATCCGCCGCTACAACCTGTTCCGTTCGGCCGAGATCAACGGGCAGGGCGCGCCCGGCGTGTCGTCGGGCGACGCGCTCGCCGCGATGGAGGAGCTGGCGGCGCGCACGCTGCCCGAGGGTATGGCCACCGAGTGGACCGGCATCAGCCTCGAGCAGAAGCAGGCGGGCAGCCAGACGCTGCTCATCTTCGGGCTGGGCATCGTCTTCGTGTTCCTGGTGCTGGCCGCGCAGTTCGAGAGCTGGATCCACCCGGCCGTGATCATGCTGACGGTGCCGTTGGCCGCCCTGGGCGGCCTCTTCGGCCTGCTGCTCACCGGCCAGACCATCAACACCTATAGCCAGATCGGGTTGATCATTCTGATCGGGGTGGCGGCGAAGAACGGGATTCTGATCGTCGAGTTCGCCAATCAGCTGCGCGATCAGGGCAAGCCGATCCGCGAGGCGGTCATCGAGTCCGCCGTGCTGCGCCTGCGACCGATCGTAATGACCTCGATCACCGCCGCGTTCGGGTCGTTGCCGCTGATGCTGTGGGAAGGCGCCGGAGCGGCCAGCCGCCAGACGATTGGCGTGACCATCTTCTTCGGCGCCATCTTCTCCACCATGCTGACGGTGTTCGTCGTGCCGGTGTTCTACAATCTTCTGGCGCGGTTCACGAAGTCTCCGGAGTGGACGGCGCGCCAGATCGAGGCGTATGAGCAGGACCTTCCGGCGGGGCAAGGTTCACCCGCCGAATAGGTAAGGGTGGACATGGACGACGCCGGCTTCTCCATTCGCGGCAAGGATATCGCGCTTCTTCGCCGGATCGAGGAACGCGTTCTCTGGCTTGCCAGCTGGACGATCCACAGCGCCAACCATCTGCGGGAGAGCCGCGACGGTTTGAAGGTCGGCGGACACCAGGCGTCCTGCGCCTCGATGACCACGATCCTGACGGCGCTCTATTTCCATGCCCTGCGGCCGGAAGATCGGGTGGCGGTGAAGCCGCACGCCAGCCCGGTGTTCCACGCCGCCCAGTACCTGATGGGCCGCCAGACCCGCGAGCAGCTGGAGGCGTTCCGTTCGTTCGGCGGCGCCCAGTCGTACCCGTCGCGCACCAAG
>DDTA01000198.1:0-16222 GCA_002344285.1 Myxococcales bacterium UBA2376
ACCGTGATCGCGGTGTCGAGCGCCATCGACGCCTTCGTCGCGCCCGGCGCGCCCGGTGACGAGGTCGCGCGCTTCGAGATCCTGCCGCGGGCGTGGCCGGTCGAGACGTGGGACGGGCTCCTCGCCGAGGTGATCGGCCGCCGCGAGGCGCGCGCCGACACGATCCGCCGCCTGCGCGCGTGGTCGCGCGGTGTCATCTCCGCGTCGCTCGAGGGCCGCGCGGTGGTGCTCTTCGCCCACGGCACGCGCTGATCGGCGCGGTCACTCGCAGAGCTCGAACGNNCGGCGCGGTTCTGGGCGATCAGCGCATCGGTGCCGGCGCGCCGGATCATCGAGAGGTAGCGCTCGACCAGGGCCTGGTCGCGCTGGCCCAGCGGGTGGAAGGCCAGCATCACGTTGGCGCGCAGCAACTCCTCGGCGCGCCCGGCGGCGAACATCTCGCAGGCCTGGGTGCGCAGCGCGATCAGCTCGGGCGTGTCGGGCGGGCGGTGGCTGTCGAAGATCGCGCGCACCTGGTAGTAGGGGCTCTCGGGGACGGCGAGGTCGCCGGCGTCGTCCTCCGGTCCGTCGCCGTCGCAGTCGAGGTCGGACAGCGTGAGCGTCGGCGGCCCCAGCCCGGTGTGGCAGCTCTCGGTGTAGTACGACGCCGACGTCCCCGTCGGGCCGCGCCAGCCGTCGTCCTCGCCGACACACGCCGGGTCGTCACACGTGCGGACCTGCCACGCCAGGCGCAAGGCGCCGCGCCGCGCGCGCTCGAGGATCTCCGCCGGCTGGAGCGCGCGGTCGTGGATCGCCAGCTCGTCGACCTGGCCGTCGAGGAACTGGCTGCCGACGTAGTCGCCGAGGAAGACGTCCGACTCGCCGGTCAGGTCGTAACGCAGGGCGCCCGCGGCCTGCAGCTCGCCGTCGGCGTAGCCGTCCACGAACATGCGCAGCGCGATGCCGTCGTACGTGCACGCGACGTGGTGCCACTGCAGCGGCGCCGCGAGCCGGGTGCCGTCGACGAGCTCCTCGCCGGCGGCGTCGACGTTGGCGTAGCAACGGAAGGTCCCGTTGTTGTTGTACTCGATCGAGTAGGACGTGTACGGCGGCGCGACCGGGCTCGCGCTGCCCTTGCGCACGACCATCATGCGCGCGCCGACCGCCGGGGCGCGGCTCGGCCGCACCCACACCTCGAGCGTCGCCTGCGGCGATTCGAGCGCGGCGATCGAGCCGATCCGGATCCGATCGTTGTCCGCGTCCATGCCCGGCTCCTCGTCCATGTCGAAGTCCAGGGCGTCGCGGAAGAGGCCGGGAACCACGGCCGGGCACTGGTTCGCCGGCGCCGACGCGCACGAGGAGGCGAGGTTGTTGCCCGAGCTGTCATTCCACGCCGGCGGATCGTCGAAGTGGAAGAGGAGCTGGTTGCCCGCGAGGTCGGCGTTGCCCTGGAGGTACGAGATCTCGCGCCCGCGGTCGTCGGGCAGGGCCTTGAGCGATGGGCGCACCGTCTCCCAGCGCAGGGTGTCGAAGCCACCGTCGGGCGGCGCCGCGAAGACGCGCGACGTGAACGTTCCGCTGGTCTGCCCGGTGTCGAGCCCGACGTAGCCGGTCCCCAGGACCCGGGTGCGATCGAACGTCGCACCCTCGAACCCGCCGGCGCACGGCGGCGCCGCGTCGATCTCGACCGCCGGAGGTGTCGACAGGCACGCGGCGACGGAGGTCACGCCGGCGACGGCGAGGAGCGGACGGCGCGGGCTCATGTGGACGCCCGGAGTATACGCGCGGACCCGCTGTGCTAGGTTCCCGGCACTCGTGTCTGCCGATCCTGTGATCCAACTCGAGTCCGTCCGGAAGAGTTACGGCGAGGGCGCCGGGCAGACCCAGGTGCTGCGTGGCGTCTCGCTGTCGGTCCCGCGCGGCGAGCTCATCGCGCTCGTCGGGCAATCCGGCTCGGGCAAGTCGACCCTCCTCAACATCGTCGGTGGCCTGGACAAGGCGGACGGCGGCACCGTGCGGGTGCTCGGTCACGACTACCGGCAGACGCCGGAGCCGGCCCTGGCCCGGCTGCGCAACCAGAAGATCGGGTTCGTGTTCCAGGCCTTCAACCTGCTCGATCACCTCACCTGCCTCGGCAACGTGACCTTGCCCGCGAGCTTCGCGCCGGTCGCCAGGGACGCCGACAAGCGCGGGCGCGAGGCGCTCGGTCGCGTCGGCCTCGGTGACTACGCCCACCGCCGGCCGTCGGAGCTGTCGGGCGGCCAGAAGCAGCGCGTCGCGATCGCGCGCGCGCTGTTCAACGAGCCCGAGCTGCTCCTCTGCGACGAGCCCACCGGCAACCTCGACTCGGCGACGGGCCACGAGGTGATCGAGTTCTTCAAGGAGCTGAACCAGAAGGACGGGGTCACGCTCATGATCGTCACCCACGAGCGCCGCATGTCGACCATCGCGCAGCGCGTGATCACGATGCGCGACGGCGCGATCGTCGAGGGCGACCAGGCCGGCGGCGAGGACGGGGGGCCGTCGTGACCTTCCAGAAGCTGTCGCAGATGGTCGTCGGCAACACGGTGCGCAGCCCGCGCCACTTCGTGTTCTCGGCGATCGGCGTCGTCATCGGCATCGGCGCCTTCGTCTTCTTCCTCGCCGGCGTGCTCCGCGTCCAGAGCGTCCTCTACGACGTGTTCCCGCTCGAGGAGGTCGAGGTCATCGCGCCGCACACCTCGATCGCCGGCAAGAACCTGTCGAAGAAGCTGACCCAGGAGACCGTCGACCTCATCAAGACGCGGCCCGAGGTGAAGAGCGCGCTGCCGCGCATGACGCTCCAGTTCCCGGCGGTCGGCTTCGGCAAGTTCGAGGGTCAGGACATCCGCTTCGAGGTCGGCGGCTTCACCGACGGGATCCCGGTGTCGTACATCGCCGACGATCCCAAGCTCGCCGACCGCTTCATCGACGGCGACGCCGCCGGCGCGATCGGCCCCGCGTGCGAGCCGGCGCAGGGCAAGGCGGCCTGCCCCGACAAGGCGTGGCAGTACTGCGACAAGACCGACCGCATGTGCCACAACCGCGTGCCGGTCATCGTCTCGCCGACGGTGCTCGAGCTCTACAACACGCAGGTCGCCGAGTCGCACGGCCTGCCCCACATCGGCGCGATGGAGCAGTTCATCGCCGAGCGAGGCCGCGAGCGCATGCACTTCTGGATCGGGCTCGGCGACACCATGGTCGCGGGCTCGAACGTCGCGGTCACCGCCAAGCACCGCGAGGTCGGCGCGATCCTCATCGGCGTCTCCAAGAAGGCCAAGCGCGTCGGCCTGACGATCCCGATCGGCTACGTCGAGCGGTGGAACCGGGAGTTCGCCGGCGAGGAGCAGGCCAGGACCTTCAGCTCGATCGTGGTCACGCTGCGCGACAAGGACCGGCTCGCGCCGTTCACCAAGTGGCTCCAGGACGAGCCCAAGCTCAAGCTCGAGGACTCGCTCGGCGAGCAGTTCGGCACCGTCGTCTTCGTCATCACCATCGTCCTCCTGGCGATCTCGTTCGTGATCGTCGGCATCAGCGCGATCAACATCGCCCACAACTTCTTCATGCAGGTGACCGAGCGCCGGCGCGAGATCGGGGTCCTGCGTGCGGTGGGCGCCTCGCAGCGCGACGTGCTCCTCATCGTGCTCGGGGAGGCGGCCCTCATCGGGCTGGTCTCGGGCCTGATCGGCAGCGTCGCCGCGGTGATCGGCTCGTTCGCGGTCGACTGGGCGTCGGCCGCCGTCGTCCCCGACTTCCCGTTCAAGCCGACGTCGTGGTTCGCCTTCGAGTGGTGGATCTTCGCGCTGGCCGTGGGCTTCTCGGTGCTCTTCTGTGTGGTCGGCGGGTGGCTACCCGCGCGAAAGGCCGCACAGATGGAGCCGGCCGCCGCCCTCGCCCAGAACTAGGCGAATCTGCTCGAACGGGTGGCGATCTCTGCTACCACCGTGATCTGGCCAGACCGCAGCCCGGCTTCTCTCTGGCCCAAGGAATCTCTTTGGTATACGGTCCCACCGAGGGAGCCTCCGCGACGTGAAGAAGCCAGTACCCTTCGGCAAGTACTACTTGCTCGAGCGCATCAATGTCGGCGGTATGGCCGAGGTCTTCCGCGCCAAGGCATACGGCGTCGAGGGCTTCGAGCGGCTGGTCGCGGTGAAGCGCATCCTGCCCAACATCGCGGAGGACAAAGACTTCATCCGGATGTTCATCGACGAGGCGAAGATCGCGGTTCAGCTGAATCACGCGAACATCGCTCAGATCTTCGATCTCGGCGTCGTCGACAACAGCTACTACATCGCGCTCGAGCACGTGCACGGCCGCGACGTGCGCGCGATCTTCGATCGCAGCCGCACGCTCGGCGAGCCCATGCCGATCGCGCAGGCGTGCTTCATCATCATGAAGATCTGCGAGGGCCTCGACTACGCGCACAACAAGCGCGACCAGTCGGGACGCGACCTCAACCTCGTCCATCGTGACGTGTCGCCGCAGAACATCCTCACCTCGTTCGAGGGCGAGGTGAAGCTCATCGACTTCGGCATCGCCAAGGCCGCGGGCAAGGGCGCCAAGACCCAGGCCGGCATCCTCAAGGGCAAGTTCGGCTACATGTCGCCCGAGCAGGTGCGCGGCCTGCCGATCGATCGCCGCACCGACATCTTCTCCTGCGGCATCGTGCTCTACGAGCTCCTCACCGGCGAGCGGCTCTTCGTCGGCGAGAGCGACTTCTCGACGCTCGAGAAGGTCCGCAACGTCGAGATCCTCCCGCCGTCGACGTACAACCGCAAGATCCCCGACGAGCTCGAGCGCATCGTCCTCAAGGCGCTGGCCAAGGACGTCGAGGACCGGTACCAGAACTCGATCGACCTGCACGACGAGCTGCAGGCGTTCGTCTACACCGCCGGCGAGTTCTACTCGCGCAAGGATCTGGCGGCGTGGATGAAGCGGACGTTCACCAAGGAGATCGAGGAGGAGACGGCGAAGCTCGAGAGCTATCGCCAGCTCAAGCCGCCGCCCGAGCTCGCGGCCGCCTCGAACCACCAGCAGGGCGGCCAGGGCAAGACCCCGGCGCCGACGTTCGAAGGCGGCCGTCCCGGTCCGACGCGCCCACCGGCGGTGCCGCCGGGCGTGCGACGCACGCAGTCGATGCCGTCGGTGCCGCCGCCGCAGCCCGGCGCGGGTGGACCACCGATGCTGGCGCAGCGCCCGCCGCCCCCGCCCGGTCGCGTGACGCAGGGGATGCCGGTGGTCCCGCCGCCGGCGAACACGCCCGCGCCCATGTTCGGCGCGCCGGTTCCGGCCGCGGCCTCGATGGGGCCGCCCAAGGCCGACCTCAACTGGGACGACGACGAGCTCGAGACCCAGATCTACGACAATCCCGAGGAAGAGGCCGCCGCCCGCGCTCGCCAGCAGCAGGCGAACGGCGGCATGGCGGCGCCTGCACCCATGGCCGCCGCCGGTCTCGGGCCGGCGCCGCTCGGGGCACCGCCCGCGATGTCGCCGGTGGCGATGGCGGCCGCGGCGGCCGCGGCGCCGTCGGACGAGGCGGACCTGTCCTCGCTGGTGCGGACCTCGAAGGGCTGGGGCGCGGCCGTCCAGCCGGGTGGTGGGCAGGGTGGTCCGTTGCCCGGCGTGACGCCGTCCAGTCCGGACTACCGGGCGGCGCCCGGCGCGCCGACGATGCTCGGCCAGACCGCGCCTGGATTCGGTCCGGGACAGGGACCCACGAACGGCAGCAACGGCCACGGGCACGGTCTCGCCACCGGCTCCAACAAGCTGCCGTCGCCGTTCCCCTCGTTCGGCGAGGAAGCGCGCGAGTCGTCCGCGGTCGCGTCGCTCGCGGCGCGTGACTCCTCGTACGACCCCGCCTTCGATCCGATGGCGTCGTTCGGTCAGGGCCTGACGCCGCCCAGGAAGTCGAAGGCGCTCCTGTGGGCGGCGCTCGGCGGCGTCGTGCTCATCGGCGCGGCCGTCGCCGTCGTCGTGATGACGTCGGGCTCGGGCTCGTCCGGGAACAAGTCGCAGGCCGCCGAGGGCGGCACGCCCGGTAGCAGCGCGACCGCGCCGGGCACCGGCGCGGAGGCGGCGGTCGCCGGCGGCAGCGCCGCGACCACGGCGGTCGCCGGCCAGGGCGAGGTCAAGCTCACCGTGAAGCCCGCGGGCAGCACGGGCTGGCGCTTCGACGGTCAGCCGCAGACGACGACCCTGCGCACGCCGGTGCTGGTCAAGACCACGCCGGGCAAGCATCAGGTCGCGATCGACGCGCCGCCGGGCTTCATGAGCGTCACGCAGGACGTCGAGGTCGTGGTGGGGCAGACGATCGAGGTCACCATCGAGCTCCAGGCGATCGACATCGTCGCCTCGTTCGAGAGCGCGCCGCCGGGCGCCACGGTGTCCTTGCTCGTGAGCGGCAAGCGCATCGAGGTCGGACCCACGCCGACGCAGTACAAGATCGATCCGCGCGAGCGCTACGACGTCGTCTTCGAGAAGGATGGCTACGTCTCGGAGACGCGACCGCTCGTCCTGTCCGGATCGCCGGAGGAGAAGGTCGTCGTCAACCTCGAGCGCGCGCAGGTCGCGTCGATCAAGTCGGGCGGCGGCGATCGCGGCGGCGGCGGATCGCGCGGCGGGGGCGGAGGCGGCAGTGATCGCAGCGGTGGCGGCAGCGCCGGTGACAAGACCAGCGGCGGCGGCAGCGCCGGTGACAAGACCAGCGGCGGCGGCACCGGCGACAAGACCAGCGGCGGCGGCACCGGCGACAAGACCAGCGGCGGTGGTGACACCGGCGACAAGGCCAGCGGCGGTGGCGGCGGCGCCACGACCGGCGGCGGCGCCACCGGTGGTGGCGGTGGCGGTGGCGGCGCGGCGGCCAAGGGCGAGGGCACGCTCTCGCTCGGCGCCAAGCCCCCCTGCGAGATCTTCATCGACGGCCGCAACACGGGGCTGAAGACGCCCCAGCGCGAGATCAAGCTGCCCGCCGGCAAGCACAGGATCACGCTCCTCAACAACGAGTTCGGCATCAAGGAGTCGTTCGCGGTCGACATCAAGGCCAACGACACCGTGAAGATGGTGAAGGACTTCTCCGACCGCCTGCCGCAGTAGGCGTCGGCGCGTCGGGGTAAGCCCAGGCAAGGCGACAGGGCGGGCGGGGATGCTACGCTGCCGCCCGTCATGTCCTTCGATCAGTTCACTGGCACCGCGTCGTACATCGCGTCCGAGGATCTGAAGCACGCCGTCAACGTCGCCGTGGCGCTCGCGCGCCCGCTCCTCGTGCGCGGCGAGCCCGGCACCGGCAAGACCCTGCTCGCGGAGAACGTCGCGCGCGCGCTCGGGCTGCCGCTCCTGCGCTGGCACGTGAAGTCGACGACCAAGGCCAAGGAAGGCCTCTACGTCTACGACACCGTCGCGCGCCTGCACGACAGCCGCTTCGGCGACGGCGACGTGAAGGACATCTCCAAGTACATCAAGCTCGGCCCGCTGGGTGAGGCGCTCGACGCCGACCACCGCGTGGTCCTGCTGATCGACGAGATCGACAAGGCCGACCTCGAGTTCCCCAACGATCTCCTGCTCGAGATCGACGCGATGCGCTTCCGCATCGACGAGACCGGCCGCGAGGTGGTGGCGAAGGAGCGGCCGATCGTCATCATCACCTCGAACAACGAGAAGGAGCTGCCGGACGCCTTCCTGCGCCGGTGCGTCTTCCACTACATCGAGTTCCCGGGCCGCGAGCTGATGCAGCGGATCGTCCGCGTGCACCACCCGGACCTCGAGGACAAGGTCCTCGATCAGGCGCTCGAGGTGTTCTACGGGCTGCGCGCGACGCCCAAGCTGCGCAAGCGGCCGACGACGTCGGAGCTGATCGACTGGATCTGCGCGCTGCGCAAGGCGGGCGTCGACCTGGCGCGGGTCGGCGGCGGCATCCCGTTCCTCGGCACGCTGCTCAAGACCGAGCAGGACGTCGAGCTCGTCGGCCGGCGGGCGAAGGCCTAGGCCCCCAACCCAAGGCGAGCCACATGCTGGTCGACTTCCTCTTCGAGCTGCGGCGGCACAAGCTCAAGGTGTCCACGCACGAGTGGCAGGCGCTCATGGAGGCGCTCGCGCTCGGGCTCCACGACAGCTCGCTCGACGGCTTCTACAAGCTGGCGCGCGCGGTGTGCGTGAAGGACATCAGCGAGTACGACGCGTTCGATCAGGCGTTCCTCTCGTACTTCAAGGACGTGAAGGCCGACGCGCTCGAGCTGACGCGGGAGATGCAGCAGTGGCTGATGGATCCCAAGCTGATGAAGCTGCTCACCGACGAGCAGCGCGCGGCGCTCCAGGCCATGGACCTCGACAAGCTGCGCGAGCTGTTCGAGCAGCGCCTGAAGGAGCAGAAGGGGCGCCACGACGGCGGCAACCGGTGGATCGGGACCGGCGGGACGTCGCCGTTCGGCAACTCGGGCGTGAACCCGAGCGGCGTGCGCGTGGGCGGCAGCGGCGGCGGGCGCTCGGCGATGCAGGTCGCCGAGGAGCGGCGGTGGAAGGAGTACCGCAAGGACGTCATCCTCGACGTGCGCCAGATCGACGTGGCGCTGCGCGGGCTGCGCCAGCTGGGGCGCGAGGGCGCCGAGGAGGAGCTCGACCTCGACGAGACGGTCGACGAGACCTGCCGCAACGCCGGTGACCTCGAGCTGGTGTACCGGCCGCCCCGCCGCAACCGCGTGAAGGTGATCCTGCTCATGGACGTGGGCGGCTCGATGGATCCCCACGCCGAGCTGGCGTCGCGCCTGTTCACGGCCGCGTCGCGCGCCGGGCGCTTCGCCAAGTTCCGGAGCTTCTACTTCCACAACTGCGTCTACGAGCACGTCTACGAGGACGCGGCGTTCCGGAACCGGGTGCCGGTGTCGGAGCTGATCTCGCACAGCGACCGGGACGAGCGGCTCGTCGTCCTCGGCGACGCGCTCATGCACCCGGCCGAGCTGCTGGATCCGGGCGGCGCGATCTACTACTACCAGAACAACCGCACGTCGGGCCTCGAGTGGCTGCGGCGGCTCGCCGGTCACTTCCGGCGCTCGGTGTGGCTCAACCCCGAGCCCGATCGCTACTGGAGCGGCACGACGGTCGAGGTCATCGCGTCGGTGTTCCCGATGTGGCAGCTGACGCTCGAGGGGCTGGCGGCGGCGGTGCGCTTCCTCGTGCGCGGCGGCGAGCGCCCGGCGGTGCAGAACCCGACCAACTGGATGAAGATGGGCATCGGGTAGGGTCGGTCGAGGAGCGCAGGATCGTGACGGCTCGCATCCGCCTGGCGCGTCCCGACGAGCTCGCCGACCTGGTCGCGATCGAGTCGGCGGCGGAGCGCCTCTTCGTCGACTTCGGCATCGCGCTGCCGGCGGACAGCGTGACCGAGGCGTGGGTGTTCGAGGAGGCCTGCATGGAGCAGCGCCTGCTCGTCGCGGTCGACGGCGGCGATCGGCCGGTCGGCTTCTCGGCGCTCGAGATCGTCGACGGCGACGTCTACATCGACGAGGTCGACGTCCACCCCGATCACGGGCGGCGAGGAATCGGTGCCGCGCTCGTGCGCGCGAGCTGCGACTGGGCCGTCGCGCACGGCTACGCGGCGATCACGCTGACCACGTGGCGGGACGTGCCGTGGAACGGGCCGTTCTACCGGAAGCTCGGCTTCGAGGAGGTGCCGGACGCGGCGCTCGGCCGGGAGCTGGCCGCGATCCGGAGCGACGAGGGGCGGCGCGGGCTCGAGCGACAATACGCGCGCTGCGCGATGCGCAGGCGGCTGGCGTAGGATGGACGTATGAGCGCAGCCGCCCGCACCGTCCCGCGCGAAGGGCTCTCGAACCCCGTGTTCGCCGCCATGCAGCCGTCGGATCATCTGATCGCCGCGATCAGCTTCGCGCGGCCGCTCGACGCGACGCAGAAGGCGGCGGCCCAGGCCGAGCTCGATGCGCTGGGCGCGCTGCCGCCGGCGGATCCGTCGGAGCCCGTGTTCCAGGTGTTCGAGCCCTTCCTGGGCGACTACCAGATGGCGTTCCGCATCGGCAACACCGCCGGCGCGGCGCGCGCGGTGTGGGACATGACCGTGCGGCTGTTTCAGCAGGGGGTGCAGTTCCGCGACGCGTTCTTCACGCGGTGGGCGTTCCAGCCGCACCTCAACGCGATGGGGCCGGTCGCGGATCCGCGCGCACCGGCGGAGCGGCCGGGCTACCCGAACCCGAAGATGTACCTCGACGAGCTGTGGAACCCGCAGGCGTCGCTGGCGCCCGCGAGCGAGTTCCCGAGCGACCTGAAGGGCGCGTTCATGGCCGGGCCGGACCGGCTGGTGCTGGAGATGCGTGGCATCCCGCTCCACTTTCCAGGGTTCCGCATCGGGTACGGCCTGCACCCGACCGACTTCGCGCCAGCAGACGCGCGCGCGGAGCAGGTGCGGCAGGCGCTGGTGACCGCGCTCGAGGTGGGCTGGCGCGACCTGTTCAAGGCGCCCGGCAAGGAGCACATGCACCCCACGCCGCGCGACCGCGAGGGCAACGAGGCGGGGATCGAGAAGGTGGTGTGCGGCACCCGCGTCGGCTACTCGTTCGCGGTCGAGTCGGTGCAGCTCCTCGACTGGCCGTGCCCCGCCTTCTGCCGGTTCCGCGAGTACGAGCTGTTCGAGGCGGTGCTCGGCGTGGTCGCGCAGCTCGGGCTGGCGCCGGTGATCACCTGGCAGCGCTTCGGCCAGCCGATGATGGGGCCGCTCAAGAAGCCGGAGCAGGTCGTGATCCAGCTGTGGGAAGTCGGCGGCGAGCACGCGTCGCGTCCGGGCCTCGACGCGGCGGGCGACTACGCCAGCGGCGGCGACGACGACGATGAGGACGAGGATTACGACGACGAGGACGACGACGACGAGGACGACGACGAGGACGAGGACGAGGACGAGGACGAGGACGAATAGGGCGTCGGCGCCGTACTCGGGCGGTGTTCGATGCAGCGCCGGGGGCTGGGGTCGCGCCTACACCGTGCGCCGGATGAACGGTGTTGCAGGCCTCGCAGTTCCAGGCCTGCTGGTCTCGCGAGTGAGTGCTGTTGCTTCGCTACAATGCGGCCAGCATGACGGTCGACGCGCACGCTTTCGCGACGGAGTGGCTCGAGGCCTGGAACGCGCACGACCTCGAGCGGGTCTTGCGGCACTACGCCGACGACGTCGAGCTGGTGTCGCCGCGCGCCGCGCAGGTGGTGCCCGAGAGCGGCGGCGTCGTTCGCGGCAAGGACGCGCTGCGCGCGTACTGGGTGAAGGCGATGGGCGCGGCGCCGGACCTTCGCTTCGAGCTCCACGCGGTGTTCACGACGGTCTCGGGCGCCACGATCCTTTACCGCAATCACCGCGGTCAGCGGGTGTCGGAGACGTTCCTGTGGAACACGGAGGGCAAGGTCGTGCGCACGGTCGTCGCCCACGCGCCGCCGGCGGCCGAGGCCGCGCCGGCAGGGGAGGCCGCGCCGGCAGGGGAGGCCGCGCCGGCAGGGGAGCTGTACTGCATGATCGCTCGGGTGCCGGCGGACGGCGTCGCCGCGTTCGCGCGCTACGAGGCCGGCGTGCTGCCGCTGCTGGAGGCGCATGGCGCCGCGCTCGAGCAGCGGCTCCGCGCTGGCGACGGCACGGTCGAGATCCATGTCGTCCGGTTCCCGGACGCCGCGGCCCTGGCGGCGTATCGCGGGGATCCGCGCCGCGTGGCGCTCGCGCCGGAGCTCGCCGCGTCCGGGGCGGTCGTCGAGCTGGTGGCGGTGACGCGGGGGTGACGGCCCCGCGCGCGCGGGGCATGCAGGCGAGGGCGCGCGACCGGGGCACGCGAGCCGGGGTACGCGAGTGGGGCGTGCGACTGTCCGGTTCCCGGCCGTGCCCACGTGGACACGCGACTGTCCGGTTCCCGGCCGTGCCCACGTGGACACGCGACTGTCCGGTTTTCGGCCGTGCCCACGTGGGCACGCGAGTGTCCGGTTCCCTGCCGTGCCCACGTGGGCACGCGGTTGTCCGGCCGTGCCCACGCGGGCACGCGGGCACGCGGGTGCACATGGTCCGGGATGCGCTCTACACCCCGCTGCAGAGGGCCGTGTGCCGATCGGGTCGCGCGTCGCCGCGTGACCGTGACGGAACCGAAGGAGACCGCGATCAAAATTTCGTGTCGCCTGACGATCCGCGAGATTGGTACCGATGACCATGTCGCGTCGTGGCTCCCCGAGCTCTCCCGGTAGCGCCGACGCGCCCGACGCATCCCTCACGTCCGCGCGCTACCTCCGCGGCGTCCGGCTCGAGCGGGATCGCGTGCCTTCGTTCGCCTCCTATCCGTTCTCCATCCCCGCGGTCCGCGCGCTCGACGAGTTGCCCCTCGCCCCCAAGGTGACCTGCCTCGTCGGCGAGAACGGCTCGGGGAAGTCGACCCTCATCGAGGCGATCGCGGTCGTCGCCGGGTTCAACGCCGAGGGCGGGACCAAGAACTTCCGGTTCGCGACCCGGCGGTCGGAGTCGGAGCTCCACCGGTTCCTGCGTGCCGTGCGAGGGCCGAAGCGGGAGCGAGACGGATTCTTCCTGCGCGCCGAGAGCTTCTTCAACGTGAGCACGCAGGTCGACGATCTCGGCGTGGGCGCGAGCTATGGTGGCGTGTCGCTCCACGAGCAGTCCCACGGCGAGGCCTTCCTCGCGCTCGCTCAGCATCGCTTCGGCGCCGACAGCCTCTATCTGCTCGACGAGCCCGACGATCTCGTCGAACGTCGCGGCGCTCCGACGGTTCAGGCATCCGCCCGATCGCCTACGAGGAGACCGAGCACTACCAGATCACGCGCGACTTCCTCGCCAGCCCGGCGCGCTTCTTCAAGACCCTGTTCTCGGACTGACCGTTCGCGCGGGCGCGGGCGCCGGCGTCGGCGCCTGGCTCAGCCTTCGAGCCCGATCCAGTCGACGTCGCAATCCACGGCGCGGGTCCCCATCCCCACGCGCCGGGGAATGCCCCAGCCCACCGCGTCGCCCTCCACGTCCTCGAGCGCCGACGTCACGTCGACCAGCAGCGCGGCCTCCGGATCGTCGCGCAGCACCTCGCACAGCACGGCCGCCGCGCGGTACGGCGGTACGCGCTTGCGCGCGCGCAGGACGCGCATCACCTCGCGCGCGATATCGACCAGCGTCATCGGATCGCCGGGGACCACGGCGCCGAGCGAGAACCAGCCCTCGCGCCGCGCCACCGAGCCCGGCGGCAGCCTGGGCACCAGCGCGTCCCAGGCCGCGCGCACGTCGGCGGCGAGATCGCCGGCGACGAACGTGCCGAGCGGCTCGACCCGGAGCTCGAGGTAGGCGCCGAGGCGCGCCGACGCCGCCAGCGCGCGCACCGCGCGCTCGAGGTCCCCGCCCTCGTGCGTCCAGCGATCCACCGGCTCCGCATCGGCTCGTCCCATCTCATCCAGATTCGCACGGATCCGCCCCGGGGTGCGCGCGATCACCGTCCGGCGAGGCGGCGGGCGCGGTCCATCACCGTCGGTACCTTCGGGCGCGGCGCGCGCTCGTCGGCATCACCGTCATCCGGCTCCCGCGCGCCAAGGTCGTCGCGCGGTGACTCCTGCCTGAGCTATCCTGGGCTGGTGCGCCTCGATCCGGGTGTGGTGCTCGCGGACCGGTTCAAGGTCGAGGCCGCCGTCGGCGCCGGCGGTATGAGCCTGGTCTACAGCGCGATCGACCTGCACTCCGGCGAACGCGTCGCGCTCAAGCTCATGTCGGGCGATCGCGCGTCGATGGGGCGCTTCGAGCGCGAGATCCACGTGCTGGGCGAGCTCGATCACCCGGCGATCGTGCGCTACGTGTCGCACGGCGACCTCGCCAGCGGCGCGCCGTTCCTCGTGATGGAGTGGCTCGACGGGGAGGACCTCGGCGAGCGCCTCCGCCGCCAGCCGCTCTCGATCGATCACGCGCTGGTCCTCGCCGAGCGCGTCGCGCTCGCGCTCGGCGCCGCCCACAAGAAGGGTGTCGTCCACCGCGACGTGAAGCCGACCAACCTGTTCCTGCCCGGCGGACGCGTCGAGCAGGTGAAGGTCCTCGACTTCGGCGTCGCCCGCGCCGCGTTCGGCGCTGACCTGACCCAGACGCAGACGCGCATCGGCACGCCGGCGTACATGTCGCCCGAGCAGGCGCGCGGCGATCGCCAGCTCGGCCCGGCCGCGGACGTGTTCGGGCTGGGCGTCGTGCTCTACCAGTGCATCACCGGCCGCAAGCCCTTCCTCGGCGAGGATCTGATGGCGCTCATCGCCCGCATCCTCCTCGACGATCCCGCCCCGGTGCGGGAGGTCGCGCCGGCGTGCCCGGCCGAGGTCGAGACCCTGATCATGCGCATGCTCGCCAAGGAGCCGGAGGAGCGCTACGCCGACGGCACGGCGCTCGCGGCCGCGATCGCCGTGGTGCGCGCGTCGGTGGGCGCGACCGGCGACGCCGGGCCGGCCTCCGCGCTCGGCGCGCACGAGCACCGACTCGCGTGCCTCGTGCTCGCCCGGGGCGTGGGGCAGGCGGCGCGCGGCGAGATCGAGCGCGTCGCCGCGTCGCTCGGCGCGCGCTCGACGCCGATGGCCGACGGCGCCGTCGCCGTCCTGCTCGCCGGCGCCGGCGTGGCCTCCGATCTGACGTCGCAGGGGGCGCGCGCCGCGCTCGCCTTGCGCGCCGCCGCGCCGTACGCGCCGATCGCGCTGGTCACGGGGCGAGCGCTCGTCGCCGGCCGCGCGCCGGTGGGCGACGTCATCGATCGCGCGGTGGCGCTCCTGCGCGCGCAGCCCCGGCTGCTCGAGCAGACCTCGCCGTTCTCGGACGACACCGTGTCGACGGAGACGCGGGCGTACACGCCGTCGACGCCGCTCGATCGGCCACCGCCGCATGCCGCCGTCGCCGAGGCGGCCGTCGCCGACGAGGACTCCGGGCCGGTGCCCATCCTCCTCGACGAAGTGACCGCCGGGCTCCTCGATGCGCGCTTCGACGTCGGTGGCTTCGCCGGCGGGCTCGCGCTCCGCGGGGAGCACGAGGCCGCGGTCCAGGCGCGCACCGTCGCCGGCCGCGTCACGCCCTTCGTCGCGCGCGACGCCGAGCTGGCCGCGCTCGAGGGCGCCTACGCCGCCGCCGTCGACGAGCCGGCGCCGCGCGTCGTCGTCATCACCGCGCCCGCGGGCCTCGGCAAGACCCGGCTGGCGCAGGAGCTGTGGGGACGGCTGCAGGCGCGCCCCGGCGCGCCCCAGCTGCTCGTCGGCCGCGGCGATCCGACGAGCGCCGGCACGCCGCTCGGCGTCGTCGCGCATGTCGTGCGCCGCGTCGCGGGCTTGAAGGCCGGCGAGGCCCAGGACACGCAGCGGCAGAAGCTGCGCGCGCGCATCGGTCGCCACGCGCCGCCCGACGAGGCCCAGCGCGTCGCCGAGTTCCTCGGCGAGCTCTGCGGCGTCGCCTTCGACGACACCGGGCGCGTCGAGCTCGCCGCCGCCCGTCGCGATCCACGCCTCCTCGCCGACCAGATGCGGCGCGCGTGGGAGGACTGGCTCGCCGCCGAGACCCGCGCGCAGCCGGTGCTGCTGGTGCTCGAGGATCTGCACTGGGGTGATCTGCCGTCGATCGAGTTCGTCGATCGCGCGCTCCGCAACCTGCGCGAGGCGCCGCTCTTCGTGCTCGCCACCGCGCGCCCCGACCTCCACGATCGCTTCCCGCGCCTGTGGGCCGACCGCGGCGCCACCGAGCTGCGCCTCGGCGAGCTCGGCAAGAAGGCGTGCGAGCGCATCGTCGCCGCGGCGCTCGGCGGCGGCACGGATCCGGCGGTCACCGCGCGCCTCGTCGAGCGCGCCGGCGGCCATCCCCTGTTCCTCGAGGAGCTCATCCGCGCCACGGCCGCCGGCCAGGCGGAGGCCCAGAGCCCGACGGTGCTCGCCATGGTGCAGGCGCGCCTCGACGGCATGGAGCCGGAGCTGCGCCGCGTCTTGCGCGCCGCCAGCGTGTTCGGCGAGCGCTTCTGGGTCGGCGGCGTCGAGGCCCTGTGCGGCGCCACCAGGGGCGAGCTCGGGCCGTGGCTCGACGCCCTGCGCGCGAAGGAGGTGATCCAGCCGCGCGCCGACGCGACGATCCGCGGGCAGAGCGAGTGGGCGTTCCGGCACGCCCTCATCCGCGACGCCGCGTACGCCATGCTCACCGTCGACGATCGCGAGCTCGGCCATCGCCTGGCCGCGCAGTGGCTCGAGGCCGCCGGCGAGCGCGATCCGG
>DDTA01000198.1:16231-16382 GCA_002344285.1 Myxococcales bacterium UBA2376
GTCGGCTGGTGGCGGCGCGCGGCCGAGCAGGCGCTCGCCGGCTCGGACCTCGACGCCGCGCTCGCCCACTGCGAGCGCGCGGTCGCCGCCGGCGCCGGCGCCGCCACCCTGGGCGCCGTGCGCCTCATCGCCGCCGAGGCCCACGACTGGC
>DDTA01000163.1 GCA_002344285.1 Myxococcales bacterium UBA2376
GACGAGCTGCGCGCCTTCCTCGACGAGACCCTGGATCGTCTCGCCGATCACATGCGCAACCAGCCGGGTTGACCCCAGCTGAGGTAAGCTCGCGGAATGGCACATCGACGGGTCCTGCCGTGCCTCGTGGGCGCAGCCCTTCTCGCCGCCGCCGTGACGGCGTGTGACTCCTCCGAGGAGAAACCCGGAGGCGCGAAGGGGGCCGGATCCCTCGTCGCCCGCTGCGAGCAGATGGCGAAGGCGTGCGGGGACAAGGAGAAGCACGTCGCCAAGATCGTCGCCGAGTGTCAGGCGTCCGGCTCGTCCAGGACCGGCGCGCGCTGCGAGGCGCAGGCGATCGCCGTCTACGACTGCTACGAGAAGCAGCTCTGCGCCGGGAAGGACAAGGTGTGGGCGCTCGACGATCTGCGGGTGCTGGCCGAGCGGCACGCGAAGTGTGTCGCCGAGCGCGACGCGCTGCGTACGTGCGCGCTGAAGTGATGGCCTGAAACGAGAGGAGCGCGCGTGAGCCCGAGCCACCATGTCCGGAATCTGACCGTCGGTGCCGTCGCCGCGATCGCCGCGTTCGTCGCGTGGCCCGGCGCCGCGGAGGCCCAGGCCGGCTTCCAGTGCAAGTCGACGGAGACCCAGCCCGAGTGCCACGCGCGGCTGAAGTGTCGCGCCGACGAGGATCTGGAGGACTGCCAGCGGCGGCTCCGCGACGCGGGGGAGCGTCGCGACGACCAGCGCGACGACGATCGCGCCCGCGGGAGCGACGACGACCGGCGGGGCGGCAGCCGGAGCGATCGGCGAGATCGCGGCCGCGACGACGATCGCGCGCGCTCCGATCGGCGCGGCCGCGGCGGTCGCGACCGGTCGCGTCGCGGCGGCGGACGGCGCGGCGGCGGCGGCGACCGCGGCGGCTTCGTCGCCAACAAGACCTTCGGCCTCGGCCTCGAGCTCGGCCAGCCGTCCGGGCTCACCGGGAAGTACTTCTTCGCCGACAAGGTCGCGTTCGACTTCGGCGTCGGCTGGATCTACCGCCACTACTACTACGACGACGGCCTCCACCTCTACGGCGACGTCCTCTTCCACCCGGTCTCGCTCGCCTCCAACCCGTCGTTCGAGCTACCGCTCTACATCGGCTTCGGCCTGCGCTTCTGGGACTTCGAGTACTGCTACCAGAACGTCTGCGGCTACGACGGCTCGGTCGTCGGGCTGCGCATCCCCTTCGGCATCGCGTTCGACTTCAACAACGCGCCCATCGACATCTTCCTCCAGCTGGTCCCGACCTTCGACTTCGTCGACGACGACTATCGCGACCGCTACGACGACCGCACGCACACCGGCATCGATCTGTCGGCCGGGTTCCGCTTCTGGTTCAACTGAGGGTCTCGTGGCCACCCGAAGTCGACCGAGGTCGACCTTTGTGAGACAGTCGCGCCATGAAGCCGGATGAACGGGACGACGCGGCCGCCCTCATGGTGTTGTTCGTGGTCGTGGTGGGCTTCCTCGCGGTGATCGGGGTGGGCGCGTACTTCGCGTTCGCCAGCTACATGGGCGCCGGGATGTAACCGCACCCCGTCGAGCGCGTCAGGCGCGGCCGTCGGTGACGACGATGCGGTTGATGCCCATGACGATGCGCACCGCCTCGCGTCGCCCCGGCAGCGGCGCGGCGCGCGCGTCGACGAGGTCGGGGAAGCGGCGGGCGAGCGCCTCGCAGGCGCGGCCCGTGCGCACCTCGTCGTCGGCGAAGTCGTCGAGCGACTCGCGCACGGCATGGATGAGCTCCGCGTAGGCGCGGACCTGCGCCGACGAGCTGTCGACGATCGCCTGGAACGTGCCGCTGAGGAGGTCGGCGACGAACGTGGGAAAGTCGACCTCCATCGGCGCCGTCCCCACGTGGGTGATGATGGCAGCGAGATCGTGCGCCAGCGCCTGACGCACGTAACGGGACAGGTGCTTCTCCATACCCAAGTGGTACCTCCGATCCGCGGACACGGAAGTCGATCGCGTCCAAACTCGCGAGATGACGGACGCCGAGCTGGAAGCCCACGTCGCCCGGGTCGCGCGAGACGGCTACACGATCGTGGAGGACGCGATCGAGGTCGACCTCGTGGACGCGCTCGCCGACGATCTGCTGCGCCTCGAGCGCGAGCTGGGCGCGACGCCGGCGCGGAACATCTTCGAGGGCACGCGCACCACGCGCATCTACAACCTGCTCGCGCGCGGACCGCTCTACCAGCGCATCCCGGTGCATGCGTCGGTCTTGCCCGTCGTGGAGCAGGTGCTCGATCGCGGCTGCCTGGTGTCGTCGCTCTCGTCGATCGCGATCGGCCCGGGCGAGGTGCCGCAGCCGCTCCACGCCGACGACCAGGTCATTCCACTGCCGCGCCCGCACGTCGCGATCATCGCCAACAGCATGTGGGCGATCACCGACTTCACCGAGGAGAACGGCGCCACGCGCATCGTCCCCGGCAGCCACCTGCGCGACCACGCGCCGCCGCTCGGCGTCGCGCAAGAGACCATCCCGGCCGTCATGAAGCGCGGCAGCGTGATGATCTACAACGGTTCGCTGTGGCACGGCGGTGGTGCCAACCGAACCGACCAGCGCCGCGTCGGGATCGCCATGAACTACTGCGCTGGCTACATCCGCCAGCAGGAGAACCAGCAGCTCGGGATCCCGCTCGAGGTGGCGCGCACCTTCGCGCCACGCCTGCGCAAGCTCGCGGGGTTCGGGCTCTATCGCCGCCTCCTCGGACACATCGACAAGTGCAGCCCCGAGGACCTCCTCGACGGGGGCCCGCCCCGCCCGGTGGTCGGCGTGGTCGGCTCCTGAGCACGACTCGCTCCTCCTCCGGAGCCTGAGGTCGGTCGCCTACTCGACGGTGATGCCGAGGCGACGCATCCGGCGCGCCAGGGTCACGGCGTTGACCTGCAGCTCGCGCGCCGCGCGCCGGATGACGCCTCGGTGGCGGTCGAGCGCGCTCTCGATGATGCGGCGCTCGACCGCGGCGATCTGTGCGTCGAGGCCGGTGGCGAAGGACTCGGTGCGGCCGCGCAGCTCGTCGGGCAGCGTCTCGGCGCGCAGGGCCTCGCCCTCGGGCGTGAGCAGGATGGCGCGCTCGATCGCGTTGCGCAGCTCGCGGATGTTGCCCGGCCACGCGTACGCCGTCAGCGCCTCCTCGAACGCGGGGTCGAGGGGCGCACGCGGGCGGTGCATCGACTCGCACAGCGTCGCGGTGAAGTGCCGCGCGAGCGGGAGGATGTCGTCGGGGTGCTCGCGCAGGGGCGGCAGCTCGATCGGGAAGCGGTTGAGGCGGTAGAAGAAGTCGGCGCGGAACCGTTGCTCGCGGACCGCCGCGCGCAGGTCGATGTTGGACGCGGCGATGAGGCGGACGTCGACGCGGCGGACCTTGGCGCCGCCCACCGGGCGCACCTCGCCGTGCTCGACGACGCGCAGGAGCTTGGCCTGCAGCGCCGGCGACGTGTTCTGGATCTCGTCGAGGAAGATGGTGCCGCCGTTCGCGATCTGGAACAGGCCGGGGTGGTCGGCGGTGGCGCCGGTGAAGGCGCCGCGCACGTGGCCGAAGAGCTCGCTCTCGAGCAGCGTCTCGGTGAGCGCGCCGCAGTCCTGCGCGACGAACGCGGTGCTCGCGCGCGGGCTGAGCGCGTGGATCTCGCGGGCGGCCAGCTCCTTGCCGGTGCCGGTCTCGCCGACGAGCAGCGCGGGGACGTCGTGGCTCGCGACGATGCGGACCAGCTCGTAGGCCCGCTGCATCCGCGCGCTCGCGCGAACGATGTGGGGCGCGTGCGTCGCCGCCGACAAGCGGCCGGGCGCGCGCTGGCGCAACGAGAGCCCCTCGAGGAGCATGGCCGCCCAGCCGAGCTCGACCTGCATCGCCCAGCGGTCACAGCTGCGCGCGATGCTGTCCGCCAGGGCCTGGCCGTCGACCGGCGGGCGCAGCACCTCGAACAGCCGACCGTCGGTGACCAGCGGCAGCAGCCGATCGGGCGCGACGGTCGTGCACAGCGTGATCGGCGCGCGCGGCAGATCTCCCGGCGCCGAGGCGGCGTCGTCGTGCGCGCGCCACACCGCGCTCAGGTACGCGCCCAGCGTCGTGGCGTCGTGGGCGAAGACCAGCATCGACGAGCACGAGCGGAGCACCTCCTCGCGCAGGTCGTCGCGGTGATCGACGAACACGAGCTCGACGTGCGGCAGCACGGCGCGGACGAGCTCCTGCTCGCGCGGCGACGCGAGTCCGACCACGACCCGCGGCCGGTGGTCGGCCACGAAGCGGGCGAGGGCCGCGCGCGTGCGCGCGCTCGCGTCGTCGAAGCGGATGCCGAGCGCGACGCGGCCGTCGGGGCGGACGTTCGTGCTCCACGCGACCCGACCGGGCGCGCGGATCACCTGCGCCGGGCCGAGGCGCAGCTCGACCTCGAGATCGCTGTCCTGCGCGGGGGCGCCCCGCCCGGTGACGAAGCCGGTGAGACCGAGGCCGGTGACGCTGAGGTTCGACGACCAGGAGCGATCGAGACTCGACGTGACGACGGGCACGAAACAAGGAACCCGCGGCGCGACCCGATAGGGGTCGACCGCAAGGTCCGGGCGGGAGGCCCCCTTGAGCATGTGACGATCATCGTCGGATCTGCGTCGAGAGTGAAGTGGGGTGTTCTGCAGCGTCCGGATCCGTAATCCGCCGGACCGCTCGCGGGACGTGCGCGCCATGCGAAGCGTTCGGTTCGTATGGCGCTTCACGTCAGTGCTCGAGCGAGTAGAGCGCGCGCTCGCGCTGCAGGCTCTCGACCCACTTCAGACAGCGCACGATGACCGTCGCGTCATCGAGCGTGATCCCGCTACCCGGCATGCGTCGCATGCGATCGACGTAGACCGGCCAGTCGACGAGCTCGTGGTGGGCGAGCCGGATGCGCTCGAGATCGTGGCAGCGAGAACATTTCTGTTCGGTGAGCGCGCATGCGCTGCGGACCGTGGGCGGCGTGCGCGCCTGGTCGGGCGCCGGCACGAGGGTGAGCCGCTCGCTCGTACACGCGACGAGCACGACGGCGCACAGCGCGCTCCGGACCAGCGTGAGCCGTGCGTCGTGCATGTCAGTTGTTGTGCGCGCCCTCGGCGATCCAGTCGCGGAACACCGCGAGGTCGTCGGCCGTGTAGAACGGCGGCCCGTTGTAGGGCATGCGCGCGCCGAAGGGCGGCGCCGGTCCGAGCTTCTGGTAGAGGACGCTGTCACACGGCCGGCCCGGGATGACGATCGCGGCGTTCGAGACCTGCCCGCCGCGCCGGAGCGCGTCGTACGAGGTCACGTTGAAGCCAGAGGTCGCCGAGGTGCCGTGACAACCGGTGCATCCGCCCGGCGAGCGGCCGAGCAGCGGGCGAACGTGCTGGCGGAAGCTCACCGGTGTGCTCGGATCGCTGTCCACGCACGGCCCGAACGCCGCGACCGCGGCGTCGCCGGTGTCGGTGCCAGTGGCGGTCGACGCGTCGGGGCGCTCCTCCTCCGCCTCGTTCAGGAGCCCCACGTCGGGTTCGTAGGTCAGATCGCAGCCGGCCGTGCCGAGCGCGACCGCGGCGAGCCATCCGCAGGCGATCCGGGTCATGGTTGCCCCTCCTGGAACTGGAGCTGTCGGTTCGAGACCGTGGTCGTGAGCGTGTAGGTGGCGACGGTGTCGAGGTAGTGCCCGGTGATCCCGCCGGTCCCGCTGCGCGCGAACAGCTGCGCGTCGCTCATGATCCCGGCGGGCGCGACGCCGGTCGCGAGGCGGACGTCGAGCTGCGTGACCAGCGGCGTGTAATTGAACGCCGTCGTCGGCGGCGCCGCCGGGATCCCGTACTGGAACACGAGCTGCGCGTCCGCGTTCGCCGGCAACGTCGGGGGCGAGCCGGTCGCGACGCCCGAGAACAGGCGCGACTCCTGGCCGATCGGCATGCTCCCGTTGCGCAGCGGCTGGGTGCCGCGGTCGCCGCCGAGCGGGAAGAGCGTCACCCGGTAGCCGCGTCCGTACACCTCCAGCGGCTCCGCCGGAGGCGCCCCGCCGCCGACCTCGAGCTTGGTGTCGGGCGGCACCACCGGCATGTTGCGCCAGGTCCCCGCCGGTACCGGCTCCGCGACGAGCCCGAGGGAGATGGCCTCGGCCAGCGCGTCGACGCTGGTGAGCAGCTCACCGGCGTAGCTGGTGGTCACCGGCACGTAGACGACGCGGCGGATGGCGGCGTAGCGCACGTCGCCCGGGATCGAGTCGATGAGGTACGGGTGATCGGTGCGCGGGATCCAGCCGCCGTTGCCGTCGCTGTCGACGAGCACGTAGAGCGGCGCGGTCACCGCGAAGTTCCCGGCCATCGGCGCGGCGCCGAAGTTCCAGTACATCACCGTCGCGCCGCCGGACTTGCCGGCGCTGCGCGCGAGGACGCCACCGTTGGAGGCGAGCGCGCTGTCGCTGAGGCCGTCGTTGAGCCGGATCTGGGTGAGGAGCTCGGCGTCGTCGGCCACGCTGGGAACCGCGCTGCCGGCGGGCAGCACGAAGCGGGGGCCGGCGGCGTCGGGGGACGCCATCGCGTCGACGTCGAGGCTTGCGTCGATCGGCGGCGTGGCGTCGTAGCGATCGTCGTCGACGAGCGGACCGAGCGCGTCGCACCCGGCGCCGAGCGCCGCGGCGACCAGGAGCAGGCGAGGAGCTTGGACGTTCATGAGAGCCTCCGGATCAGAACGGACCCGCGATGCCGACGTGAGCGACGCTCTCGTCGGAGAAGTCGGTGAAGTCGTAGTACTCGTAGCTGAGCTTCAGGCGCAGCGACGACCGCAGGAGCACCGCGACCCCTGCGGTGTGGCGCAGGACGGCGCTGTCCTTGCGCAGCTCGCTGTTCATCGCGACGTTGCCGCGTCGTCGCAAGCCGTCCTCGCGCAGCACCGCGGTGAGCCGCTTCCCGAGCGGCACCTCGAGCTCCGCGTACGCGCCCTCCTTGACGAACGTCGTGTCGTACATCCCGTCGGCGCCGGGGCCGTAGCGGAACCGCGCCGCCGGGTCGTCGCCGAGCGCCATCTCGGTGAGCCGGCGCAGGTACTCCACGCGCAGGAACACGTCCTTGGCGCGCAGGACGGCGTGGGCGCCGTAGATCGCGAAGCGGTGATCGCCCTCGGGGTCGTAGGTCCCCCGCATCACGGAGCCGCCGAGCATGACGCTGGTGGCGCCCGACAGGATCGCGACCGCGAGCTGCCCGCCCAGCGCCGGGCGCGAGTTGTTGTCGATGTAGTAGCTCTCGCCCGAGCGCGAGGCGCGGAAGTCGAAGTCCATGGGATCGGCGCCGGCGCGCGGGCCGCCGATCGCGTACGCGGCGTAGTCGACCTGCACGTGGTCGCCGGCGAACTGGGTCCCATTGATCTCGATGCCGTTCTCGACCCACGGCGCCGGCAGCACGCCCTGGTTCCACTCGGTCATGCGCAGCATCCGCCCCATGTCGTAGGGCAGCGGCTTGTCGCTGGTGCGGTGGTTCGCCGGATCGTGGCGCAGCGGGAACTCGCCGAAGGCGGGCGAGAAGCGACCGACGCGGATGTTGAGCTGATCGGCGACGCGCAGGTCGAAGAACGCCATGCCGACCTCGAAGCCGTGGCACGCCACGCAGACCTTGACGCTCGCCGAGATGTTGCTGCTGAAGTCCATCGCGAGCTTGAGCGACGCCTCGACGGTGGCGCCGTCGAGGCCCAGGTCGCGGCCGCGCGACTCGGTGGGGACCGCCATGTAGTCGAGTTGGACCGAGCCGGCGAAGTTGCGGTGGAGCTCGGGGCGGCTGGGCAGCTCGCTCTCCGGTTCCTCGACGTCCTCGATGCCGAGGTCGGCGTCGAGCGGCACCGGCGCCGGCTCGGCGTCGGGGCTGGTCTCCGCCGGGTCGGGCCCGTGCGTCGGCACCGGCACCGGCTCGGGCACCGGCTCCGGGAGCGGCGTCGGCGGCGTCGGTGGCGTCGGTTGCGGCGTCGCGATCTGGACCGCCGCCATGGGAGCGACGACGACGAGCGCGATCGCCAGGGTCCGTGGAGTCATGAGCATCCTCTCTTCTGGTCTGGTTCAGTCGTCGACCGGGGCGAACGTGATGAACGCCGTCACCGAGACCGTGCCGACATCGGGGGCGACGCGTGTCCGGATCCTCGACAGCGCGTCCTCGACACATCCAGCGAGGCCGAGCGCGTCGCCGCTGACCCGCACGCGGCGCGCCGCACGCGCCTCGTCGATCTCGAACCCGACCTTGATCGCGAAGGCGGGGGTCCGCGCCGCCCGGCGCGCCGCGCCGCGGTAACAGTCGCGCAGCGACGACTGCACGCGCTCGATCGCGCTTCGCACCTCGGAGGTCGGCAGCGAACCGTCGACGGCGACGCGGCTCACGCGCGGGACGGCGTCGAGCGAGCCCGTGTCCTCGACCGGGCGGGCGCGCCGCGGCTTCGCCGCAGGGGGCACGCCCGCATCGACGCTGGCGTCCGCGCTCGCGTTCGCGCGGGGCGCCGCGGCGTCGCGAGGCTCCGCGCCGGCGTCGGGCGCTAGCGCCTCACCGCCGAGGGCCGAGGATGACGCGACGATGGCCGACCGGCCGCCGGTCGCAGCGGCCGCGGCGGCGGGACCGGTGACCCGCGTCGAGGTCGCCCGGCTCGGCGGCGGACGAACGGCGGGGCGCGTCGCCGAGGTTCGCCGCGTGGACGACCGCGGCGCCTCGCGCGCCGCGTCTCGTGACGTGCTCGGCCGCGCGTCGCCCGGCTCGTCGGTGTCGTCGACCGCGACGACGACGTCCGGCGCGGTCACCACCGTGGTGGCGACCGCCGGCAGCGCGGCCCCGGGCGAGGCGACATCGGAGGCCGCGGCCAGGGTCGGCGGCGGCGCCGCCGCCGGCGCCGGCTCGATCGTCCGGCTGGTCTCGCGGAGGACGACGTAGCCCGCGCCGAGGACGAGCACGGCCGCCAGGGCGAAGCCCTGCCAGCGTCCGCGCGCGTCACGCGCCTGCGTGGTGGTCGGCGCGACGGTGACCGGGACGCCGATCGCGTCGAGGGTGTTGGACGGCCCGGTGCTGCGCTGGTCGACCGGCGGCGCGGCCGTGCGCAGGGACGGCTGGTTGGCCAGGCGGTCGATCTCCTCGAGCGGCACCTCGCGCTCCGACGAGCGCACGAGCTGGGTCAGCCGTTCGCGCCGCTCGCGGAAGTGCACCGCCATGAGGGCGCGGATCACCTTGGTCCCGTCGAACCCGGCCGCCCGCCGCGTCAGGTAACGCGCCAGCGCGGTGGAGAGCTCGCCCGCCGTCTGGTAGCGATCGTCGGGGCTGGGCGCCAGCGCGGCCATGACGATCCCGTCGAGCTCCTCGGTGCAGGCGGCGCCCGCCTGCGACGGCGGCACCAGCCGCGGCGAGCTCACCAGACGCAGGAGCTCGGCGTCGGACGCGGCATGGAACGCGGTGCGTCCGGTGAGCAGCTGCCACAGGACGACGCCGAGCGAGTAGATGTCGGCGCGCTGGTCGATGTGATCGCCGCGCGCCTGCTCGGGCGACATGTACGAGAACTTGCCCTTGATGATGCCCGCGCCCGTCATCTGCATCCGGGTCGCGACCCTCGCGATGCCGAAGTCGAGCAGCTTGACCATGCCGTCGAACGACACGAGCACGTTGGAAGGGCTGACGTCGCGGTGCACGAGCTGCAGCGGGACGCCGTCGAGGTTGGTCAACGTGTGCGCGTACTCGAGCGCGTTGGCCAGATCGCGGACGATCGCGAGCGCGAGCTCGGTGGGGAACGAGCCGGCGCTGCTGATCACCGCGCGCGCGAACCGGCCGAGCGTCTCGCCGTTGACGAACTCCATCGCCATGTAGAGCCGGTCGTCGAGCTGGCCGGCGTCGAAGGTCTGGACGATGCACGGATGGTTCAGCAGCGCCGCGGTGCGAACCTCCTCGAGGAACATCTCGCGAAAGCCGCCGCCGTCGTCCTGCTCGCGCAGGAGCTTGAGCGCGACGATCTTGTCGAAGCCCGCGCCGCCGACGTGGCGCGCCACGAACACGTCGGCCATGCCGCCGCTCGCCCACTTGGCGAGGAGCCGGTAGCGCGAGCCCGGATGCGTCGTGATGCTCGACATGCGGCGCGTGCAAGGAGCACCTCGCGTGCCGACCGCAAGCGCCCGGAAGCACAGGGCGCGCCTCGTGCTCCGACCTTCACCACCGTCGCCCGCTTCGTCTCCGCAGCACCTCAGGTGGCAGAGATCGCACCGGGATCACGCCGTGCTTCACGAACGAAGCGCGTGCTTCAGATCCGAGGCATGCACCCGCGGCGGCGCCATCGCCGTAGCGTGGCCTTCACCCTGCAGGGGTGGCGAGTTCGCGACGACTCGCGAAACGAGCGCGTGGCACCTCTCCGGAGGAAGCTCCGCGTGTGCGTCCGCGTATAGTCGGGGTGGAACATGCGTGAGTGGCGGCGCGACCCGTTCGAGGAGGTTGGCGAGGAATATCCGACCGGCGTCAAGCCGGGCGTCGCCACGCTCACCCAGCATCTCCCGGTGCAGCGCAAGGCGAACGCCGCGCCGCGACCGAGCGCGCCCGCCGGCGGCTTCGGCTTCGTGCAGGCCTACGGCGGCGACGTGCGAGCGGGCGATGGCGCCGCCTTCCCCGACGAGGCGCCGCTTCCGTACCTCGGGGGCGAATCGTCCGAGCAGCACGCCGACGCGGTCGCCGACCGGGTCGTTCGCGGCGAGTCGGCGCACGACCTGCTCGGCGGGATGGCCGGGCAAGGGGCGGCGCCGGCACAGCCGGCGGCGTCGACATCGAGCTGGAACGTCGCCGACGATCGCGTCGGCGACGTCGCGGGTTCGCTCGCCGGCGGCGACGCGCTCCCCGACGACGTGCGCCAGCACCACGAGACCGCGTTCGGGGTCGACCTCGGCGCCGTGCGCGTGCACACCGACGCCGCCGCCGCGCGCGGCGCCGACGCGATGCGCGCCGAGGCGTTCGCCACCGGCTCGCACATCGTCTTCGGCGAGGGCAAGTACCAGCCCGGGACGGCCGCCGGCGCGCACCTCCTCGCGCACGAGCTGACGCACGTGGTGCAGCAGGGCGCGAGCGGCGACGCCTCCGTCGACAAGCACAACGCCGCCGACCCGCGGCTGCCCGCCGATCAGCCCGAGGCCCTCGCCTTTGCCAGCGCGTCGGCGACGGCGGTCAGCGCCGCCGTGACCGCGCTCGGCTCCTCGTCAGAGCTGCGCGCGCGCAACGTGCCCGGCCTCATCACCCAGCTCGGCCTGACGGTGGGTCCGCTCACGCCGCGCCATGACTCGACCGTCGGCGCGTCGACCATCAACTTCTTCCCCGGCTCGGCGAACTACAACGGATCGGCCACGCTGATCGACACCACCGAGCACCTCGTCGGCGCGAGTCGCAACACGGTGTGGATCCGCGCGCGCGATCACGCCGACGTCGACAACCTCCTGCCCGCGGCCGACATCCAGGCCCGCGTGTTGCGTGGGGTCTCCGAGGTCGCGCACACCCACGGGGCGCGCCAGACCCAGTCCGCGATCACGACCTTCGAGGAGTACTGCGGGCGCTTCAACGCGCTCTACCCCGAGGCGAGCTTCGCCGCGCTCTCCGACGAGTACGACGCGTCGATGAACAGCCGCGGCCCCAAGTCGGAGCGCGCCCGCGCCGTGTTCGACGCGATCATGGCGCAGTACACGAACTTCGCGGCGATCTACGACGGCAACGCTGGAGGCATCAAGGAGCGGGTGGATCGCTACATGGGCCCGGAGGGCCGCAACCTGCTCAACTCACCCGGGCTGCAGCGGCTGCGCGAGGCGTTCTTCACGTTCAGCGCCCCGGTGCCGTCGGCGAGCTACCCGGCGTTCCGGACCGCGGTCACCAGCGCCGCGCAGACGCTCACCGCGGAGGATCGCGCCGAGGTCGATCGCTCGAACGACTGGGGGCTCCTCATCGATCGCCACCTCACGCAGCAGGCGCGGCGCGACGAGATCCGCGACATCATCCGGACCGCGACGCCGCCCGCGCCGGTGGTCGCGCCACCGCCGGTCGCGCCGCCGCCGGTCGCGCCGCCGCCGGTGGGAGGCGCGGTCACCCCGCAGGCGTTCGTCGACTCGGTGACGCTGTCGGGCCCGAGCGCGCCCGTGCCCGCGGTCGATCGCGAGGTCAGCGTGACGCTGACGCCGCAGAGCACGCACCCCAACCCGGCCGTCGCGATCGAGTCACAGATCACGATGACGCCGGCGGCGAGCATGGTCGGCGGAAACGTGTCCCCGGCGTCACCGTGGGCCGACGCCTCCCCGAGCGGCGTCCCGTACTCGCCGCAGATCGCCGTCACGCCGGGCCTGTCGGTCACCGCGCAGCTCGCGCTGGTCAACGGGCCGAGCGGGCTCACGCCGTCGACGCCCATCGCGCCGGTGACGTTCACGATCGACGACCAGCGGCTCACCAACATGGGCACCGGCTGGCAGCCCGGGATCGAGTTCAACAACGGCCAGTTCCAGGACACGTTCATCCCCGGCAGCTCCGCGCCCGCGTACCTCGGCGGCGCGCAGACGATCGGCGTCAAGGGCACCATGCCGGTCGCGCCCAACCTGAACCCCGGCTTGACGCTCAACGTGCGGGCACGCATCGAGCGCGCGGGCGCCGTCATCGGCCCGAGCCAGACGACGAGCTATCCCGCCAACGCGGCCGAGAGCACGCTCATGACGTTCCCGATCGCGGCACCCGCGTCGGTGCCGGCGACCGGCGATCCGCTCGACATCATCACCGAGCTCGTCGACGCGAGCGGCGCCGTGGTCGCCTCGAGCGCGCGCACGACGCCGATGTCGATCGGTCCCGAGGTGACGTACACGCAGACCGCGGCCGAGACCGCGTGGACCGACGACGAGACCCACCTGCACGGCGCGTTCCTCACGCACCTCGCGTCGGGCACGGGCCCCGCGGCCGGCCTCGCCGGCCTGATCCGCACCGTCGCCAATCCCACCGGCCCGGTCGACATCCACCCGATGGTGCAGCGCCACGACTCGGCGGCCTACGTCGCCGCCGACAACGGCGGCATCCCTGATCCGTCGCGCAGCGCGTACGTGATCTCCACGCCCCCTTACGCGCCGCACCCCGATCCGAACACGTTGGTGATCGCGACCGGCGCCGGCGGTTGGTCGATCGGGGGCCACGCGCCGTACCCCGGCTCGTTCGTGCTGCTCAACCGCACCTCCGACGTCGCGTCGGGCGCCAAGGCCAGCGACGACACCCTCCAGATCATCGCGATCCACGAGGCGGTGCACGAGATGGACCGCGGCACCGGCGGGACGCCGTGGGATCGGTACCTGCGCGAGTTCCGCGCCTACTGGATGGACGGCCGCTTCGGCGATCCCCTGGTCGCGTCGTCGGGAGATCCCGCGGAGTACGATCCGACCATCCCCGCGCCGGGGCCCAAGTCGGCGCGCGCCAACCGCATCTTCCGCCTGCAGTACGATGACCCCATCCTGTACCCCTACTGCAAGCCGAACTACGACGCGAACACCAGCGGCTTCCGCGAGCAGGTCGATTCGTACCTGCACCCCGACGGCGTGAACCTCAACCTGTCGGCGCCGGTGGAGGCGTTGCGCGCGCACTTCGCGGCCGGCCTTGCCGGCTCGTTCGCGACGTTCCGCACCGGCGTACAGTCCTTCTTCGGCATCGGCGCGGCGCCGCCCGGCGGCGTGCTCTCCGCCGACGATCAGA
Organism: Myxococcales bacterium UBA2376; assembly: GCA_002344285.1. Classification (GTDB taxonomy): domain Bacteria; phylum Myxococcota_A; class Polyangia; order Haliangiales; family Haliangiaceae; genus UBA2376. Next base: position 13,709 of record DDTA01000163.1, read on the forward strand.
CGTACATCGCCGGCTCGCGCACGTGGCGCGATCTCGTCGACAACCTGGCCGGCGCCAGCAGCGCGCAGAAGGCGACGCTCAAGACCGATATGGGGATCCCGTGAGATGGCCGCTTCTGCTCGTGGCGCTGGTCGCGGGCGTGGGATGCTGCGGTCGCGGCGGGAAGGCCGGGAACCAGCCACCCGTCGAGGCGGAGGCGAACCAGATGGACTCGAGCACCGACAACGGCAACGACGGCAACGGCGGCAACGGTGACGGCGGCGGCAGCGGCGGTGACGCGACGGCGAGCGCGCCGCCCCCATCCGCGAGCGAGTGGTCGCGCTTCGAGCTTCGCGACGCCGGCGTCTCGATCGAGCACCGCGCCGGCTGGGCGACGATCGAGGAGAAGCAGATCGTCTACCAGCGCTTCTCCAACGAGGGCGCGATCTCGGTGCGCTGGGGTGCCGACGCGACGATCGACTACGTGCTCGCCCACACCGGCACGGGGTCGGGCTCCACGCGCGCGGTCGAGACCGACGAGGCGACGAAGGTCGACGGACTGCCCGCGCGGCGCGTGAAGCTGCGGGTCACGTCGCCACCGGTTCGCGGCACCCACCCCACGGGCGATCCCGTGCGCGTGTTCGTCTTCATCGGCTTCGCCGTCGCAGGGAAACCGGTGCTCCTCGGCTATCGCTCGCCGGCGTCCGAGCTGGCCGCCGTCGAGCCGCAGCTCGAGCGCGTGCTGGCCAGCGTGCGAATCCTGTAGGAGAACTTCCGCGTCAGCGCAGGTTCCGGTACTGCGGCAACGCGAGGAGCGAGCGGTAGAGATCGGTGAAGCGATAGCCGGACGCCGCGAACGCCGCGGTCGCCTCCGGCAGCCAGCTCACGACCTCCTCCTCGCTGAGGCCGCGACCGAGGAGGTGCTCGCTCAGGGTGCGCACGGTGCACGACGCGACCCGCGCCTTCTCGGCGTCGGAGTCGACGAGCCCGACCGGTCCGACGTCGGCGGCCTCGGCCTCCTCCGCGCTCAGGTACGTCCGCGCCTGCGGGAAGCCGCGCCACGCCGCGAGCTCCGTCGGGTCGGCGCTCGTCGCGGGCGTGATGAAGTACGCGTTGCAGTACGCCGAGCACGCCGGCTGCCCCGCGCCACCGCACGTGCGGCACTCGGCGGTGGGCGCGGTGAACGACATCGCCGCCTCGGGGAAGTGACCGTACTGGCTCTGGGTGCGCCAGCGCCCCCAGTGCGCCGCCGCCGGCTCGATGCGCTCGTGGCAATCGGCGCAGCCGGCGCGCGTCCGCAGGTTGGGATCGGGCATGGTGCCGGTCTCGGGAGGGAGCCCGTCGGTGAGCGGCAGGAACGGCTCGCACCGGAACGCCGTGTAGAAGCGGTTGACGCGGCTGCGGTTGGACGCCATGCGCAGGAGGAACCCGGCGGTCGTGAGCACGCCGGCGTGGGCCTCGCCGCGCGAGACCGGCACCCAGGTGTCCTCGTCGGCGAACGCCAGCGCGGGCAGGTTGCCGAGCGCCGGGTCGTAGCCCACGAAGTTGTTGGCGCGGAGCGGGACCGCGGCGCCGGCCAGGTGGGCGTAGAAGTGCCGGAGTGGACCGTTGACGAACGACTCGCGCGTGGTGAACGCGTCGAAGTACGAGCGCTGGTCGCGGATCACCGCCTCGAAGATCCGCACCGACTCCTCGGCGAGCGCCGAACGGAACCGATCCGAGACGCCGTCGCGCTCGGTCGCGCAGTACCGCAGCCCGGGGCCGCAGCCGCAACCGCGGTTGAGCGTGGCCACGCCGCAGGCCGGCGCCGGCGAGCCGATGCCCGTCGCCAGGCTCTGGGCGTCGAAGGCGCAGACCTTGACGTCGACGTCGCTCCAGTACGGGCGCACCATGACGTAGCCCTCGCGTACGCAGGTGCCGTCGCCGCCGAACCCGCCGCGGCACGCCGCGTCGGTGATCCGCTCGATGGGGACGGGGCGACCGTCGGCGTCGAAGCTGGTCTGGAGCTGATCGAGGCAGCTCAGTCCGTTGCGTCCGCGGAACTGGGTCTGGAGCCCGTTGACGAAGTAGGGCGTGGCGCCGCCGCCGTTGAGCAGGCGCGGATTGCCGACGACGCGCGCGTCGTCGCCGAGCCCGCCCCAGACCAGCGCGCGGTGGTAGGTCCGGACCGTGCGCAGGTATTCGGGGCTGGCGAACATCTGGTCGAGCACGCCCGCGTCGACGGCGCCGGCGGCCTCCACGCGCGCGTACTCCTCGAGCGTCGGGATGCGTCCCAGGACGTCGAGCGAGATCTGCCGGAGCAAGCGCAGCGAGTCGACCTGCTCGCCCGGCGCGCAGACCTCCGGCGACGGGGCGGCACCGGAAGACGAGGTGGCGAGCGCGAGCGCGAGCGCGACAGGGACGGAGACGTGGCGACGCATCAGGGGCTCCCGGTGATGAGGCTGTGGATGGGCTGCACGCGGAACGGGCTGGCATCGCCGCCGAGCGCGGCGACGACGGTGGCGCCGACGTGCTCGGGCAGGAGCACGGTCCCACCCGCGGCGGGGCGGCCGGTCTCGAGATCGACCGCGGCCAGGCCGAGGTTGTCGACCGTGGTCGCCCCGAAGACGCCACCGGCGAGCGCCTTGCCGAAGACCACCATCGAGTTGGCGAACCAGTGATCGCGCCCGCCACGTCCGTTGATGCCGGGCGTGCGCGCGAACTCGGAGTGGGCCATGACGGTGGTGTGGCTCATGGACGGATCGTCCTCGCGCAGCTCGTCGAGGAGCGCGGCGAGGACCTCCCAGCCGCGCCGTTGACGGAGCGGCTGTTGATCCGCCCACTCGGCGCCGTGGGTGTCGAGGCGTGTATCGAGCATGACCGTCACCGTGCGCGACAGGCCTGCGCGCAGGAGCTGGGACGCGACCGCGGCCGAGACCCCGACGTCGTTGGGGTTGGCGAGGCCGGCCTGCGTGATGCCGAACCGCTCGCGCAAGGCGGCCATGTCGGCGCGCCGGAAGTCGAACGCGGCGCTGGTGTCGTCGGCGAGCAGGCGCCGCATCTGCTGGCGGCTGGCGGCGAGCTGGTCGTTCGGCCGCGGCGCCGGGTAGCGATCCGAGATGCAGCTCGCGCTCGCGTCCTGCGCGGCGGCGAGGGCCGCGGCGAGCTGGGGATCCTGGATCGGGCGCTCGGCGCGCAGCACGCTCGTGATCTCGGTCGCGCGCCGCAGCGTGAGTGCGTTCACCTCGCTGCCGTGGCTCACGTTGCTGCTCGACAGCCCGATCGACACGTTGGGCAGGACGAGATCGTCGCTCGGCGAGATCGCTGCGACGGTCGTGCCGATCGAGTCGCCGCGCACGGTCGAGCCGCGCGGCGAGAGGAAGGAGTTGACGTACGAGCGCCCCGTCGGGTGCGCCACGGTGTTCATGTTGATGCCCCGGAAGAGCGTCGTGACGTCGGCGTGGCGCACCACCGGCGCCATCGCGGCGCCGTAGAGCGTCTCCCGGCCGCGGAGCTGGACCGGGATGGGGTCGCGGAACTCGGGCGCGAGCCTCGTCGTGCCCAGGTTGATCGCGCCGTAGGTGCGGCCGGGATCGCGCGTGTCGGCGCCGAGGAGCACGTCCCACGCGCCGGCGAAGTAGACCGACACGAAGCGATGGGGCATGTCGTCGACGGCCGCCGCGGCGTCTCGGCCCCGGCGCGGCCCGAGGAGCAAGAGGCCCAGGCCGAGGCCGGCGCCGCGCAGGAGAGAACGTCGGTCGAGCGAGAGGATCTTCATGATCGCGGCTCCATCAGTAGGTGAGGAAGTCGGGATGGGTGACGAGGCCGACACAGACCGCGGTCCATCGCGCCGCCATCGCGTTGTCGGTGGTGGCCGCCGGCTCCTGCAGGAGGGTCAACCAGGGCGTGAGGCGTGGATCGCCGTCGTCCTCGACGGTGAAGCCGAGGAAGCGCCGGTACAGGTAGCGCAGGTTCGCGGCGAGCGGGGCGCCCTCGCGGTCGGTCAGCGACGCCTCGCGCAGGATCGTGTCGCCGCCGGCGCGATCCGCGGCGACCGCTTCGGCGCAGGCTTCCTGCGCCGCGTCGTGGACGAGCTTGTCGAAGGTCACCGAGATGTCGAGCCCCTGCTCGGTCAGATCGACGAAGTCGGGGCGCCCCAGCGCGGCGGCGAAGGTCTCGAAGCGCGCCCAGGTCTGGCCGGTCGCGACCTCGAGCGAGCGGTGGAACTGCTCGGCGCTGAGGCGGCGGATGCGCCGCCCCTCGGTGGGCTCGGCGGGGCCGACGGGATCGCGGTCGGGGACGGCCTCGTCGGCGCAGCCGCCGGCGAGGACCGGGACGAGGACGAGGGCGAACGGGATGAGGGCGCGTCTCACGGTAGTCTTCCTCCTTCGATCCACTCGAGGATCGCGTCGAGCTCGGCGGCGGTCGGGCGCGGATCGGTCGGTGGCATGGTGCCGGCGAGGAGCCGGCTGCGGATCTGCGCGTAGCGCGCCTGCCAGCCTTCGTACGTGCTGAGATCGGGGCGATTGCCGCCGGGCGCCGGGCCATGACAGGCGCCGCCCGCGCAGTAGGTCTGGAACAGCGGCTCGATGTCGGCCGCCCAGCTCCGGCTGGCGCCGGGGAGCAGGTAGTAGTCGAGCAGCCGCTCGTGGTCGCCGGTCCGCACCGACAGCGCGTGCCAGCCGGTGTTGCCGAGCGCGAGCTCCGGGAGCCGCGCGACGCCGTCGGCGATCTCGGCGCTCGCCACCTCCGCGCCGTCGAGCGCGACGATCGCCGTGGTCTCGGTGTGGTCGACGAAGGCGAGCTCCAGCTCGACCGTCCGCTCACGGCGGCGCTCGAACGGTCGCAGTCCCCGGACCAGGATCGGCGGCGCGATCGTCGCGTGGCACAGCTCGTCGTCGTACGCGAGCCACGCGCCGTCGGCGGCGTGCGCCGCGATCGTCGCGGGTGGTGTCGTCGGCAAGCCGTCGATCCGGCTCCACGCGCCGGTGCGCGAGTACATGCCGGCGGTGGTCGCGACCCACAGGCGGCGATACGTGCCGCTCATGGCCACGACCTCGCCGCCGGCGAGCTCGACGTCGCGCCAGTCGGGCCCCAGCCGCAGCGTCGATCCGAACCGCGCCGCGACGCCGCCCCGGCGCCCCACCAGATCGGTCAGCTCGCGGGCGTCCGCCACGGGCGCGGCCGACGCCGCGCTCACCTGCCAGAGCTCGCCGTCGTCGGCCTCGAACCACACGGTGTCGTCGCGCCCGCCGCACGCGCCGTCGAGCGAGAACACTCGTTGCCCCGGCGGCAGCGGCGCGCCGCCGCTCGACCACTGCCACCACCAGCGACCGTCGCGCTCGAAGAGGCCACGATCGGTGGCGACGAAGACCCCGTGCTCGTCGTCGGGTGCGCCGCACAGGTCGCGCACGGCCCCGACCGACTCGGGCAACGCGACCACCTCGCGCGCGCCGTCGCGCCACGACCACAGCGCGTCGCCGGCCACGAAGGATGCGGTGGACGCGTCCCACGGCAACACGTGCGTCGCGTCGCCGAGGCTCGCCGCGATCGTGCGATCACCACCGGCGAGATCGAGGACCCGCGTCCCGCTCGCGGTGGAGAGCCACAGCTCGCCGTTCGGTGCGACGCCGAGGATCGTCGCCCCATCACGCGGCACGCAGCGCAGCGACGCGGTCTCGACGGCGACGTCGTCGCCGACCTGCTCGACGCGCTCGCAGCCCGCGACGGCCATCCCGCCGAGCAGCACGCACGTCGCGAGCTCATGTCGAATCACGAGCGCCGTCGTTGCAAGGCCGCGACCAGTCGCGATCGCACGCGATCTCCACGAGATGGGCCGCGGTTGTCGGGTTAACCCGACAACTCGACCGGCGACGCGCTGTCGGGTTTCCCCGGCAACGCATTGCGAACCGCGCGATGACCCACACGTGTGATAGTGAAGGACGAGTCCATGCTGTCCGCGGACGCCAGCGTCGATCCACCGGCGCCTTCACCCGGCCGTCGCATCGGCAACTACGAGCTGGTGCGACGCCTCGCGAAGGGTGGCATGGGCGAGGTGTACCTGGCGCGCGATCTCACCCTCGGTCGTCGCGTCGCCGTGAAGTTCCTCGCCACCGACGCCGACGAGGTCGTGGCGCGCCGCTTCGTGATCGAGGCGCGCGCGACGGCGCGCTGCACGCACGAGAACATCGTCGTCATCCACGAGGTCGCGTCGTGGGAGGGCCTGCCGTACATGGTGCTCGAGTACCTCGACGGCGAACCGCTCGGCGCGCAGATGCTCCGGGGCGCGTTGCCGACCGGTCGCGTGCTCGAGGTCGTGCGCTCCGTCCTCCGCGCGCTGGCCCGTGCCCACCAGGCCGCGATCATCCATCGCGACCTCAAGCCGGAGAACATCTTCATCACCCGGCGAGGTGTGGTGAAGGTGCTCGACTTCGGCATCGCGAAGCTCGTCGACACGCGCGACGAGGACGACGCGATCCGCCGCGACCGCGCGACGCTCGACAGCCTCGACCACGGACGCATCGTCGGGACCCGGCCGTTCATGGCGCCGGAGCAGTGGGCGCGGGCCGCGGTCGACGCTCGCACCGACCTGTTCGCGCTCGGCGTGATCGCGTACTGCGCCCTCGCCGGCCGACACCCCTCGGGCTCCGCGCAGCCCCAGGCGTTCGAGGCGGCGGGGCGCGAGGTCGACCGCCCGTACCCTTCGCTCGCGCTCGCCGCGCCCCACGTCCCCGAGGCGGTGGTCGCGATCGTGGACCGGGCGATCCAGAAGCGGCCGGAGCACCGGTACCAGTCGGCGAGCGACTTCCTGCGCGGGCTCGACGAGCTCGACCGCCACGGTGCGCGGCGGATCGCGGGCGACGCGTGTCCGTACCCCGGGCTCGCCGGCTTCACCGAGGCCGACGCCGATCGCTACTTCGGCCGCGCGCCGGAGCTGCGTCGCGCGATGGAGATCCTGCGGACGCGGTCGGTGCTCGCGGTCGTCGGGCCCAGCGGCGCCGGCAAGTCGAGCTTCGTCCAGGCCGGCGTGGTCGCGCGGCTCCGCGCCGACGACGACGGCTGGGACGTGGTCGTGGTGCGACCGGGCCCGAGGCCGCTGCACGGGCTCGTCGGCGCGCTGCGCCGCTTGCCCGGGCTCGCGCTGCCCGCGGACGCGGTCGAGGTGCTCACCGCCGAGCCCGGTCGGCTGGGTGAGTGGCTGCGGTCGTGGTGTCACGGCCGCGCCCGGCGCGTCGCGCTCGCCGTCGATCAGTTCGAGGAGCTGTTCGCGCGTGGCGGTCCGGCGCCGGAGCGCGATGCGTATCTGACGGCGCTCCTGTCCGCGACCGACGAGGTGCTCGAGCCGGTGCGCCTGGTGCTCGCGATCCGCTCCGACTTCCTGGGCGCGGTCGCCGCGTATCCCGCGTTCGCCGACGCGATCGTCGAGGGCACGCAGCTCCTGTCGCCGCTCGATCGTGGCGGGCTGCGCGCCGCGCTCGAAGGGCCGCTCGAGCAGGTCGGCTACCGCTTCGAGGACCCGGCGGCGCTCGACGAGATCGTCGACGCGTTCGCCGGCGAGGATCACGCGCTGCCAGTGCTCCAGGCGGTCGCGGTCCAGCTGTGGGAGCGGCGCGATCAGCGAGCCCGGGTCGTGGGTCGCGACGCGATCGCGGCCGTCGGCGGCGTCGCCGGGGCGCTGGCTCGCTACGCCAACGCCGTGATCGCGCCGCTGCCGGAGTCCCACCGCGAGATCGCGCATCAGATCTTCCTGCGCCTCGTGACCGTGCACGGCGTGCGCACGGCGACCGATCGCGCCGCGATCGAGGCGATCGCCCCGGAAGCACCCCGGGTGCTGCGCGCGCTCCTGGCCGCGCGCCTCGTGGTGGCCAACGACGAGGCTTCGACGGTCGAGCTGGTCCACGAGGTGCTGATCGAGAGCTGGCCGCTGCTCGCCGACTGGTTGCGGTCGTCGCGCGAGGATCGGCTGGTGCGCGAGCGGATCGCCCACGCGGCCGCGGCGTGGGACGAGCGGGGCCGTCCCCCGGGGCTGCTGTGGTCGGGCGACGCGGTGCTCGAAGCGCGCCGCTTCGTCGAGCGCGCCGAGATCGAGCTGTCCGTCACGGAGGTCGCCTTCGTGCGCGCGAGCCTGGCGTGGCGATCGCGCACCGCGCGGCGGCGGCGTGGGGCCATCGCCGCCGCGCTCTTGATCGCGCTGGCGGTGGCCGCCGCATCGGTCGTGGCGCTGGTGAAGGTCCGTCGCGCCGAGCGCGCCGCCAGCGCCGAGGCCGAGAGCGCGACCCGTGCGCGCCGCGAGCTCGTCGAGCAGGTGCGGGCGCTCGAGGCGGCCGAGCAGGCGCGGGCCGCCGCGCACGAGGAAGCCGCCGGCCGCCGGCGCGAGGTCGAGAGCCAGCGCGCCCAGGTGGAGCTCGGCGAGGCGGCGCTGCGAGACGCGCTCGCCGAGGCGCGCTCGATCCTGCGTCAGCGCGACGCGGCGCTGGCCAAGGAGCGGGTGCTGCGCGACGATCTCGAGGCCGCGCTGGCGCGCGAGCGCGAGCGCAACGCCGAGCTGACGCGGCGGCGCGCGCGCATCGTCCAGGAGCTGCCGCCATGAGCGAGCGAAGCGAGCGGTTCTTCTCTGACCGCAGATCGTCCGACCCGTCTCCGGGTTGGACGACCGATCGACAGGCAGCGCCGGAGGCGGTGCCGTGAGCGGGCGCCTCGGGTCGGGGCTGACCGCGTTCGCGATCCTCGTGGTGGCGAGCGCCACGGCGGCGGCGGACGAGGCCGCGCCGCGATCATCGCCGCCGCCGGGCGACGAGGACTCGCCGGCCCGGCGCGAGGCGCGCGCGCTGTTCGCCGCGGGCAACCAGCGCTTCGAGAACAACGAGCTCACGCGCGCCGTCGAGCTCTATCGATCGGCGCTCGCGCTGTGGGATCGCCCGATCATCCACTTCAACCTCGCGGTCGCGCTCATCGAGCTCGATCGCGCGCGCGAGGCGGTCGTGCACCTCGAGCGCGCGCTGCAGGGACCCGACGAACTGGGCGAGCGGACCGCGGAGGCGCGGAACTACCTCCGGCTCCTGCGCTCGCGCCTGAGCACGCTCGTGGTGCGCTGCGCCGCCGGCGCGCGCTGCGCCGTGGACGGTGAGGACGTGGAGCCGTCGTCGCCGGTGCTCCTCCTCGAGGCCGGCTCTCACCTGGTCGTGGGTCACCGGCCGGGGTTCGAGACGTGGTCGCAGACCGTCGTGCTCGAGCCCGGCCAGGAGCAGGCGGTGGACGTGGACGTGGAGCGGCCGCGCGTCGGCGTGGTCCGTCGCTGGTCGCCGGTGCTGCCGTGGCTCACCGTGGGCGGCGGCCTGGTCGTCGCGATCGGCGGCGGGGTGGCATTGGTCGATGGCAACGCCCGGATGGACCGCGCCAACGAGGAGCTGCGACGGCGATGTGCGACGCCGTGCCTCGGCGTGCCCGACGATCTCGCGCGCAGCGTCGACCGGGCGCAGCGCATGCAACGCCTCGGCGCCGTCGCCATCGCCGCCGGCAGCGCCGTCACCATCACCGGGCTCGCGCTGATCTACCTGAACCAGCCGCGCGTCGTCCGGGGGACGAACGCGCGCGTCGGCTTCGCGCTCGACGCCCACGGCGTCTCGATCGAGGTGCGAGGCGCGCTGTGAGCGGATCGCGGCTCATCCCGGTCCTGGCCGCGTGGGCCGCCGTCGCATGCACGACCTTCGAGTCCACCGTGTGCGGCGAGCAGGTGTGCCCCGGTGACCTTGCCTGCTGCGGCTCGCAGTGCGTGCCTCGCACCTGTGGCGACGGCGAGCTCCAGCTGGGCGAGCAGTGCGACACCTGGACCGGCAGGTCGTGCACGACCATCGGCAGCGACTTCGGGCACCTGGGGTGTACCGCCACCTGCGAGCTCGACGTCACGACGTGCCTCGGCTTCGGCTTTCGATCGGGCGGCCTGCCGTGTGACGTCCCCAAGCCCGCGCTGGTCGCGGCGGCCGGCGACACGTTGTGGTTCGGGACCCGGCTCAACCGTGCGGTCCGCATCTCCGGCGACGCATGTGCCAGCGTCGCGCTGCCCGGCGTTCCGGCGCGCTTGCTCGCGCTCGGCGCGACGGAGGCCGTCGCGGTCTACAACCCACCCGCGTTGCAGGTGATCTCGGGCGAACAGGTGATCGATCTCGAACCGGCGCCGCCGGCCATCCAGGCGGCGGCGGTGATCGACGCGCGCTCGGCCGTGCTCGGCCACGCCGCGGGCGCGCTCACGATGATCGAAGGCTCGGCCGGTGGGTGGACGACACGTCCGGTGAGCCTGTCCTGCGGCGCCGGCGCGGTCGGTCGGGTCGACGCGCTCGCGCGGCTCGGCGATCACCTCGTGGTCGTGGTGTTCGTCGCGTCGGTCCCGCAGCTGGGCGTGGTGCCGCTCGCCGCCCTGGGCGCGTCCACCGTCACCGCGAGCTGCGTCGAGCTCGTCGGCTTTCCGGCCAGCCCGGACTTCGTGGCCGCGCTCGTCGACGACGAGGTGGTCTACCTCGTCGGAAACGCGACCCCGGCGGACGCCGGCGTGACCGGCATCGTGGCCGAGGTCACCGTGAGCGCGACCGGTGTGCCGTCCGTCGTCCATCGGCTGGGCGGGATCGACGGACCGTCGCCGAGCGCGCACCTGGCGACGCCCGCGCCGCTCCAGCGCGGCTGGGTGGACGCGTCCGGTGCCCTGCACGTGTCCGCCGGCAGCAACGCGCTGGCGCTGCGCGACGGGCGCTGGCGCCGGCTCGACGACCCCATCGGCCGTGGGTTCGGCGCGACCGTCGCCGTCGGCGACCTCATGGTCACGGCCACGCCGGCCGCCGCGCTGGTCTCGCACGGCCACGGCTTCGAGGTCGTCGACGATCTGGGTGTCGCGACGCATCCGGCGCGCTGCGCCGCCGGCGCCACGAGCTGCACGGCGAGCGCGGCCGGGCGCGCGCGCGGATCGACGTGGATGCTGGTCACCGCGTCGCCTGGGGCGGTGCGCACCGTGGCGCGCGACGGCGAGCCCGTGGCGCGTGCGCTGGGCGGCGCGACGTGGGTGCCGCAAGCGATGGCCTTCGGCGGCGACACCGAGTGGATCGCGGCCGGTGCGGTCGGTCGCGACGAGCTTCGCCTGTGGTCGACGGTCGACGATCCGGCGCCCGCGCTGGTCGCCACCAGCTGCGAGCTCGCCGTCGCCGACCTCGACGCCGGACCGACCATGGCGGTCGTCGCCGCGCGGATCGGTCGCGACGGCGACGCCGGTTGTCCACGACGATACGTGGTCGCGCGCCGTCGTGTCGCCAGCGAAGCGATCGACGTCTGGTGGACGACCGACGAGGAGGTCCGGCAGGTGGCGGCGCCCGCCGATGGGACCGACGTCGTGCTGGCGCTCGTGGTCGCGCGCGACGCCGGCGGCGCGATCGTCTCCAACCGGATCGTGGAGCTGGACGGCTCGGGTGCGGCACGCGCGCGGGTCCAGTGGGACGGCGGCGACGATCTGCGCGCGCTGTGGGCCGCGGATCGCGATCACGCCTGGCTGGCCGGCGACGGCGGGCGTCTCGTCCGCTTCTCGGACGACCAGGTCATCGACCAGTCGGGGCAGCTGGGCAGCGTCGCCGGGGCCACGCTGCGGGCGATCGCGGGCACGGGCGGGTCCGACGTCTTCGTCGCCGGCGATCACAACTTGCTCTTTCATCACGACGGCGTCGTCTGGACCGCGGTGAGCCCGTCGTCGCAGGTCGAGTCGTTCACCACGCTTGCCATCGACCCGGACGAGGTGCACATCGGGGCCGGCGACCGCGTGCTCGCGCTGCGCGTTCCCCGCCGCGCACCGACGGCGCCCGTGTGCGAGCCGCCGTGAGGTGACGGCTTGCACCCGTCGCGCCGCCCGAGCTAGCCTCGCGCTCTCCCGTGGACCAGACCACCACCGTCCAGGCTCGCGGCACGTCGGCGGCCACCGGCACGCTGCGGGTCGAGGTGATCTCGGGACCCTCGACCGGGGTCACGACGCTCCTCGACAGCGACACGGTCTCGGTCGGCAGCGCGGACGGCAACACGCTGGTCCTGGGCGATCCGCTGGTCTCGCGCTTCCACCTCGAGCTCGCGCGCGAGGCCGACGCGATCCGGGTGACGGATCTCGGGTCGACCAACGGCACGTACATCGACACGATCCGGCTGGAGCGCGTGCGGATCCAGCCGGGGACGATCTTGCGCATCGGCGGCTCCGAGCTGCGCATCTCGGCCGGCCGCGCGATGCGGGTCGCGCTGCTCGACGACGACTCGTTGCCCGGGCTGCGCGGTCAGTCGCAGGTCATGCGCCGCCTGATGGCGACGATCCAGCGCGCGTCCGCGGGCAACGCGTCGGTGCTCATCACGGGCGAGTCGGGCACCGGCAAGGAGGTCACGGCGCGGGCGATCCATCAGCTCGGCTCGCGCGCCGAGGGACCGTTCGTGACCGTCGACTGCGGCGCGATCCCGCCGTCGCTCATCGCGAGCGAGCTGTTCGGTCACGAGCGCGGCGCGTTCACCGGCGCCGACCGGCAACGCATCGGCGCGTTCGAGCGGTCGGGCGGTGGGACCGTGTTCCTCGACGAGATCGGTGAGCTCGGCACCGAGATCCAGGCCAACCTGCTGGGGGTGCTCGAGCGACGTCGCTTCCGGCGCGTCGGCGGCAGCGAGGAGCTCTCGCTCGACGTGCGCGTGCTCGCCGCGACCCACCGCGATCTGCGCGCCGAGGTCAACGCCGGTCGCTTCCGCCTGGACCTCTACTACCGGCTGGCGGTGGTCGTGCTCCAGATCCCGCCGCTGCGGGACCGCCCCGAGGACATCCCCGCGCTGATCGACCACTTCCTCTCCGAGCTCGGCAGCACGGTTCCCGCCGCCACTCTCTTCGGCGCCGATGGGCTCGCCGAGCTGGCGAAGCGGCCGTGGCCGGGCAACGTCCGCGAGCTCCGCAACGTGGTCGAGTCGAGGCTGGTGCTGGGGCCGCCGGAGAGCGATCCGGCGGGGACGGCGGCGCCGCCGTCGGGATTCCTGGGGCTGCCCTACAAGCAGGCGCGGGCCGCGGTGACCGCCGAGTTCGAGCGCGAGTACCTGACGCGGCTCCTGGCGGAGGCGCAGAACAACGTCTCGCGCGCCGCCCGCATCTCGCAGATGGATCGCTCTCACCTCATCGAGCTCCTCCACAAGCACCGCCTGCGCGGTCCGTGAGCGGTGTCGCCGTGAGTCGCGCCGGCGCGCTTCATCTCCTGATCGGCCCCGTCGGGGCCGGCAAGACCACGTACGCGCGGACGCTGTGCGCGCGCACGTCGGCCCTGTTCCTCGACCTCGATGCGTGGATGGTGCGGCTCTACGGTGATGACCCGCGACCCGCCGAAGGCGTGATGGCCTGGTACGTCGAACGTCGCGACCGGTGCCGCGCGCTCATCTGGGAGGTGGCGTCGCGGGCGCTCGACTGCGGCACCGACGTCGTCCTCGAGTACGGCCTGGTCGCGGCGCTGGAGCGCGAGGTGTTCTACACGCAGGTGAGCGCCGAGGGCGTCGGCCTGCGGATCTCTCTGGTCGATGCGCCGCGCGACGTCCGCCGCGAGCGTGTGGCCGCGCGAAATCGCGCCGGTGCGCCCTTCACGCAGATCGTGCCGCCCGCCTTCTTCGAGCTGGCGTCCGATGCCTGGGAGCCACCGACCGACTCCGAGCGCGCGCGCTGGCACATCATCGACGTGTAGCGCGCCGGCGCCGGCACGCGGGCTGCAGTGTCATTTCGACGACCANNATGATCGAGGTGCTGCTCGACCTGTGCGGCGATCTCGGCCCGGAGGTCCGGTACCAGCGACTCGTCGCCGCCGTGCGTTCGGCGATTCCGTGTGATTCCGCGGCGATCCTCCGGCTCGAAGGCGACGAGCTGGTCCCGCTCGTCCTGGACGGCCTGGTGCCGGAGGCGGCGACGCGGCGCTTCGATCCATCACGGCACCCGCGCCTCGCGCAGATCATGCGCGCTTCGGGACCGGTCCGCTTCACCGATCCGCGGGTGCCGGATCCGTTCGACGGCCTCATCGCCGGGTGGGATCCGCGCGATCGGGTTCACGCCTGCATGGGCGTCCCCCTGCGCATCCGTGACGAGGTGATCGGATGTCTCGCCGTCGACGCGCTCGAGCCGCGGGCCTTCGACGACGTGCCCGATCAGCGTGTCGCGATGGTGGCGGCGCTCGCCGCGGCGACGCTCCGCACCAGCGGGCTCGTCGATCAGGTCGAGCGAGACGCGGGGCGCGCCGGGGATGTCGCCATCGACCTCCTGCGGTCGCGCGAGCCGGCGCGCGCTCGCCTGATCGGCAGCGGCCCGGCGATGC
>DDTA01000070.1 GCA_002344285.1 Myxococcales bacterium UBA2376
CGCCTCGTTCTCGCGCCGCAGCTCAGCGACGGTGGCCACGTCGCCACCTGATCACAACCGGCGCGTGCTGTCGATCCCCGTCGACGCGTTCGTGCGCGGCCGCCGGTACCAGCCGCGGCGCGCGGCCGTGAAGTCGATGCCGGCGAGCAGCGCCGCGAACGTCGTGCCGTCGATCTGGACCTGCGCGGTCTCGCCGGTGATCGGCGGCAGCTGGAAGCTGCCGTTCTCGAGTCGCTTCGCCAGCAGGCACCAGCCCGACCCGTCGAACCACAGCGCCTTCGCCAGCCGGCGCCGGCGATTCAGGAACAGGTAGAGGTGGCCGTCGACCGGATCGAGCCCCAGCCGCCTGACCGCGCCCGCCAGCGCGTCGAACGAGCCGCGCATGTCGACCGGCTCGACCGCCACGAACACCCGCACCGTCGGGGGCAGGCTCAGCATGTGCGCAGCGCCTCGAGGATCCGCCGCAGCGTCTCGGTGGCGCAGTCGTCCCCGACCTCGACGCGGATTTCGCCCACGTGCACCACGTACCGCGCGGCGCTGCCCGCGCTCTCCGTCGGCCGCGACGCCGGGACCAACTCGACCACCGCCGGGCGGGAACGAGCCCGCACGACCAACGTGGTCGGCGGCCGCGTGGCCGTCCGCGTGGGCGTCGAGCCCGCACCTCGCCGCGCGAGGTTGATCCTCCACGCGTTCAGCGACCGGCCATCGATGCCGTGCGCGCGGGCCCACGCCCCGGCGCGCTCGCCTGCCTTGCGGGCCGCCGCCAAGCAGCGCCGCGCCTCCCGTTCATCCGTGATCTTCCGTCGTTCGTTCATCGGCTCCTCCTCGGAACCGACGAGCCTCCCGGCCCGCCGCCTCGCTGTCACCCCGGCGTCGTTGATGGCTCACGTTGCAACGTCGGAGGTGATCACGGACCCCGCCGAGCCAACGGCCACTCCCGAAACGCTGCGCTAGACCGATCTCGTGGCGGAGTTTGCCGAGCGTGGTCCTGCGGTCCAGCCCGGCAGCGTAAGGCGACGGCAGCGGGAAGCAGCGTTTCGATTTCGGCGCCGACTTCCTCGGCGGCGCCGGGCGCACGGTACCCGACAACAGCGCCGAGGTCGGTGCCCTCCCCGAGCTCGCAAACGCTGCCCCCGGGGAGTACTCCAGCACCCTCGTCACCTTCGAGGCGCGCTCGTGCGCCGCTTATAGAAGGCCCCGCACCCCGTGCGCTACCCGACAATGATCGCGCCGCGTTGACTCGGGAAGTGACGGGCGCGTATCATTTTTTACGTCGATCGCCCGACCCGGGTGAGCACCGAGGGGAACCAATCGCATGGGTCACCAAATAGCCGTGCGCCGTCAGTGGGCCGGCATCGTTCTAGGTGTGCTGTTCCTCCCCGCCTGCGTGGAGCCGCTGCGCGGATCGAACATCCAGTTCGACTTCGCGGAGACGGTGCCGCCCGTCGGCGAGCGTGGTGTCCCACTGCAGGAGGGGCAGGCGCCGGCGGACACGTTCTTCACCCTGTACGCCGCCGATCTCGACTACGTCGACGCCGACGGTGATGGTCGCGCGGATCTCGACATGAACGGCGAGCCGCTCATCGAGACCGCGTACCTCGCCGAGGTGCACCGCTTCGAGATCCGCAAGCTCATCGACACGAGCTCGCCGTGCTTCATCGATCTGCCCGGCGGCGCCGGCATCGAGGGGCGGACGTCGTTCCCCGGGCTCCACATCACGCAGCACGCGAACAAGACGAAAGAGGTCCTCGGGATCCCGCTCACCCCCGGTGCGGCGCTCGATCCGACCGTGCCGCGCGAGACCGCGGTGATCGTGCTGACCGCCGAGCGCCGCATGGATCTCCTGCCGCGCCTCGAGAACGAGATCAAGGCCGTCACCTCGAGCGACGCCACGGTCGAGGCGGGCAAGGCCGACTTCCAGTATCCGGCGACCTCGGCGGCCGGGACCTGCGGCGGGAACCTCGCCGAAATCCCGCACCCGACCTGCACCGACGACGCGAGCAACGCGCTCCGCCTGCAGATGTGCCAGGACCTCTGGGCCGAGGCCGGCTCGCAGTTCTACGAGGGCTCCGACAAGGTCTTCACGCTGCCGCTGAACGGTCAGTTCTACGGCCTCGTCGAGGGCATGAACCCGGTCAACGAGATCGGCCTGGTCGGCGGCTCGGGCATCTACGTCGACGAGAACCTCGTCGGTCGCGATGCCTACGTCGTGAACTACCAGTACAAGGACCTCGACGGAGACGGCGCGCCGGACACGCCCGCGGGCGTGACCCCGAGCGCGCTCGGGTTCCCCTACCTGTTCGGACGTGCCCGGACCCATACGCGCGGTGTCCAGTCCGCCAACATGCGCCACCCCACGGTGCGCAACATCAACGCCGAGCTCGCGGTCTTCGCCGAGCTCGGTGAAGACGACGTGCAGTTCTAGGAGCCGAGGAGCCTATCGATGCGCACCTACTACATCGGACTTGCCCTCGTCACGGCCGCGGCCGGACTCTCCAACCTGAGCTGCTCCGCCGTCGAGTGCGGGTCGGGCACGATCGAGCGCGACGGGCTGTGCTTCCCCGCCGACGACATCACCACGCCCGCCGGCTGCGGCGGCATCGGTCCGTTCGCGACCGTCCTCGGCCTCGACGGCAAGTGCGAGGCGGAGACGCCGACCATCTGCGACGAGGACACGACCCGCGAAGAGATCGACATGGACACCGGCGTCACCACGTGCATCGGTACGGCCGGCGGATGCGGTTCGGAGATCGACTGCACCGCGCCGAGCGCGAATCGCGCGACGGTCTGCGGTCGGATCTGGGACACCGGCACCGACACGCTCATCGCGCAGGCGGCGCAGAACCCGGAGATGCCGTGCGGGACGCCGACGACCGACGGTCCGTGCTCCCTGCGGGTCCGGTTCTTCGACGCCGTCGACTTCGCCGCCAACCCGATGGGCGCGATGCCACTCAGCCCGGAAGGCGGCGTGTACCAGGACGGCTGCGGTCGCTTCCGCGGGCACAACATGCAGCGCGCGACCCTGGGCTTCATCGGCATCGGCGTCGACGACGCGCCCGGGATCACGCCGGCCGTCCCGCACGTGACCACCGGTGTCGCCCTCGCCAACGAGGCGGCCAATCCGGCGCGCGGCTTCCGCGCGTACTCCACCACCGTCCAGACCGATACGGACTGGCACACGTCGTCCATGATCGGCGGCCAGACGTTCGCGCAGCGCGGCGTGCTGGCGATCGTCTACCACTACAAGGGCGTGCCGCAGGCGGGCGTCACGGCCCGCCGCAACGGCAACCCGATCCCCACCGAGGACTTCTACTTCAGCGACACCGGCGTCGCGCGCACCACCGTGGCCGCGGCCCAGACCAGCACCGGCGCGAACGGCACCGCGCTGGTCATTGGCACGCCGTCGCCGACCGCGCATGACGGCATCGGCGGCGAGCCGAGCGGCTGCCGCTGGCCGACGAACCTCGCCGCCTCGATCCCGAGCGTCGTGTTCGTGCAGATCAAGGACGCCGAGACCCCCGCGGGTGCCGCGTGTCCCTGAAGCCCACCTTCGCCACGGCGGCCGCGCTGGCGCTCCTGCCGGCCACGACCGCCGTCGCCGACCCCGCGAGCGGCGTCGACGCCGCGCTCTTCCGCCCGTCGTACGACACGAGCGGCGTGCTCTCCCTCGAGGGCGCGCGGCTGCCGACCAAGCGCGACCTCTCGTGGAAGATGCTGCTCGGCTTCGCGTCGAGCCCGCTCAACGTCACGATCCCGGACGACAACGTCTCCGGCGACAGCGTCCTCAACTACACGCTGACGCTCGACATGGCGTTCGGCTTCACCGTGACCGACAAGATCGCCGTCGGCCTCGGCACCGCCGTCTATCGCACCGACACCGGCCCGGGGTACGGCACGCGCGGACGCTTCATCTCCGGTGAGGAGAGCGTCTCGACCGGCCTCATCTCGTTCCGCGACCTCTCCAACATCGATCCCTCGGGGAACTTCGAGGCGCAGGGACTCTCCGGTCCGCTCGACGTGCGCGTCGGCGGCAAGTACATGTTCCTCGACGGGCCCAGCCTGGCGGCGGCGTTCGTCGGCACCGTGAGCCTGCCGTTCGGCGAGGACGAGATGTTCCTCGGCGATCACAACCTGGTGTTCGAGCCCAAGGTGGCGCTCGACTACCGCAAGAACCGGCTGACGGCGACCAAGCTGGTCGCCAACGTCGGCGCCCGCATCCGCCAGCGCACCGTGCTCCAGGCGTACGACAACGACATGGTCTCCGACACCATGTCGAAGGAAGAGGCGGCGCTCGCCGTCCTCGACGTCGGCTCCGAGATCGTCGTCGGCGTCGGCGGGCTCGTCGAGCTCTCGCCGTCGTTCGTGCTCGCCGCCGAGGCGATGGGCTTCGTCCCGCTGCCCGGCTCGCTCAGCTACGGCTCCTGTCACCTCGTCGACGGCCGGCGCTGCACCCAGCTCCAGGACGCCGACTACGCGCCCGACGCCGGCGCCGGCGATCTCACGGCCTACGCCGCGGGCGGCATCCAGTACCGGATGAACCCGCACCTCACCGCGACGCTCGGCGGCTCGGCCGGCTTCCTCGGCGCGCGCGGCGACGACTTCCGCGCCATGCTCGGCGTCACGTGGGCGCCGCAGCCCGAGAGCGAGGCCCGCATCGGTCGCGGCGACAAGGACGGCGACGGGCTCCCCGATATCTCCGACGCGTGTCCCGAGGACCCCGAGGACAAGGACGGCTACCAGGACGAGGACGGCTGCCCCGATCTCGACAACGACGGCGACGGCGTCCTCGACGTCGACGACCAGTGCATCGACGAGCCGGAGGACCGCGACACGTTCCAGGACGACGACGGCTGCCCCGAGCGCGACAACGACGGCGACGGCATCCAGGACGTCGCCGACCGCTGCCCCGACGACCCCGAGGACTTCGACGGCTTCGAGGACGAGGACGGCTGCTCCGACGAGGACAACGACGGTGACGGCTTCGCCGACAAGGACGACAAGTGCCCGAACGAGCCGGAGAAGGTCAACGGCGTCGATGACGACGACGGCTGCCCCGACACGCGCACCGACACCGGGCCGGAGCTGCTCGCGGATCGCATCAACCTGCGCGCCAACCGCATCGAGTTCGTCGGCAACTCGACGAACCTGACCGCGGCCTCGAAGATCGTCCTCGACCAGGTGGCCGCGATCCTCAAGTCGCGACCGGTCGACGACGTCGCCATCCGTATCGAGGTCCACGTCGCGCTCGGCACCAAGTCCAAGGTGCCGCGCGTGATCAACGACCAGAAGCGGAAGGACAAGGTCCTGAGCCAGCGGCGCGCCGACGCGGTGTTCGACTACCTGCGGTCCAAGGGCGTGCCGGTCCAGCAGGTGCTGGGCGCCGTCGGTCTCGGCTCCGACCGTCCGCTGGGCGCGAACGCCCCGACCGACGCCGTCAACGATCGTGTCGACTTCATCCGCCCGCGTCAGGGAGGTGCGCCGTGAAGCACGGAATCTTTGCAGCGCTCCTGCTCGCCGCCGCGACGGGGACGGCCTCCGCCCAGGAGGCCGGGCCCATCGACATCGAGGTCCCGACGATCGTCACCGACTCGGGCGCGGGCGTCGACGGGCCGACCGGCCCCGACGACGAGCTCGATCTGGCCAACGTCGTCCAGAGCGCCGCCAAGGGCGTCACCACGGTGCAGGAGGCGCCGGTCATCGTCACCGTCATCACGGCCGACGAGATCGCCGACCGTCAGTTCCAGACGATCGACCAGATCCTGGACACCGTCCCGGGCTACATGCGCGTGGGCATCATCCACAGCCAGTTCCCGACGGTGCCGGTGCGCGGCACGGTGCAGGCCGTGCAGCTCCTCCACGACTCGGTGTCGATGTTCGACCCGTTCGTGAACGTGGCGACCTTCGGGCGCATGCAGCCGCTCGAGACCATCAAGCGTATCGAGACCATCACCGGTCCCGGCGGCGTGCTCTGGGGCGCCAACTCGTTCCTCGGCGTGGTCAACATCATCACCAAGGACGCCGAGGACGTCGACGGCGTCGAGGTCGGCGGCCAGGTCGGCGACGGCAACGGCGACCGCTCGAACGCACGCGTCTACGTCATGGCCGGCATGCCCGATCTGCTGAAGGGCAAGGCCAAGCTCTTCGTGCACTCGGCGTTCGAGTCGTACATCGGGCCCGGCTTCGAGATGCCGTTGCACATGTTCTCGGCCCCGCTGCCGCAGCCGAACTCGCCCATGTTCTACGGGCCGCTCACGACGGCGCAGCCGGCGCGCAGCTACCTCTTCAACTTCTTCGCCAAGTTCTCGATCGGGAAGCTGCAGCTCCGCGTGCAGGCGCCCTACGCCGAGCGCCACGCGCCGCTCGGCTTCCCCGGCTTCGTCGCGCGCAACGACCTGCCCGAGGATGCGGTCTGCGCCGACGCCGGCATGCCGGAGTTCGATCCGGCGGATCAGTGCCTCGATTCGGGCCGGCGGGCGCGTGACAACCAGATCAACTTCATCGATCGCTACGTCGTCGCCGAGTACAAGTCGCGCACGGCGGGTGGCAAGGCCGGCGTCAACCTCAAGGCCTACGGCGTCCAGTTCGTCCGCGCCTTCCCGCAGCTCGGCATCCTGTCGCCGATCCCGACCCTCCTCGAGGGTGGTCTCTCCTTCCGGTTCGACGCGACCACCTACCGCTTCGGCGGAGCCTTCGACGGTGACTTCGAGCTGCCCGGCAACCTGCGCGTCAACTACGGCGCGGAGGCCTTCAAGGAGGTCGCCGCGGAGTCCGTCGTGGACGCGATCCAGGGCGACGGCATCGAGGCGAGGTTCATCGGTCCCTACGTCCTCGATCGCCTGCCGCTGCCGTGCCCGCGCGAGCCGTTCACCAACGAGACGACCGGGATGCGCGAGTCGCGCATCATCGCGGGCTGTCCGCTCACGTTCGCGTTCCCCTCCGACCGCACCGTCGGCGGCGTCTACGCCAACCCGCAGTGGCGTCCGGCGAAGAAGCTCATCCTCGACGCCGGCGCCCGCCTCCAGGTGTCACCGGAGTCGCTCGGCACGCAGAGCTATCCGCTCACCACGCTCTTCTCGGGCACGGCCGTCTGGAACTTCATCCCCAACTGGCACCTCAAGCTCAACTACGCCGAGGGCTTCCGCCCGCCGGTCTACAACAACGTGGCGTCGAACGGCGAGGCCGTCCAGCTCGACGGTCGCCCCGACCTCGAGGTCGAGACCTCGCAGGCGGCGCAGGCCGAGGTCAACGCCCGTATCTTCAAGGGCGAGCGCCGCATCCGCGAGCTCTCGTTCCGCCTCGACTACTCGTACACGAAGCTCGAGAACCTCATCCAGATCGTCCAGGGCCGCTACGACAACACCGCCGACCGCGCCATGCACGGCGGCGAGGCGCTGGCCAAGCTGTACATCCAGGGCGGGCACCGCCTCGAGCTGGCGTACTCGTTCCTGCAGATCGCGACCCGCGACAAGGGCGCGCACAAGTCGTTCCCCAACCACATGTTCCACCTCGGCAGCGTGTTCAACGTCATCGACGACCGGCTGTCGATGTTCACCAACCTGCGCGTCGTGGGCGCGATGGAGGATCCCAACCGCCTCGTCGAGCACCGCGACACGCGTTACAGCGACATGCCGATCCCGGGCACGGTGGTCAACGGCTTCGGTCAGTCCTTCCCGCACCGCGTGAACCCGACCGACCTCGTGCTGGACCGGCTCCCGCCCGCCGCGGACCTGTCGCTAGGCTTCACGCTCGTGCCGATGGAGAAGCTCCTCATCCGCGGCACCGTCTTCAACGCGTTCAACGCGCGTTACTACCAGCCGGACGCGTTCTACGACTACGAGCCGCGCCTCGAGATCCTGCCCAACCCGTGGGAGGACTGGCGCGCGTACATCTCGGCCACGTACACGCACTGACCCGTCAGCCGGTGGAGTCCTCGCTGGCGAAGGGCGCGGTGCCGTCGCGGACCTGGTAGGCGCGGTCGATGCCGGCGAGGAGGGCGCGCGAGTCGACCGGCTTGAGGACGTAGTGGTGGACGTGCCGGTTCGCGCCGGCGCGGTGCACCTCGGGTACGTCCGTGTAGCCGGAGAGCAGGACCCGCACCATCTGCGGGTGACGGTCGCCCAGCCGCTCCAGCAGCTCGAGGCCCGTCATGCGCGGCATCTTGTGGTCCGTGATGAGGACGTCGAAGGCGCGGTCGGACAGGAGGGCCAGCGCGTCCTCGCCGTTGGCGCACCGGGTGACCTCGAAGCGCCGCCGGGTCACCCGTTCGATGAAGTCGAGCATGTCCGGCTCGTCATCGACGACCAGGATGCGGGGTTTGTCGGAAGTACCGACCATCCCCGACATTGTAAGCGTTCGCGGCCCGTACGGTCACGTCTCACTCGGACGCCCACCCGCCTCGACCCGTGAGCCGGATCTCGTTAGAATCGACCGCACTTGGCCTCCGAGGGGTCTTTGTCCAAGCGTCGCGTCCTCGCCATCTCGCCCAACCTGGATCAGCTGCGGCGCATCGTCGCGAACCTGGAGCGAGCAGGTGCGGAGGTCGACGCGGTGCGTTCGCTCGACGCGATCCAGAGCGAGATCATTCCCCATCGCTACGTCTTCATGGACGTCGAGGAGGGGGACACCCGCGCCGTCGAGCGCCTGGTTCCGATGCTGCGGCAAAAATCCCATGCGGCGGTTGTCACGCCCAAGGCCGCGCTCGGTGAGCTGACGGACTACCTCAAGGATCACCGCGTCAACCACGTCATCGTCGGCGAGGAGCTCGACCGCGGCGTGTTCGTGACCGCGCAGAAGCTCTTGACCGGCGACATCTTCGGCATCGAGAAGTACCTGCCCGAGGGGACCCCGGTGCACTACGTCCGCCTCCGCGACTTCGAGGGCCGCGGCAAGGCGCTCGACACCGTCCTCGCCTACGCCGAGGAGGCCAAGATGCGCCGCCAGGTGCGCAGCGCGATCGGCTCGGTGTGCGAGGAGCTCCTGATGAACGCGCTCTACGACGCGCCCGTCGACGAGAACGGCAACCAGATCTTCGCCGAGGTCGACCCGCACGATCGCACCAAGTCGCGCTCGCCGCGGCCGGTGTCGATCCGCTACGCGGCGACCGAGAGCCAGTTCGCCGTCGCCGTGCGCGACCGCTTCGGCCGCCTGGCCAAGAACACGATCCTCGCGTACATCGACAAGTGCCTGCGCTCGCCGGTGCAGATCGATCGCAAGACCTACGGCGCCGGCCTCGGCCTCTACCTCGTCGCCAACGCGGCGGCGAGCTACCTGGTCAACGTCGCCTACGGCATCGCGACCGAGGTCGTGTGCACGTTCGATCGCGGCGCCAAGGCGCCGCTGCGTCTCGTCGGTGTCTTCGTGCATCCCGGCCAGGCCGAGATGCTGCGCGAGGGTCCCACGCCGGAGACGGCCGCGGGCCGTCCCGACGACGACGATGACGCCGTGCAGCTGGAAACGGGCGGGCAGTAGAGGGGAGGCCCGTGGCGGAGCGCCCGTTCGGCCCCTATCAGCTGGTCAAGCAGATCGCGGTCGGCGGCATGGCGGAGATCCACCTCGCGAAGACGCGGGGCATCGCCGGCTTCGAGAAGTTCTGCGCGCTCAAGATGATCCACCCGAACTTCGCGCAGGACGAGCAGTTCATCGAGATGCTCATCGACGAGGCGAAGATCGCGGTGCAGCTCCAGCACGTGAACATCGCCCAGACGTTCGACCTCGGCCGCGTCGGCGACACGTACTACATCACGATGGAGTTCGTCGACGGCGCCGACCTCTACAAGATCCTGCGCCGCGGCTCCGAGCGCGACGTCGAGTTCCCCGTCGACGTCGCCGCCTTCGTCGCCAAGGAGATGTCGACCGGCCTCGACTACGCGCACCGGAAGCGCGACGGCGCCGGCCAGAACCTGGGCATCGTCCACCGCGACGTGTCGCCGCAGAACGTGCTCGTGTCCAACGCGGGCGAGGTGAAGCTCGTCGACTTCGGCATCGCCAAGGCGACGATGAAGGCGCGCCAGACCGCGGTCGGCGTGATCAAGGGCAAGTACTACTACATGTCCCCGGAGCAGGCCTGGGGCGAGCGCCTCGACCACCGCTCCGACATCTTCAGCGCCGGCATCGTGCTCTACGAGATGCTGACCGGGCAGATGCTCTACCTCGAGGAGGACATCAACCGGCTCCTCGACATGGTCCGCCGCGCCAACATCGCGCCGGTGCGCACGCTGCGCAAGGACGTGCCGCCGCAGCTCGAGCGCATCGTGATGCACGCGCTGGCCAAGAAGCCCGAGGATCGCTACCAGAGCGCGGGCGATCTCGCGTCCGATCTCGAGCGCTTCCTGCACACGTACTCGCCGGTGTTCACGGCGACCAAGCTCACGGCGCACCTGCGCCGCGCCCTCGGTGACGCCGAGGGGGCGCCGCCGCCGGCGGCGGCCGCCTCCGATCCCGCGCCGCGCGATCCGCTGCAGTCGACGCAGTCGATCCCGCGCCACACCTTCGTCACCAACCGCTCCGAGATCTCCGACGAGAACAGCGTCATCTTCCGGGTCTCCGAGCTGAAGCCGCAGGCCGCGGCGCCCCCGCGCCAGGAGAGCCCGCGGGCGCCGACCGCGCCGCTCAGACGCGGCCCGGCGCCGCGCATGATCTCGGCGGCGACGATGCAGGTCGCCGACGGCGACCTCGAGGTCGAGAGCACGATGATCAGCGCCGAGCCGCAGATGGGCGACGCGCCGCCGACCTCGCTCGACGGACCGCGGGGCATGCGGCGCTCGGCCGTGCCGGCCGCCACCGACGATCTGATGGGCGACTACGAGCCCACGATCATGGAGGACGTGCCCGGGCTCGTGCCGAGCGGGCAGCACGAGGACGATCCGCCGACGCTCGCGCGCGGCGCCGCGCCCACCGCGGCCGCCGACGATCCGACGACGATCCCGCAGCGCCGCAACGCCGTGCCGCCGAGGATCCCAATGCCCGCCGCGCTCGCGGCGAACACGCCGACGCCGGCGGTGAGCGAGGTGCGGAAGCCGCGCGAGTCGCGGCGCACGCCCGCGGGCGGGGTGCCCACGGGACAGGGCGGCGCGTCGATCCTGCAGAAGATCGTCGGGCCGCCGAGCACGCCGATGCCGCGTCCGCCGGCCGCGCGCGGCGCGGGGATGCCGATCTCCGACGGCGTGCCGGGCATGATGCCCGACGCGCAGCCGTCCGGCGCGTCCACCAGCGCCGTCGGTGGGCGCGGCGCGGTGCCGCCGCATGCCGCGCGACCGCCGACGTCGCCGGTCGAGGCGCTCGCCGGCATGACCGCTGGACCGATCGACGCGAGCTACGACGCGCCGACCGCGCCCGACGTGATGGCGGTGCCGCCTCGCCTCCCGCCGCAGCAGCCACCGCCGCAGCCGCCGCAACCGCAGGGGATGCCGCTCACCAGCCCGCACACGCCGCCCGGGATGCCGGCGGCGCCGCATACCCCGCCGGGCCTGCCCGCCCACCTCGCCCCGTACGCGATGGCGCCGGGGCAGGGCGGCTACCCAGGTGCCCAAGGCGGGTACCCGTTCCAGCCGTATCCCGGCGGTCAGCCGCAGAGCTTCACCAAGCAGATGCAGGCGCTCGTCGAGCTCGACGAGATCCCGGCGCACTACAAGCTGGGCTCGCCGGGGCGGAGCTGGCTCCTGCGCGCGCTCCTGGCGCTCGTCATCGTCGCGGGCGGCGTCACCATCGCGCTGCTCATCGTGCGCTCGAGCGAGGAGACCGCGGTCGAGGCGTCCTTGCTCATCGACTCGACGCCGCCCGGCGCCACCGTGACCGTCGACGGCACGGTCCTGCCCGACCTGACGCCGGCGCGCTTCGCGACCGCGCCCGGCGCACGCCACGAGATCGTCGTCGAGCTCGCGGGCCACAAGCCGCACAAGGACGCGGTGCTCGTCCCCGACGGCGGCGGCCAGCTCCGCGTCTTCGCGTTCCTGCCCGCGATCACCGTCCGCCTCCGCATCGTCACCACGCCGCCCGGCGCCGACGTCTACTTCGGCGAGCAGCTGAAGGGCCGGACGCCGCTCGACCTGTCGGACCTGGATCCGGCCTCCGCGCGCGAGATCGAGGTGCGGCTCAAGGACTACCCGCCCGAGAAGCGGACGATCGACTGGGAAGGCAAGACCGAGCAGACCGTCGAGATCCGGCTCAAGAAACCGTAGTACGCTCGGGCACCATGACGGCTCCGGCACGGCGCGAAGGTATCGTCAGCGAGATCTCCACCCTCCTCGGACGCGGCACCACGTTCGAGGGCAAGCTGACGTTCGAGGGCACGGTCCGCATCGACGGCAAGCTCAAGGGGACGGTGTTCTCCGACGATGTCCTCATCATCGGTGAGGGCGCGACCGTCGAGGCCGACATCGACATCGGCGAGATCATCATCCAGGGCACGCTGGTCGGGAACGTCCACGCCAAGCGCGGCATCGAGGTGCTCGCGCCCGGCCGCGTGAAGGGCGACCTGCACACGCCGTCGCTGCAGATCGAGAAGGGCGTGATCTTCGAGGGTCGGTCGTTCATGGAGGGCATCGTCGCCGGCGCTGGCGGCGGGACCGGCGGCGCCAGGCCCGCGCCCGTCGCGACCGTCGCGGGGACGACGCCCGCGAAGCCCGAGCCGGCCAAGCCGCTCAAGTAGCCCGCCGATACCCGGCGGGCGCCCGGGATGCGGGCGGTGCGCGCGGCGATCCGCTACCATCGCGGGGTGGGGCGCATCGCGGTCGCCGCGTTGATCATCCTCTCGTGCGCGCGTGTGGCGGAGGCCGGACGGGTCGTCGTCGCCGAGACCTACGCCGAGTCCGACCTCGCCGACGAGGCCGGCGCCTTCACGATGCTCCTGCGCGCGTCGCTCGACACGCCGGGCCGCCCCGTCGTCGCCAGCAGCGAGCTGCGGGGCGTCGTCATCGACCTCGACCGCGCCACCGAGGTGATGAAGCAGCTCGACGGTGACGCGGTGATCGCGTGCGACCTCGAGCGCGACGGCACCAGCCTCCGGGTCTCGGTGATCGCGATCGGCCGCGACGGCGAGGTCGCGGCCGCGGGGGCGGTGACCGCCGGCGATGGCGATCTCGTGCGGCTGGTGGCCGAGACCGTGCGGGTCGCCGCGCCGGTCATCGGCGCCGACGCCGCCGTGCCGCAGGTGTCGCTCGGTCAGCTGCGGCCGTTCGTGCGCGCGTCGGCGGCGCTGGCGCGTGGCGACGTCGGGCTCGCGGCGACGCTGCTCGCGTCGGCCGAGTCGATCGTGCCGCTCAAGGTGGCGTCGATCGGGACCACGCTGCGGCCGGGCTGGGCCGGCGCCGCCGTCGATCAGCCGACCGCGGTCACCATCGCGCTCGCCGCCGGCACGCCGCAGGATGTCCTCGACGTCGCCCAGGCCGGGACGCCGCGCGACCACGCGGCGCGCGCCATCGCGGCGATCGCGATCGCCGACACCGACGGCGCGGCCAGCGCGATCGCGAAGGCGGGCAAGGATCCGCTGGCGGCGATCGCGGCGGCGCGCCTGGCCAATCGCAAGGGGCAGGCCGACAAGCTCGCGAGCACGGTCGAGAAGCTGCTCGCGCGGCCGGCGGCGTTCGTGCCCGCGCTCGTGCTCGTCGCCGAGCTGCCCGCCGGGGCGGTGCCGGCCACGCTGGAGGACACGGCGTTGCGGCTGGCGGCGGCCGATCCGGGCCTCACGCGCCTCGCCTCCGTCCTCGGCCTGCGCGCCGCGCAGCGTGGGGGCGTCGACCTGAACGCGGCGCTCGCCGCCATCCGCGTCGTCGATCTCGACGACAACGAGCTCGGCCGCCTGGCGCCGATCGTCGAGCGCGCCGCCGCGGACGGCTCGCGCCCCGCGCTGCGCCTCGCCGCCGAGCTGGCCGCGCGCAAGGGTGATCGCGCTGCCGTCGACGCGGCGGTCAAGCGCTGGCTCGGGGTCGCGGCCGACGAGCCTGCGGCGCAGCTGTTTCGCGGGCGCCTCGCGGTCGCCGCCATGCGCCTCGACGAGGCGCGCGTCGCGTTCGCCGCGGCGAAGGCCGATCGCGAGCTCGCGCGTGTCGCCATCGCGGCCGGCGACTGGGCGACGGCCGCGCGGATGCTCGCCAGCTTGCCCGAGGACAGCGCCGA
This sequence comes from Myxococcales bacterium UBA2376, assembly GCA_002344285.1. Taxonomy (GTDB): domain Bacteria; phylum Myxococcota_A; class Polyangia; order Haliangiales; family Haliangiaceae; genus UBA2376. Next base: position 14,113 of record DDTA01000070.1, read on the forward strand.
GCGTCACCTCGTCACGGCGCAGCTCGCGCTCACCAGGAACGACCTCGTCGTCGCCCGCAAGGAGCTCGATCTGGCGCGGTCGCTCTCGCCCGCCGGCGGCCGCGCGCTCGAAGCGCTCGCCGAGACGATGGAGAAGGCGCGAGACCCGTCGGCGGCCAGGGTGCGCGCGCTGGCGCTCCAGCTGGCGCCGCCGCGGGCGGACACCAGCGGCGCCGGGACCGCGGCGGGCACCGGGGCGGTGACGGGGGCAGGCGCCGTGCAGGCGACCGGCGTGGCGCTCGACACGGCGCTCGTCGACACGCTCGCGCCGCTCGTGGACGCGTTGCCCTTGCCCGCGGGCGTCCCGGTCGCCGCGGTGCAGCTGCCGGCGCCGGCGCCGGGCTTCCTCGCGCTGCGGGTGGCGTTCCCCGGACCGCTGCGCATGCCGCTCGTCGCCGCGCTCGAGCGCCGCGGGCATCGCGTCGCGGCCGACGCCGGTCCGGCGGTCGTCGCGCGCAACAAGGTCGTCATGCCGCTCGCGCGCGATCGCCTGGAGGCCCTCGCCGACGATCTGGGCGCGTCGTACCTCGTCCTCTACGCGGTGGCGGCGAGCGGCGGTGACGCGAAGGTGCGGCTCGTCGCGTTCGATCGCAGGTCGGGCACGGCGCACGAGGTCACGGGCACCGTGCCCGGCGCGCGCGGCCTCGTGGGGTGGAACACGCGCCTGCTGTCGCTCGCCGCCGCGGTCGTGGTCGCGCTCCTCCTCGTCGTCGGCTACGTGATCGTGCGCGGGCGCAGCGGCATCGTGGTCGAGATGACGCTCGACCCCGACGGCAGCGAGGAGGCCCTGTGCGTCGAGGTCAGCGGCTCGTCGGTGCGGCCGAGCATCGACGACCCGTCGCGCTGGCGCAAGGACACGCGCAAGGCGGGGCACGAGCAGAGCGGGCGGAAGGCGCGGCTCGCCGGACCGCGCACGTTCTTCCGCGTGCCGCCGGGGACCTGGTACGTGCACGTCTACGGCGTCTACATCCGCGATCACGTCGATCGCGTCGTGCCGCCGGTACACACACACAAGATCGAGGTCGAGCGCGGCAAGACCGCCGTCGCCAAGATCGATCTCGGGCTGCCGGTCGCCGAGGTACAGGTCGCGATCCACGACACCCGCCGCGGTGGCATCGCGGTGTGGCTCGACGACGATCTCGCCGACAAGGTCTACACCGACGCCGACGGGCACGCGACCCTCTACGCCACCGTCGGGCAGCACACGCTCGTGATCGATCCGGGCGACATGCGCTTCGAGAAGCCGCTGCCGATCGCGGCCGCGCAGATCAAGAAGCTGAACATCAACCTCGTGCGCGAGCGCCGGCTGGCCGAGGTCTCCGACGGGCTCACCCTGGGTCCGGCGGAGCCGGCGCCGGCGCTGGAGCCGAACGCGCAGCCCTTGCCCACGGCGGCGACGCAGGCGATGCCGCCCACGCTGGTGCCGGCGTCGGCCAGCGCGCAGACGATCACCGAGGAGCCCGACGTCGGCAGCCGGGTGCTGGGGCGGTACAAGGTCGAGGCCGAGCTCGGGCGCGGCGCCATGGGCGTCGTGTTCAAGGCGTGGGACGAGAACCTCGAGCGCACCGTCGCGGTGAAGGTGCTCGCGCGCTCGGTGCGCGAGATCCCGCAGGCGATGACCTTGTTCCTGTCCGAGGCCAAGGCGCTGGCGCAGCTCAACCACCCCAACATCGTCGCCGTCCACGACCAGGCGACCGACGAGCGCGACACCTACATCATCATGGAGTTCGTCGACGGGACGACCGTCGATCGCCTGCTCCACGAGCGCGGCGGCAAGCTGCCGCTCCGGACCGCGCTCGGCGTCATCGATCAGCTGTGCAGCGGCCTCGCGTACGCCCACGGCAAGAAGGTCGTGCACCGCGACATCAAGCCCGCCAACATCTTCGTCTCGCGCGACAAGGTGGTGAAGCTCGGCGACTTCGGCATCGCGCGCGTCCTGCGCGAGATCGAGATCCGCCAGACCGACGTTCGCGGCACGCCGCTCTACATGGCGCCCGAGCAGATCAACGGCACCAACATCAACCACCGCGCCGACCTCTACGCGGTCGGCTGCACCCTCTTCGAGCTCGTCGCCGGCCGCCCGCCGTTCCTCGACGGCAACGTCATGGCCCACCACCTCTTCACCGAGCCCCCGCCGCTGTCCTCGTTCGAGCCGGCGGTGCCGCCCGCGCTCGACGAGCTCGTCGCCGCGTGCCTGGTCAAGGACTCGGCCGAGCGCGTCGCCACCGCCGCCGACATCCAGGCCCGCATCCGCGCCATCGGCGCCGCGCTACCGCGCTGACGGGTGTCCCGCCAGGCGCGCGACCGTCGGGACGGTGCGAGCGGGGAGCGGCCCGCGGCGGCTCGTGCGGTTCATCCAGATGATGGCTCGGCGCAGCCGCCGGTTCACCTCGTTCTGGTCGTCGATCCCGAAGGCGTCGCCGATCTCGGCGAGCGTCTCACCCTCGAGCCAGCGCGTGAGGATGTCCGTGTGTCCGCCGCTGGCGATGCAGCGCTCGACGAGCACACGGCTCCGATCCGAGGCGTCCCACACGAGGGCGTCCTCGCGGTCATCGCGTGGGAGCACGTACTCGCGAACCTGATCGCCGTGGACGAGCACGTAGCGATCACCGGCGCCGTCGCTGCCGGCGAGCACGGCCCGGCGCTGACCGACCATCAGCGCGGCGCCGTTCTCGTCGGAGGGGACGACGGCGCCGCTCGGGCAGGCGTACACGGTGTGCCGCGGTGTCTGCGCGCCGGCGCAGCCGGTGACGGAGCCGACGAGGATCACGAGGAGAGCGGCGATGGTGCGCATGACACGCTTCGGTTCAGCACGAAGCGGACCATCCCGAGCCCCGGTTCCCGGGTCGGAACCCGGCAATTCTTGCCGTCGCGTCCACCGCGACCGACGGCAAGACTTGCCAGGTCGGCAAGGTCTGCCAGCCGCGGTTCACAGCTTGTACTGCTTCGCCTTCAGCGTGAACGTGCGGATCGGCATGTCGATGAGCTGCGCCGCCCGGCTCTTGACGCCGCCGGTCGCAGCCAGCGCCTCCACCATGCGGCGGCGTTCGAGCTCGCGGAGCTCGTCGGCGATCGCGCGGAAGGACGACGCCGACGGCACCGGCGGCTCGGTCGGGTCGGCGACGTCGACGGGCGGCGAGATGGCGGTCATCGCAGCACTGATCGACCCCGGCGCGCCGGTGATATGCGGCGGAAGATCGGACGGCTCGACGAAGGCGTCGGGCGCGGCGACCGCAGCGAAGTCCATCGCTTGCCGCAGCTCGCGGACGTTGCCCGTCCACTCGTGGGTGAGCAGCACCTGCATCGCCGCGGGCGTGATCTCCAGCGGCGCGCGATCGTCGCGCGCACAGGCCTGGGCCAGCAGCTCGCGCGCGAGGATCGGGATCTCGCACTGGCGATCGCGCAGCGGCGGGAGGATCACGCGTGCACCCTGGAGCCGGTAGAGCAGGTCCTGCCGGAAGCGGCCGGCCCGACACTCATCCTCGAGCGAGCGGTTCGTCGCGGCGACCAGCCGCACGTCGAGCTGCGTCGGCTCGGCGGCGCCGATGCGCCGGATCACGCGCTCCTCGAGCGCACGCAGGAGCCGCGGCTGCATCTCCAGCGGGAGCTCGCCGATCTCGTCCAGGAACACCGTGCCGCCGCGCGCCTGTTCGAACACGCCGGCCCGCGCCGCGTGCGCGCCCGTGAACGCGCCCTTCTCGTGTCCGAAGAGCTGACTCTCGATGAGCGTCGGCGGGATCGCGCTGCAGTCGAGGACCACGAACGGCCCTTCGCGCCGCTTGGACCAGTGATGCACCGCGAACGCCGCGTTCTCCTTGCCCACGCCGGTCTCGCCCGTGATGAGCACCGGCAAGGTCGACGCGGCGACGCGCTCGAGCAGGGCGTAGAGCCGCGACATCGCCGGGTCGGCGACGAGCACGCTCCGGGAGCCGAGGTCGATGCGTTCGACGGTGTCGGCCGGATGTGCGATGCCGCGTGGTGCGGCCGCTCGCGCGGCGCTGCGCGCGCTGAAGACGATGGCGTCGGCGTCGACCGCGTCGGCCGGGCAGGTCGCCACTCCGAGCCGCGCCGTCGGCGGCAACACGTCGGCGAGGCGGCGAGCGGCGTCCAGCGCCGCCGCGCGTTCGGACTCCGGCAGGAGCACGAGCAGCTGCCCGTTCTCGCCGCGGCCGATGACGTCGATGAGGCGCAGCGCGTCCGAGATCTCCGGGGTGAGATCGCCGATCGCGACGTCGTCGATCGCGAACACGGCGAGGGACCGCCGGTAGGTCAGGGCGCGTTCGAGCTCCTCGGCCAGGCGTCGCCGCCAGGAGGCCTCCGCCAGGACGGCTCGCGTCAGCGCCGGTTCAATCGTCGTGTGCACGACCAGGAGCACGTCACCGACGGCGACGACATCCCCCGACGACAGAGTGCGCGCCGCGGTCACGGCCTCGCCGTTCACCCGGGTTCCGTTGTGGCTCTCGAGATCGGCGACCTGCGCGACGCCGCCGTCGATCCGGATCGTCGCGTGTCTCCGCGACACGGAGCCGTGCGTGAGCCGGAGCTCCGCCTCCGAGGCCCGGCCGATGACGATGGTGCCGTCGCGCGGGAGGTGGAACAGCGACGACGAGTCGCCCTCGACGACCAGCAGGTACGCGCGACCATCGGGCTCGATGCGGGTGCGCGCGGCGCTGGTCGCGGTCTTATCGACGCTGGTCACAGCTTCCTCCTGCGCTCGATCCCGGCTGCACCCGCCGGGGCTGGTCGTCGTCGTCGAGGCACCACGGTACGCGGGACGCGACGAAGCTCCGGAGCTGCGCGCTCGTCAAGGCCGGCGCGCCGAGGTCCCAGAACCGCACGGTGCGATCGTCGCTGGCCGTCGCCGTGATGGCGCCGCCATCGGCCACGGCCATGCCGTTCCATCGCACGGGGCCGCGATGGCCGTGGCGCACGCCGAGCAGCTTGCCCGAACGTGCATCCCAGACGCGGATCGTCGCGTCGACGCCGGCGGTGACGACGCGCGAGCCGTCGTCGGTCAGCGAGACGGCGGTGACCACGCTCGTCGGCCCCTCGAGCGCGAGCACGCCTCGTCCGCCATCTGTGCGCCAGACCTGCGGCGCGGAGCCGTCGCCGCCCGCGGCCGCCCACCTCCCGTCGGCGCTGAGCGAAACGCCGTGCACGATCTGCCCGATCGTCAGCGGCGCGCCGAGCGCGACGCCGCGCCGTGCATCCCAGACGCGAGCGCCTCCGTCGCTGCTCCCGCTGATGAGCCGCGTGCCGTCGCCGCTCCACGCGATCGCGACCACGGCGCCGCGATGCCCCTCGAATCGCTGGGTCAGGGTGCCGTCGGTCGCGTCCCAGACGCGCAGCACGCCGTCATCACATCCCGTGGCGATCCGCTTGCCGTCGGGGCTGAATCCGACCGCCAGCACGGGACGCCCGTGCGCGAGGCGCAGGGCGTGCGCGTCGGGATCGGCGGCGTCGGACACCAGCGCCGTGCCGTCCTGTCCGCCGCTCGCCAGGCGCGTTCCATCGGGTGAGAAGGCCACGGCGGCGATGGGCGCCTGGTGCCGTGAGGTCGCGACCGGCTCCGTCGCTCCCCCCGACCAGAGGAGCACCTCGCCGTTGGCGGTGCCGGTGGCGACGGTGGCTCCGTCCGGCGAGAGCGCGAGGCCGAAGATCTCCTCGCCGACGTCGATCGGCGCGCGCTTGCCCGCGTGAGCGTCCCAGACCTGCGCGGTGCCGTCGCGGCTCCCCGTGACGAGCAGCGTGCCGTCGGGGCTGATCGCAACGGCATCGACGAGATCGGCGTGTCCTTCGAACGACGTGAGCGGATCGCCGCTCGCGGCGTCCCAGAGTCGCATCGTCCGATCGCGGCCCACCGTGACCACGCGCGTCCCCGCCGCATCGAAGGCGGCGCGCAGCACGATGTCGGTGTGGGCCGCGAGCGTGGCGTACGGCGTGATGTCGGCGGGGTGCTCGGGATCGATCGGTGGCACGATCCACAGGCGCGCGGTGTGATCGGCGCTGGCGGTGACCACGCGTGCGCCGTCGGGGCTCCACTCCGCGGTGAGGACGCCCGCGCGGTGGGGCAGCCGCAACACCGGCTTGCCCGAGTCGGCGTCGAACACCACGGCGCTCCAGTCGTCGCCCGCCGTCAGGATCCAGCGCCCGTCGGGGCTCCAGCGCGCCGTGTTCACCCGGCGCTCGTGTCCGCGCAGCGGCAAGCGCACGCTCCCCCGTGACGACCACACGCCGACCGCGCCGTCCTCCGTCGCCGTGGCCACGCGCAGGCCGTCGGGGCTGAAGCGCACGGAGGTCACGGCGCCGTCGTCGCTCGACAGCGCGGCGAGGGCGGCTCCGTTCCCGCTGTCCCAGATCCTCGTCGTCCCATCGGCGCCGGCGGTCGCGAACCGCGCGCCGTCTGGGCTGAACGCGGCGTCCGTGATGGCCCCGCGGTGGCGTGCGGCCTCGTGGCGGAGCGCGCCCTGCGGCAGGTCCCACACGCGCGCGACGCCATCGTCACCGGCGGTGACGACGCGGCCGCCATCCGGGGCGTACGCGGCGAGGCGCACCGGGCTCGGTCCCAGCCGCGCGAGCTGCGTCGTCGTCGCGACGTCCCAGACGATCGCGCCGCCGTCGCCGCCGGTGAGCACGTGCCTTCCGTCCGGACTGAGCTCGACGCTGTGTACGGGACCGTCGGCGCGGAGCCGCACTACCATGGAGGCGAACGGCCGCATGGCGTCGGCCACCAGGAAGCTCAACGCGCCTCCCCGCCGACCACGGGCGACGGCCTCGTCGAAGTAGACCAGCGCCCGCCCAGCGCGTCCCGCGAGCAGCTGCGCGCGGCCCTGCTCCTCGAGGAGCGCCGCTCGGCGGTGCTCGGCGGTGCGCTTCTCGGCGAGGATGCTGCGTACGCTGACGGCGGCGCCGAGCGCGAGCGCGGCGGCAGCGGCTACGGCCAGCGCGACCGGCGCGCGATGCCGGTGGAGCCAGCGCCGGACGCGCTCACCGGCCGAGTACTGGTGCGCCGCGACGAGCTGTCCGGTCTGGAAGCGCTTGAGGTCGGCGGCGAGCTCGGCGGCCGTCGGGTACCTGTCCGCCGGGTCGCGCGCCATCGCCTTCGCGACGATGGCCACGAGGTCCGCCGGTACGCCCGGCTCGATGCTGCGGACCGGCGGCGGCGGACCTGCGAGCACGCGCTCGAGCACGCGCCGCGCGGTCGTGTCGGTGTAGGGCGCCACGCCGACGAGCACGGTGTAGAGGAGCGCACCGAGGGCGTAGACATCGGTGCGCTCGTCGACGCGTCGCCCGCGCGCTTGCTCCGGCGCCATGTACGCGGGCGTACCCGCGATGCCGCCCTCGTCCTCGGTGAGCGCGATCTCCCCGGACCCGTCGTGCGGGCCGCGCAGATCCTTGGCGAGCCCCCAGTCGATGACGACGGTCTCGCCGAACTCACCGACCAGCACGTTGGCGGGCTTGAGATCGCGGTGCATCACGCGCTCGCTGTGCGCGTAGGCGAGGGCGTCCGCGACGGCGATGACGTTGGGCAGGAGCCCGAGGCGCTCGGCGAGCGTCGCCCGCTCCGCGACGACGGCGTCGAGCGATCGCCCGACCACGCGCGGCATCGTGTAGAAGGGCTCGCCACCGGGCCACACGCCGGCCTCGTACAGGTGGATGATCGCGGGGTGCTGGAGGCGCGCGGTGACCCGCGCTTCCTGCTCGAACCGCTGCGCCGCGTCGCGCTTGCGCGGCAAGAGCTCCTTGATCGCGACCTCGCGACCGAGCCGCAGGTCGCGCGCGGCCACCACCCGCCCCATGCCGCCCCGAGCGATCTCGGTGCCCATCAAGTAGTGACGGCGCGCCACCGGTTCGAGCTGCGGGTAGTCCAGCGTCGCGACGTCGCCGCGTCGCGGCACCGCCGGCGCGCCCGGCGTGGCCTCGCCGCTGCTCGGTCGATCCGCGGCGTCGATCGTGTCGCTCAGCTCGTCGGGAGCGGATGACGACGGAACGTCGTGCGGGCTCGGCATCGGCGGCGCCTCCTCTTGCAGCAGCGGTGCCAGCGCTGCCTTCCGGTTCCCCCGGCCCGGCGATGGTGGCACATGGCCTGCAGAACCGGAAGCCATGGTACGTTGGTCGCGGATGATGGCGCGGTGGACGGCCGTGCTGTGGGCTTCGGCCTTCGCGGGCTGCTGGGCGGAGCCGCGCGTCGACGGTCATTTCTCGGAAGCCGAGTGGGCCTACCTGCAGACGTACCGCCTGCCACCGCTCGATCCGTGCCCTCCGCGGCTGGGGCTCGCCGGCGCGCAGTGCGATGACGCGGCTGCGCTCGGGCAGGCCCTCTTCTTCGACCCGTCGTTCTCGGGGCCGCTCGCGATCGCCGACGACGGCGTCAACGGTGGGCTAGGCGCCATCGGCGAGCGCGGCAAGGTCTCGTGCGCGAGCTGCCACATGCCCGACGCGTGGTTCGCGGATCGTCGGTCGAACCCGGCCGCGACCTCGCTGGGGGCGGCGTGGACCGGGCGCAACGCCACCTCGCTGGTCAACGCTGCGTACCAGCGCTCGTTCCTGATGCACGGCGAGTTCACGGAGCTCGCCCCGCTCCTCGAGGTGCCGCTCACCCGGCCGGCGCTCCTCAACAGCTCCAAGCAGGAGCTGGCGGCGGCGATCCGCGCGCGCTACCAGGCGCGGTACGACGCGATCTTCGAGCCCGACCTCGGCGGCAGCGACGACGAGCAGATCTTCGTCGCGGCGAGCGTCGCGATCGAGGCCTACGAACGACGCCTCGTCAGCGGAGGCTCGGCGTTCGATCGCTATCTCGACGAGCAGTGGGACGCGATCCCGGAGTCGGCGAAGCGCGGTCTGGCGCTCTTCATCGGCCCCGCGCTGTGCAGCGAGTGCCACGACGGGCCGCTCCTCGGCGACGGCGAGTTCCGCAACACCGGGGTGCAGCAGCACCGGCCCGGCGCCTCGATCGCGTTCGTACCCGCGACGGACCTCGGTCGGGGGCGGCACACCGGCGATCCGGCGGATGACGGGAAGTTCCGCACGCCTGGCCTGCGCAACGTCGCGGAGACCGGGCCGTACATGCACGCGGGGCAGATCCCGACGCTCGCCGGCGTCGTGGAGTTCTATCGCTGGGGAGGAGACGACGCCGGCTTCGCGGGCGTGAAGGATCCGATGATGGTGCCGCTCGAGCTCGGCGATGAGGACGCCGCCGACCTCGTCGCGTTCCTCGAGACGCTGACCGGCGAGGCCGTCCCCGCGGAGCTGCGCCGGTGAGAGCCCACGCGGTCATCGCCGTGCTCGTCGCGGCCGGGCCGGCGGTCGCGGACGAGGCCGACGACACCGAGGAGTCGACGCGTGATGACGAGCTCGCCCAGCTCCGGCGCGAGCTCCAGCGCGATCGCGACCGCCTCGACAAGCTCGCCCCGCTCGCCCGGTACGTGAACGCGTACGTCGACGTCGGGCTCTTCGCCGCTGGCGGGGACGGCTCCGGCGTCCGCCGCGACGTCGGCCACCGCGTCTTTCCCGAGTACGACGGCGTGATCCCCGCCGAGTGGGTGTTGATGGGTGATCCGCTCGCGACCGCCGTCAACGCGCGCGGCGAGCCCGCCGACCTCGGCGCTTCGCGCGCGATCACCGATGACACCATCGACAGCGAGGGCCGGCCCGGCTTCCTCGTGAACGCGCTCGGCTTGATGATCGATCGCGACGTCACCGACGAGATCGCGCTGCGCGCGCGCGCCGAGCTCCTGCCCCGCGCGAGCGGCGACACGTTCGCCGTGGTGATCGCGCGCATCGAGTACCGGCCTGCGCGCGCGCCCTGGCTCTGGCTCACCACCGGCCGCACCGACAGCGTCGTGGGCATCGAGTACCGGCAGCAGGAGCCGACGGAACGGCTGACCGTGACGCCGTCCCTCATCTGTCGCTACACGTGCGGCTATCCGCTCGGGCTCCAGGCGCGCGCGCGGATCGGCGACAGCACGGCCGCGCTCGCCGTCACCGCGGGCGACCTGTTCGTCGAGCACTTCGAGCCCGATCAGTCGCTCGTGAGCGATTCGCTCCCGACGATCTCCGGACGCCTCGCGCGGGTGCTCGACGACCTCGGCACCGGGCTCGAGCTCGGCGTCTCGGGCGCGATCGGTCCGCGCAACGGACCGCCCGACGACACCGACGTGCAATGGCACCTCGGCGTCGACGCCCACGTCGAGGACTGGCGGAACCTCGAGCTCCAGGCCGAGTACGTGCAGGGACGCGCGCCCGGTCGCGGCATGGACGGTCTCGCGCCGTGCGCGGAGGTCGCGTGCCTCCGCTACCGGGGGGCGTACGTCCTCGCCGGCTGGCGCGCGAGCAACTGGCTCGAGCCGTACGTTCGGCTGGACTGGCGCGACGCGCTCCACCAGCGCGGCGTCGACTTCGTCTACATCTCGACGCTCGCGCGCGCGACGACCGGCGTGCGCCTCGAGCTCACCCATCGTGCGATCGCGAAGGTCGAGTACACCCACACCCAGGAGCTGGGCGCCATCCCGGAGTTCCCCAATGACGTCATCGCCGCCGCGCTCGTCGTCTCGACGAACTGATCGTATCCGACGCACGGTCACCGTCGCGCTGGCCGCGGTGACCGCCGCCGCGCTCGTGGGCGTGGTGCTCGCGCAGCCCGCCGCGTCGCCGCCGCCGCCTCCGCCGACCGGCACTGTCACGGGCAAGGTCGTGATGTTCCGCGACGGGCGGAAGGTGACCGACTACGGTGATGTCGTCGTCTACATCAAGGACGTGAAGGATCCGGCGGGCGCGCCGCGATCGAAGCCCCAGATCCGTCAACGCAACCAGACCTACTCGCCGTACCTCACCGTCGTCCCCGTGGGCACGACCATTCGCTTCCCCAACGACGATCGCGTCGATCACAACGTCTTCTCGCCGCTCACCGGCAAGGACTACTTCGATCTCGGCCGCTATCGCGCCGGCGCCGGCAAGTCGCGCACGTTCGATGTTGTCGGCGAGATCGACGTGTACTGCGACATCCACTGGCAGATGACGGCGAAGGTGAAGGTCCTGCCCTCGTCGCTCTACGCCGGACCGGGGGGGCGCACGACCGTCGCTGCCGACGGTACGTACCGCATCGACGGCGTGCCGGTCGGGCGACGCCAGATCGTCGCCTGGTTCCCCGACAGCGCCGAGGTGCAGACGCGCGTGACCGTCGTCGCCGACCGCAGCGTCGCGGCGAAGGACCTCAACCTGCATCAGGGCACGCCCGCGTCGAGCCACAAGCGGCTCGACGGCACGAGCTATCCCGATCCCGACTATCGGTGACGCCGCGCTGACGTTGTACAGTCGCCGCGATGCGTCTCTCCCCGTGGCTCCTCCCGCTGCTCGTCGCCGTCACCGCCGCCGCCGGCGGGTGCAAGAAGAAGAAGGGGCCGATCGACGCGCCGCCGCCGCCGCCGCCGATCGACGCCAAGGACACCTCGACCGGCGCCGGCCCCGGGCCGCGCGAGGTCGTGCCGCTGGGTGAGCCGTTCTCGGCCGAGCCCGACGGCGCGGCCAGCGAGCCCGGCCTGGCGGTCGATCGCGACGGCAAGGCGCTGCTCGCGTGGATCGAGAAGGGCAGGGTCCGCGTGCGCCGCTGGAGCGGTCAGGCATGGGATCCCGTCGGCCTGCCGCCGAACGACGCCACGCACCGGGCGTCGGGCAAGCCGTCGCTCGCCGTCGAGGAGAGTGGCGACGTCGTGGTCGCGTGGCAGGAGATGAACAAGCAGGACGTGAGCGTGCTCCGCGCCGCGCGCTGGAAGGACGGCGCGTGGGCGGCGCTGCCCGAGCTGGGCAGCGGCACGCAGGCGGTGATGGATCCGATCGTCGAGCCGTCGCCCGTCGGCCTGGTGGCCGTGTGGCGCGAGGCCGACGCGGCGGGCAAGGACGTCGTGCAGGTACGCGCGTACGACGAGGCCAAGGGCTGGCAGCCGCTCGGCGACGGCGTCCTGCGCATGGTGGCGGAGGGGACGACGCGGCGCGCGCCCGCGCTGGCGACGAGCAAGGTCGGCGTCCTCGTCGGCTGGATCGAGCGCGCCCCGAGCGACGTCTTGCACCTGCGCCGCTGGGACGCCGGCGCGTCGAAGTGGGTCGAGGTGCCGGCGCCCGAGGGCGTCGACGGTGACTCGACGGTGGCCGTCGCGCTCGGGCCCGACGGCACGGTCACGGTCGCGCTCAGCTACACCATCGGCCTGCGCCAGGTCGTCACGCTCGCGCCGGGCGCCAGCGAGTGGAAGAAGATCGACGTGCCCGAGGTCTCGAACGGGTACGCGAGCGGCCAGCGCCTGCGATCCGCCCCGGACGGCCGCACCATCTTCACGTACTCCTTCGGCGGCCGCTTCGCGTGGTGGGACGGCGACGACTGGACCGCCACGCCGGTGGGCGTGATGGCGCCCTCGACCATCGTGCCGGTGACGGCGGCCGGCGAAAACGGCGCCGTCTTCGTCGGCTGGTCGGCGGGGCCGGCGAACGCCCCGGCCAAGGTGCGGGTGGTCGAGGTGAAGAAGCACCCGGCCGGCGGCGCCAAGCCCTAGGGGCGAACGGGAATCGGCGCGGCGCCGTGTCGCAGCCGGGAGCTGGGCGGGCGGCATCCCTCGGGTTGACAGGCCCGGGGATCCGCACGTATAAGCGCCCCGCGCCACGGCTCCACGGCCAAGACGCAAGGATTATCGAGAGGTTGCAATGCATCCAGAGCTAGTCCCGAACGATGCCGAACGGGTGCTGATTTCGGTGGCCGCCGAGGGCCATCCGCTCATCGACATCGACTGGACGGTCCTCCTCCAGTTCGGGCTGTTCGCCGCGATGTTCTTCCTCGCGAACAAGCTGCTCTTCCAGCCGTATCTCGCGCTGCGCGAGAAGCGCATCGCCGGCATCGACGGCGCCCGCGCCGAGGCCGAGCGGATGAACGCGGAGGCCGACGCCAAGCTCGTCGACTACGAGCAGAAGCTCACCGCGGCGCGCAACAAGGCCGCCGAGGAGGTTCGCGTGGTCCGCGCCGAGGCGTCGGCGCACGAGCAGGAGGTCACCGACAAGAGCCGCCGGGCCGCGCAGGAGGCGATGAACGCCGCCGCCGCCAAGGTGAAGTCGGAGACCGAGACCGCGCGCGCCGAGCTCTCGCAGCGCGCCGAGCTGATCGCGCGCCAGATGGCCAAGCAGCTCCTCGGCCGGGAGGTCGCGTGATGTCTACCCGTTCGCTCCTGAAGCTCGTCGCCGTCGGCTCGATCGTGCTCGCGCCCGCCATCGCGTTCGCGGGTGGCTCGGCCGAGGCGCCCGAGGGCGCTCACGGCGGCGGCCACGGTCACCACGACCCGTCGAAGCACTTCAACTACTTCGACATCGGCTACAAGAAGAAGGACGTCTACGGCGGCAAGTACGGCGACGGCGTCCAGGGCCCGCACGACGAGCCCGAGTCGCCGATGAGCCCGCCGTTCGCGTTCGCGCTCATCAACTTCGGC
>DDTA01000012.1 GCA_002344285.1 Myxococcales bacterium UBA2376
AGTGGTCCGGGTGAACACGACCGCCGGCGTTCTCGCCAAGCGAGGACTGTTTGAGCACGGGCGGATGGGGGCCCACGTCGGCCGCTGCCGCCGGCGCCTGAGGTCCGCACCACCCCGCGCAGTAGGATCTTCGTCGCCGCCGTCGTCGCCCCGGAAACCACTCGGACGACGCGGGTGGCCGCGACGGCGTCTCCGTGAACGCCCGTGGAGGGAGCACGGAGGCGGCGAGGGCGACGTGGGCCCCCTCCGCCCGCGCGCAGTTCCGCAGCTCCCCGATGAAGCGCCGCCCTCGCGCGTGCGGCGCCAGCCGCAAAGTGGTCCGGGTGAACACGACCGCTCGCGTTCTCGCCAAGCGAGGACTGTTTGAGCACGGGCGGATGGGGGCCCACGTCGGCCGCTGCCGCCGGCGCCTGAGGTCCGCACCACCCCGCGCGCCACGATCGCCGCCGTCGTCGGCGCGCTAGCCCCGGAGGCTCGTGACCTCGAGCTCGTCGGCCCACGCGTAGAGCTCGGCGCCGGTGCCGCGCGGCATGGCGCCGACGCGAGCGACGTTCGCGGGCGTCGCGGCCCCGCCGAGGAGCCAGGCCGGCAGCTCGTCGACGGCCACGCCGCTCGCGAGCGCCACCAGGTCGACGACCGCGCGCACGTCGTCGGCGGTCGTCGCGCCGGCGACCGGCGGCGTCAGGCCCGAGACCAGGAGCGTCGGGATCCAGCTCTCGGCGATCACCACCGTCGATGGGCCGATCGCGCCGTGGACGCCGCCGGCCTCGTGGATCGCCGTCACCGCGCGCGCGAGGCGCTTGAGCAGGCGGATCGTGTCCTTCGCGTCGAGCGGGGGCAGGCGGCGGTCGGCGCCCGTGTCGTCGCCGAGCGGCGCGCCCGACGGCGCCTCGAAGACGGCGGTGCGCGTCGCGCGGTCGTACGACAGCGCGCGCTGCAGGAACGGCGTGCCGGCGCGCGCGAGCGCGAGGAAATGTGCGATCGCCGCGTCGGCGTCGGCGTCCTCGGCGAAGCGCTCGATCACGACCGAACGATCGAGCACGCGATCGACCGCGCGGTAGAGCCGGGACACCGCCGTCTGCCCGAGCGGCGTCTCGAACTGGTAGCGCCCGGTCTCGGCCGGCGCCGGATCGTCGGCGGCGAGCTCGGCGATCGAGTGCGGGCGGCTGTCGCGGCGCGGCCGCGGCAGCGCGACGGCGGGGCCGGAGCGGTCGCCGAGCTGGAGCTCCTCGAGCTCCGTGCGCAGCTCGGCGATCGAGCCGTGCCGCTCGGTGGGGCTCTTGCGCAGCAGGCGATCGATGATGACGTCCCACCCAGGGGCGACGTCGGCCGCCACCGCGCTCGGCGATGGCGGGGTCTCGCCCAGGTGCTGCGCGACGAAGTCGGGCCCGAGGAACGGCAGGCGCCCGGTGAGGAGCTCGAAGAGCGTCACGCCGAGCGCGTAGAGGTCGGCGGCGATCGTGATCGGCGCGCCGGTGATCTGCTCGGGCGCCATGTACGCGAGCGAGCCGATGAGCCCGCCGGTCTGGGTCTGGCCGAGGTCGACGAGGTGGGCGACGCCGAAGTCGCCGAGCTTGGCCGCGCCGCGGCTGTCGAGGAAGAGGTTGGCCGGCTTCACGTCGCGATGGACGACGCCGCGGTGGTGCGCCAGCTCGAGGCCGCCGAGCAGCTCCAGCGCCAGGCGGCGCACCTGGGCGCCGCCGAGGCGGTCGCCGGCGGCGAGGCGCTGCGCGAGCGAGCCGCCCGGCAGGTACTCCATCACCAGGAAGCCGTGATCCAGCGAGACGTCGTAGACCTCGATGAGCGCCGGGTGGCGCAGCGCCTGGGCGAGGCGGCTCTCGCGCACGAAGCGCTCGTACGCCGCGCCGCCGCGCGCGCCGGCGGCGAAGAACATCTTGAGCGCGACCGTCTTGCCCGTGATCTCGTCGACGGCGCGGAACACGCGCCCGGCGGCGCCGGCGCCGAGCAGCGCGACGAGCCGGTAGCGGCCGGCGACGACCTCCTTCTCGCCGGTGGGCGCCGGCTGCGCGGCGCGCGCGGCGCGGAGGAACTGCGGCAGGTCCGCGGGCGTGTCGGGGGCGACGCGGCGGAGCTCGAGCAAGGTCGTGCGCGCCGCGTCGGAGAGGCCCATGGCGGCGAGCGAGACCACGAGGTGCCGCTTCGCCTCGGCGGCGACGGCGTCCGAGGCGGGCGGCCGCGTGGCCTCCTGCAGGTGGCGCGCGGCGGCGTCGTGGCTGCCGCGCCGACCGAGGATGCGGCCCAGGCGCAGGTGGACCTCGGGCCGCTCGTCGCCGACGACGAGGTCGAGCGCGCGCTCGAGGACGCGCGCGGCCTCGCGATCGCGTCCGGCGCCCTCGAGCAGCCGGGCCGCGTCGAGATCACGGTGGGCGCGCGTGTAGTGATCGATCGCGCGCTCGACCTCGCCCAGCCGCTCGGCCAGCTCGGCGGCGGGGCCGTGCCGGCGCTGGCGAGCGAGCACGTCGAGCGCGACGCGCGCGCCGTCGTCGGTGGCGGCGAGCGCCCGGCCGAGCTCGTCGACCAGCGGCTCGTCCTTGGCCTCGATCGCCGCGCGCAGCGCCTTCGCCGGATCGCCGGCCGCCTGCCAGGCGTGGGCGGCGGCCGTGAACTCCCAGATCCGCTCCCACAGCGCGGCAGCGCGCGCGTGGTCACCGGCGGCGGCCGCGGCGCGCGCGGCGTCGGCGTGCCGGCCGGCGGCGGAGAGCGCGTCGGGGTCCTCGTTGATCGGCACGCGTTCAGATGGTACACGGCCCGGGCCCATGAAGAACAACAGCGCTCATCGCTCCATCCTCGTCGTCGGCTCGGTCGCGCTCGACGACATCGACGGACCGTTCGGGATGCACCGCGACCTGCTCGGCGGGTCGGCGTCGTTCATCGCGCGCGCCGCGTCCTACTTCACCCGGGACGTCAGCGTGGTGGCGGTCGTCGGCGACGACTTCCCGGCCCACCACGTCGACGAGATGACCGAGCTCGGGATCGACACGACGGGGATCGAGCGCAAGTCAGGCGAGACCTTCCACTGGGTCGGCAAGTACGCGCCGGACCTCGCGACCCGCGAGACCCTCGACACGCGCCTCGGCGTGTTCGCCACGTTCCAGCCCCTGCTGTCGCCGCGCCAGCGCAAGGCCGATCTCGTCTTCCTCGGCAACATCCACCCCACGCTCCAGCGCGACGTCGTCGAGCAGACCGAGCGCCCGCTCCTGGTGGCGCTCGACACCATGAACTTCTGGATCGGCGGCCACCGCGTCGAGCTGGTCAAGACGCTGGCCCGCGTCAACACGCTGCTCCTCAACGACGAGGAGGCGCGCCAGCTCGCCGAGGAGCACAACCTGTGCAAGGCGGCGGCGCGGATCCTCGAGATGGGGCCGACCTCGGTCGTCATCAAGCGCGGCGACGCGGGCGCGCTCCTGTTCTACCCGGGCGGCGTGTTCGGCGTCCCGGCGCTACCGCTCGAGGACGTGCGCGATCCGACCGGCGCCGGCGACAGCTTCGCCGGCGGCTTCATGGGCTACCTGGCCTACGCCGGCAACTTCGAGCCGCAGACGGTGCGCACCGCGATGATCGTGGGCAGCGTGATGGCGTCGTTCGCCGTCGAGCAGTTCTCGGTCGACGGCCTGCGCGGGCTCGACGCCGGGAAGATCCAGTCCCGCTTCGACCGCTTCGCCGAGCTCACGCACTTCGAGCGGGTGCGGCTGTAGGCATGTTCGGGGCGACCACGGTCGCCCAGAGCCCGGCCACGCCGCCCACCGCCCAGATCGCGGCCGGGATGGTCAAGACGACCATGCGGGCGCGACCGGCGAAGAGCGCGTCGGAGAACTGGTCCCACGTGAGATACCGGCCGTAGCCGTACAGCTCGTCGAAGGTCGGCGCGCCCATGATGTTGATCATGTGGAGCGCGATGGTCAGCGGGATCATGAAGGTGAGCGCCATGCCCATCGGCCGCAGGACGAGGCCGAAGGTGTCCCATGGCCCCTTGGGCGCCGCGATCGACAGGCCGGCGGCGGCGGCGACG
This sequence comes from Myxococcales bacterium UBA2376, assembly GCA_002344285.1. Lineage (GTDB taxonomy): Bacteria > Myxococcota_A > Polyangia > Haliangiales > Haliangiaceae > UBA2376. The sequence continues at coordinate 4,031 of DDTA01000012.1, forward strand.
AGCGCCATGCCGAAGAGGTTCCACATCGAGAGGAAGCGCACGGCGAGGTGATGGCCGAAGCCGTCGAGCGAGGCGGTGAGCAGACTCTGGTCGAAGAGGTCGCGGTCGTGGCGGACGAGCTGGAACTCGGCGGGCAGGTGGGGGCGCGCGTCGGTGTGGGGCAGCGCCATGCCGATCACGACGAGCACGGCGCCGGCGACGACCAGCCAGCGCGCGTTGGCGTCGCGCGGCTTCATCGCGCGCACGGCGACGCCGGCGGCGGCCAGCGGGTAGCCCAGCGAGAGGAACCACGCGGTCTTCTCGGGCATGCCACACGAGCGCCCGAGCGGCGCGAGCGCGAAGAGGAGGACGGCGAAGCCGCCGGCGGCGAGCGTGCCGGCGACGGCGGCCGGCGGCAAGATCCTGCCGAGCGGCGTGGCCAGGGCGACGCCGATGACCGCGCAGATCGCGGGCAGGACCAGCGCGAAGGTCGGCCCCTTGCCGGCGACCGACCACATCGCCTTCGCGCTGGTGAAGTCGAGGTTGACCGGCAGGATCGCGGCGACGCCGAAGAAGACGGCGCCGATGATCGCGAGCAGCCGCAGATCGCTGCCACCCTCGAGGCCGAGCCACCGGATCCCGAGGAAGCGATCACCCATGAGGTTGATCTCGCCGTCCTCCTCGGTCATGCCCCCGACCGGCCGGCCGAGCTGCTGCGCGAGCTCCGGGTCCTCGAAGTCGGCGCCGCACGACTTGCAGCGCCGCGCGTCGCGCGCGTTCTCGCGATCGCAGATCGGACAGGTGATCGAGGTCGCCGCCATACGCCTACGCGGCGTCGCCCGCGGCCTCGGCGCCGTCGGGATCCGGCGCGCGCGGGGCGTAGAACTCGGCGATGAGCTTGTCGTCGAACTCGTCGGCGAAGCGGCCGACGCCGGAGACCATCACCGCCAGCTCGTGGGCGTCCATGCCCTTGCGCGAGCGGCCGGCGTGGAGCACGACCCAGCCGTCGGGCTGGATCGCGAACGAGGCCATGCCGCCCATGAACGCGTTGTGCTCGAGCAGGCGCTTGTAGAACACGTCGGTCTTCTCCGCGGGCGGCTTGCGGAAGAGCGGTGCGATCACGACGATGGCCTGGCCGGCGACGCCGACCATCACGAAGGCCGAGCCCCACTGCATGCGGAAGAGCCCGTTGTCCATCGGCTCCGCCTTTTCGCGCAGGCCGGCCTGTGTGAGTAGCTCCTCGAGCCCCAGGAAGTCCGACATGCGCGGACTATAGACCCACGTCCGGGGGCGTGGTTCGATGCCGCCGTGGCAAATCGCAGCCTGTGGGCCTGGGGGACCGTCGATCGGTTTCCGGACGACGCCGCGCGCAGGCGGCTCGCCGGCATGGCGCGGATGCTGACCGGCGGCGTCGAGGCGACGCTCTTGCCGCTCCCGCGGGACGAGGACGCGCGTGTGCCCGAGCCGCGCGTCGCGGCGCCGGCGTCGCTCGCGGCGATGGCGTCGGCGGAGCCGCGCGATCGCGCGCTCCACGCCCACGGCCGCGCGTATCCGGATCTGGTGCGCGGCTTCCGCGGCGACTTCGCGGCGGCGCCCGACGTGGTGCTGCGGCCGGCGAGCGCCGCCGGGGTCGCGGCGTGCCTCGACTGGTGCAGCGCGGCGCACGTCGCGTGTGTCCCGTTCGGCGGCGGCACCAGCGTGGTGGGCGGCGTCGAGGTCGCCGCCGACCGGCGCGGCGCGTTCGCGGGTGTGGCGTCGCTCGATCTCGAGCGGCTCGACACGCTGCACGAGGTCGACGCGGCGTCGCTCGCGGTGCGCGCCGGCGCCGGCTTCCGCGGCCCCGCGCTCGAGCGCGCGCTCGGCGAGCACGGGCTCACCCTGCGCCACTACCCGCAGTCGTTCGAGCACTCGACCCTCGGCGGCTGGATCGCGACGCGCGCCGGCGGGCATTTCGCCACCGGCCCGACGCACATCGACGACTTCGTCGAGAGCATCACCGCGGTCACGCCACGCGGCGTGGTGAGCACGCGAAGGTTGCCGGCGTCGGGCGCCGGCCCCGCGCCCGAGCGGCTCTGGATCGGCTCCGAGGGCGCGCTCGGCGTCATCACCGAGGCGTGGATGCGGGTGCAGCACAAGCCGCGGTTCCGCGCCTCGGCGTCGGTGAAGTTCAAGACCACGCTCGCCGGCGCGATGGCGGCGCGGGCGCTCGTGCAGGCGGGGCTGCGTCCGGCCAACTGCCGGCTGCTCGACCCGGCGGAGTGCCTCTTGCACCAGGTCGCGCTCGACGGGACCGCGGTGCTGCTCGTCGCGTTCGAGTCGGTCGACCACGATCAGGGGCCGGCGCTGGCGCGCGCGCTCGAGCTCGTGCGCGATCACGGCGGCGCGGTGGCGAGCGGGCCGACCATCGTGACCGAGGGCGACGAGGCCGGCGGCGCGGGCGAGGCCGGCACCTGGAAGAAGGCGTTCGTCGACGCGCCGTATCTGCAGTCGGCACTCGTGTCGATCGGCGTCATGGCCGACACCTTCGAGACCGCCTGCACGTGGGACCGCTTCGACGCCTTCCACGCCGCCGTGACCACTGCCGCCCAGGACGCGCTCCGGCGCACCGTCGGCGGCGGCCTCGTCGCGTGCCGCTTCACCCACGTCTATCCGGACGGACCCGCCCCGTACTACACGTTCATCGGGCCGGCGCGCGTCGGTGACGAGCTCGCCGTCTGGCGCGAGGTGAAGGGCGCCGTCTCCGAGGCGCTGCACGCCGCCGGCGGCACGATCACGCACCATCACGCCGTCGGGCGCACACACCGCCCCTGGTACGATCGCGAGCGCCCCGCGCTCTTCGGCGACGTCCTCCGCGCCGCCAAGCAGACGCTCGATCCCGCGGGGATCTTGAACCCCGGCGTCCTGGTCGACTGATCAGTAGCCCGGTGGCGCCGACGGGCCGGCTGGCCCGGGCGCCGGATACGCCGGGTAGACCGGCGCGGTCGGTGTGGCGGCCGGTGGCGTGTCGCGGCGACCGAGCGGGATCGTGAGCGTCGCGGCGAGGCTCGGGCCGTACTTCGCGGGCAGGCCGTGCACGACCTGGTAGATCGTCAGCCCGGCGCGGAAGCCGCCGCCGAGCTCGAGGTCCCCGCCGGCGGAGAGCACGGTGTTGAACGAGCCCTCCTCGACGTCGTCGCCGATGTCGACGCCGACCTCCGTGCCCTTCTGCTCGATCGTCGGGTGGTTGCGGAACGAGAGGCCGCCCCAGAAGGTCATGTTGCCGGAGCGGAACGTCGGCACCACGCCGACCGCGAGCTGCGAGATCGACGCGCGATCCTCGCGCACCACCGTCCACTGCACGCCGCCGCAGTTCATCACGCAGGTCGAGTACTCGATCCAGGGCACGCTCCAGAACACGAGCTCGCTGTTGATGCCGACGGTGAGGTTCGGGTTGCTCGTCGGGATCATGCCGGCGAGCGTGAAGCCCCAGCCGCGGACGTTGCCGCCCTCGACGTCGGGCTGCGTCTCCTTGATCTTCTTCGCGGTCGAGTCGAAGCCCTCGGCGTAGAGGAGCCCGAGCGCCACGTGCTGGCCGACGCGCAGGCGCATGTTGCCCTCGGCCTGCGTGCCGGGGACCTCGACCGCGGCGGTGTCGTCGGTCGATCCCAGGGTCGTGTGGGCCAGGCTCGACGCGCCGATCGTGATCTCGCCGGGCGTCTCCATCGGCGCGCCGTTGCGCAGGGTCGGCGTCATGTGCGGCACGAGCGCGGCCCGGTTGACGCGGTTGACGTTGCAGGCCGCGATCGTCGCGAGGGCGAGCGCGGCCAGGAGGAACGGACGAGTCGACGTGCGCATGGCGATCACCCCGACGCCGATCATGCCACGACGGCCGGCGGCGGCGGCGCCTTCCCGCGCCCGGCGTGAGCTATCCCTCAGCCGGCGGCACCTCGCGCGGCGGCGGCGGCCGCGTCGCCGTGAGGTCCACCTGGCCGGCGATGACCGCGACGCGCGCGCCGAGGCGAAGGAGCGCGACGCCCTGCCGCAGGGCGAGGAGCGCCAGGGCGCCGCCGCCGCCGAGCATCGCGCGGCCCTGCGCGAGCCACGCGAACGCGAGCGAGATCCCGACGAAGAACAGCCAGTAGACGCCGACGTGCAGGAGCGCCACGGGGCGGCGGAAGACGTAGCCGGTCGCGCGGAACGCGGCGCGCGTCGCGCCCAGGGACTCGTGGGTCGGACGGCGCAGCACGAGCTCGGCGCGCGCGTAGTCGATCACGGTGGACACGATCACGTGGGCGATCGCCGCCGGCAGGAGCCCGACCAGGAGCGGGACGACGAGCTCACCCACGGTGAGCGCGTACTCGAGCTCGGTCGCGATGTGGTCGAGCCCGAGGAACAGGAGGAAGAGGACCGGGAGGTGGTAGAGCGCGGTGACGAGCGCCAGGCGCGCGAACACGAGGAAGTGGCTGGCGCCGCCGGCGCCGAAGCAGCGCGCGGTCTCGGTGCGCCCGCGTGGCCGCTCGGTGAAGACCGAGAGCACGCCGCCGGCGAGGAACCAGCCGATCATCACCCACGCGATCACCGCGCCCACCGCGACCCAGCGCACCGAGAAGAAGACCGCCTCCGCGTTGCCCAGGACCTCGAGGAGCGCGATCAGATCGCCGTCGACCGCGTCGTCGAAGAGCGGCCGGTGGGCGAAGGCCTCGGCGAGGATCTGCATGATGATGATGCCGGCGCCCCACGCGACGAGCAGGTGGATGACGAAGAGCGCGAGCAACATGCCGGTGTACTGCGACACGGCGCGCACGCCGCTACGCACGAGCTGGCCCAGGCCCGGGATCACGGCGCCACCGCCTGCATGAGGCCCTGCGTCCAGAAGACGATGCGCGAGCTCGCGCGCCACGACGCGTCGGTGTTCGGCGTCAGCCGGACCCGGTCGTCGAGCGGGTTGGCCGCGAGCAGCACCTTGCGCTCGGGATCGATGGCCACCTCGACGATCGGCGCCGAGCGCGCGAACGTGAAGCGATGCCAGCGGCTGCCGTCGCGCGCGTCCCAGCGCTCGACCTCCCGGCTGCCGTCGGCGAAGCGGAGCTCGACGTCGACCGGCACCGGCACGACGCCGAGGTTGACGACGACCACGTCGCACGTCCAGCCGCCGGTCTTCTCGGCCGCGGTCACCAGGTTCCGACGCTCGCCCTCACCGAACACGCCGCGCGGCGCGTGCGCGGGGTTGCACTCGGCCGATCGCACCGCGAAGTCGACGCCGCCGGGCTGGTAGAACGCCGGCTGCCAGAACCACGCGAGGTCCTCGCCCACGGTGGCCTCGAGCGCCTGGAGCAGGTCGCCCCCGTCGGGGTGCTGGAACGCGTGGGTCTGGGCGTAGCGCTTCATCGCCTCCGCGAACGTCTGGCTGCCGACGACGTTCTCGAGCGTGCGCAGCGCCGCCATCGTCTTGCCGTAGGTCACCGACGCGTAGCCGTCGAAGTCGACGAACGCGTAGGCCGCCGTGGCGATCGGCGTCGGCACCCGGTAGGCGTCGCGATCGATCGCGCGACGCAGCCGGAACACCTCGGCCGACCAGCCCTTCCACGAGAGCGCGCTCGCCTTCTGCCCGTACATGCGGTGCATCACGACGGCGTCGGCCCACTCGTTCACGCCCTCGTCGAGGTAGCCGGCCTCGACCTCGTTCGAGGCGAGGATGCCCTGGAACCAGTTGTGCCCGACCTCGTGGATGGTCACGTACTCGGGCACGCGGATGCCGTCGCGCACGAGCACGTGGTCACCGGCGGTGGTCACGAGGGTCGGGTACTCCATGCCGCCGGCGCCGCCGGCGTCGGGCGGCGGATCGACGATCGTCATGATCGACCACGGGTAGGGGACGAAGAGCTCGCTGAAGTGCTCGACCGCGCCGATCGCCGCGGCCAGGTGACGGCGGGCGAAGGCGCGCTGGCGCGGCCGGTGCACGACACGCACGATCACGTCCTTGCCGTCGACCCTGGCCACGCCGCTCATCACCTCCATGTACGGATCGATCATCCACGCGAAGTCGTGGACGTCCTCGGCGCGGTAGGCGAGCGTGCGCGTGCCGTCGTCGTGGTCCTGGGCGGCGACGAGCACGCCGGTGGCCGCGACCACGTGGGTCTGGGGCACCGTGAGCGTGACGTCGTACACGCCGAAGTCGGCGAAGAACTCGGTGTTGACGTGGAACGGCTTGCAGTGCCACGTCTCGAAGCCGGGCGTACCGACCCGCACGCCGATCTTGGGGAACCACTGCGCGACCATGGCGAACGCGCCCTGGTAGCCGGTGCGCGCGAAGACGCGCGGCAGCTGCGCGGTGTAGACGAGCTTCACCTCGACGATCGCCCCCGGCTGGACCGGCGCGGGCAGCGGCACCTCCAGCACGGTCTCGTCGGGCCCGACGTAGCGCGCCTTGGGGCGCAGCTCGAGCGCGCCCACCTGGATCGACGACACCTCGATCCATCCCCACGCGCGCTCGTCGGCGGTCTCGCCGCGGTGGCGCCCGCCCGACGAGCGCATGAACAGCGTGGACTCGTTCTTGAAGCCGTTGAGGTAGAGGTGGAAGGGGAGGGTGTCGACGGCGCTGGCGCCGGTGTTGGTCCAGGTGAGGATCGCGGTGGCGTCGAGCTTGCGGGCCACGGCGTCGTAGCGGGCGTCGATCTTGTAGCTCGCGATCCGCGACGAGCGCGGCCCGGGCGTGAGCAGCGCGGGCACGCCGTCCGGCGCCGGGGCCGGGCGCTGGCGCGGCGGGCCGAGCGAGCTCTCGCAGGCGGCGGCGCCCACCAGCAGCGCCGCGCAGAGGAGGAGGGCACGACGGGCTCGCATCTGGCCGACGGCATACCGCGCTCGGCCCCGCCGCGGCAACCACGCCCGGGCTCGCCCTGGCGGCTTGCGCCGGGGCCCGGTTCGCGCGACCGTGGGGACATGCCGGACAAGGCCTTGGACAAGGTCGGTCAGTACCTCGAGCGCTTCGCGAAGGAGCGCGATCTGGCGCTGCCGCCGCTCGGCCCCGACGGCGTGGCCCGCATCCAGCGCGGCTCCGCGGTCGTGAGCGTCCACGTGCTCGCCGATCAGGGGGTGATCCTGTTCCTCGCGCGCGTCGCCGATCGTCCGCGCGAGGACGACGCGGACCTCCTGCGGCAGCTCCTCACCGCGTCGTTCACGGCCACGGGCGACGCGGCGTTCGCGCTGCACCCCGAGAGCGGCGACGTCTACCTGCGGATCCTGCGCTCCGTCGACGGCCTCGACTACGAGGAGCTCGAGGACCTGCTGCACACGATCGCGACCGTCGCCGATCACTGGGACGATCGGTTGAAGCTCGTCCAGAACGCCTGACGTCATGGAGATGCGCGAGCGGTTGCCCTTGCCCGACGCGGGCGCGACCGCGGCGGCGGGCGAGGCGCTGGGCCGGCTCGTCGCCGGTGGCGACGTGATCGCGCTCGTCGGTGAGCTCGGCGCCGGCAAGACGTCGTTCACGCGCGGGCTCGCGCTGGGCGCCGGCGTCGATCCCGACGACGTCGCCAGCCCGACGTTCGCCCTGGTCAACGAGTACGAGGGGCGGGTCGCCGTCGCCCACGCCGATCTCTATCGCCTCGAGCGCGAGCGCGAGCTCGACGAGATCGGCTGGGACGACCTCGTCGAGCGCGCTGACGCGGTGATCGTGATCGAGTGGGCCGATCGCTTCGCCCACCGGCTCCCCGCCGATCACCTGCGGGTCACGCTCGCTTACGACGGCGACGCCCGCGTGCTCGACGCCGTGGCGACGGGGCCGCGGTCACAGGCGCTGCTCGCGCGCTGGTCCGCGTCGTAGCGGTCACGGAATCTCGACGGGCTCCCGGCGCTCGGCGTAGTCGCCGCTCGCGCCGTCGTTGCCGCGCTTGCCGTACGCGCTCACGTCGGACGCGCCCCGGGCGTCCGATGGTGCGCCGCCCTTGCCGCCCTCGCTGACGGGGACCAGCTTGTAGCGCCGCACCGATGGGTCGACGGTCACGGTGATGTCGCCGCCGTCGCCACCGTTGCCCCCGTTGCCCCCGGCTCCGCTGGCGAGCTGGACTCCGTGGCCGCCCTTGCCGCCATAGGTGCCGACGTGGACCGGCGCCGACTCGCTGGTCACGAACACCTTGCTCCGGCCGTCGCAGCCCACGCGGTAGCGCAGGATCTGGCGGCCGTCGTCGGTGGTCCTGCCGGTCGTCGTGATCTCGACGGTGAGGTCGGGGCCGTCCTCGCCCTTGCGGCCGTGGTAGTACATGCCGCGCGCCGAGTCGAAGTCGTGACCCGTCAGCCCGGCCTTGCCGTGGCACTCGAACGTGTGCTCGATGTCGAAGCTGTAGCCGATCTCGCGCTGGTCGCGGATGGTCTTGTCGTCCCGGTACCAGACCTCGACCATCATCGCGGTCGTCCCGTGGACGATCTTCGTGCCGAACGCCTCGCGGAAGATGGGATCGCCCTGGCCGATGCGCATGGTCGAGCCGTCCTCCAGGGTCGCGGTGACGCTGAGCGACACCTCCGCCTTGGGGCCGCTGGCGCCGGCGGTCAGGCGCAGCGACTCGATCGCGTCGAGGCGCTCGAGGCGGTCGAGCTGCTCGTCCTCCGCCGCTTCCGCCGCCTCCGCCGCCTCCGCGTCGGCCGCGGCCTTCGCGCTGGCGGCCGCGACCTTGACCACCTCCGCGCGGCGCGCGGCGTACGCGTTCAGCTCCGCGTCGTGCTGCGCGGCGCTCTTCCGCGCGGCGCGGTCGAGGTCGCCGTCGACGGTGCAGACCGCGAAGGCATGGAGTGGCTCGAGGGACTTGTGCTCCGTGAGGTAGATCATCCCGTCCAGCAGCAGAATCCCTTGTTGCGCGTCCCACGCGGAGCTGCGCTTCGTCTCGAACTGGGCGTCCTGCTCCAGGTACGTCGACTGATGGCGATCGGGCTGATCCTCGAAGTAGGTGTCGATCTGGCCCGCCGAGATCGTGTACATGCGCTCGAAGCGCGGGAGGTCGCTCTCGACGTAGGCGCAGCGCGCCTGGAACTTGCCCTCGGGAAAGGCCGCCGCGAGCTCGGCCTGGGAGGCCGTCGTCGTCGACTCGATCGTCACCTGCGCGGGGCCCCTGGCCGCCGCCGAGGGCTTGCCGCCGCAGCCAGTCGCCAGGGCCAGCGACGCGCCCGTGCCGAGACACACCCAGGTCCGGAGATCCATCGCCCGAACGTATCACCGCCCGCTCGCGCCTCGCGGGTACGGGACGGTGAGCGCTACCGCGCCGGGCAGGCGCGCGGCAGGAGGAGCGCGTCGCCGTCGTCGGTCCACGCCGTGCGCAGCTGCTTGTTCCCCGAGAGCGTGCGCACGCGGTCGCGGACGAGCTTGCCCCGCTTGCCGGGCGCCGCCTTCACGTGGTGCTCGGGGAGCTTGTGCAGGAGCGCGGGATCGAAGCGCGCGCTCGTGCAGCCGGCGCCGTCGACGGTGACGGTGAGCACGCCGGTCTGGCGCGGCAGCGGCAGCGTGTTGTCGAAGAGGAAGTTGCCGAGCGAGTAGGCGATGAGCCCGCTGCGATAGCGCTCGATGCCCTGCAGCACGTGGGGATGGCTGCCGATGACGAGATCGGCGCCGGCGTCGATGAAGCCGCGCGCCGCGTCGACCTGCCACCTCGACGGCTGATCGGCGTACTCGACGCCCCAGTGCATCGCGACCAGCACCAGATCGTGGTCGGCGCGCGCCTTCGTGACCAGCGGCGTCACCAGCTCGCGCAGCTCGCGCGGCGTGGCGAACGGCAGCAGCGGCTCCTGTTCGCGCTGGGTGCCGTTGCGCACCGTCGTCGCCGCGATGGCGCCGACGCGGCGGCCGCGCACCTCGATGGTCTCGATGCGGAAGCGCGGCTCGTCCCGCGCGGCGCCGATCACGGTGAGCCCGGCCGCCTGGCAGAGGCCCGGCGTCTCGGCCACGCCCTTCGTGCGCATGTCGTAGTGGTGGTTGTTGGCGAGCGAGACGACGTCGATCCCGGCGTCGGTGAGCGTGGCGAGGCGCGACGGTGTGGCGACGAAGCGCATGCGCGTGCCCCACGAGCTCGTCGACGGCGGCGCGGTCATCACCGGCGTCTCCAGGTTCACCATCGCCAGATCTGCGCGCTGCAGAAGCGGCTTCACGCCCTCGAACGGAGGGAACTTCTCCGCCTCGATCGCGGCGAAGCCACCCTCGACGAAGCGGCCGAACATGACATCGCCCGCGAACGCGAGCGTGATGGTGTCGGGCGGTTCGGGTTTCCGATCCGCGCGCGCATCGGCGCAGCCGACCAGGGACACCGCGACCAGGAGGAGACGTCGCACCGAGACGCGAATTTCGCACATCGGGCGCCCTGGCTACCACTGTAGCCAGCCCTGGCTGCCGCGACTGCACCCGGCGAGCGCGCAAGGGTGCGACGCGCCGCGCCCAGGCGCGTCCTCGGGATGGCACGGAGCCTGCTCCTGCGCCGCGCCGTAAGGAGCTCTCAGGACTATGACTTCCCGTTTCATTCTTGCCCTCTCCCTGGTCGCCCCCCTCGCGACCGCCGCCTGCACCGACGTGAGCGTCGAGGACGAGTTCCTCGAGGACGACGTGGTCGACGTCGACGACTCGAAGGCCGACATCGCGGGTGGAACCTACACCTTCTACAGCATCACGCGTGACGCGCGCCGCTGCGCGTTCCCGTACTGCGGCGGTTACTGGCTCGAGCGCGTGAACGCGTCGAGCACGAAGTGCCACGACGGCCGCTACGCCGACCGCTGCTACGTCCCGACGCTCGATACGGCGCGGCTGGGGCTCGGCGAGGCCGCGGTGGAGAAGATCAACGGCGAGATCAGCGCCCTGCGCGAGGGCAACGTGCTCGTGCGCGGGACCTTCGGCCGCCGCACGTACGAGCAGGTCGGCACCTTCGGCGAGTTCCGCCCCACCGAGGCGTGGCTGGGCCAGGGCCCGAACGCGCCGGTGGGCCCGTTCGCGATGGTCGAGGACACCGGCGTGCGCTGCTTCACCTTCCCGTGCAACTCGATGCGCGAGAAGAAGCTGAACAGCTCGGCCAGCGCGTACCTCGCCGAGATCGGCTGGGACGTCTCGGGCGCGACCGAGGAGGCGATCGGCGCCGGCGTCAACGCGCTCGTCGAGAACGCGGTCATCATCGCCGGTGAGCGCTACAGCGTCCGTGGCCCGGGTGGTCGCGGCAAGGCGCGCACCGCGACCAACTTCTACGTCCGCGCGACCGACGAGGCCGAGAAGACCTGCTACGTCGGCGGCTGCTCGGGGCAGATCTGCAGCGAGAACGAGGGTGCGATCTCCACGTGCGAGTGGCGCCCGGAGTACGCGTGCTACCGCGAGGCGACGTGCGAGGTGCAGGACGACGGCCGCTGCGGCTGGACCGCGACGCCCGAGCTCGACGCGTGCCTCGCGAGCCCGCCGCAGGAGTGACGCACCGGTCACCGGCGGCGTAGGCCGCTGGACGCGAGCTCGAAGCGATGCGCTCCGTCGGCGAGGCAACGCTCGCTGACGATCGAGCGCGTCGCCTCGATCTCGACGAAGAACCCGCCGTCGGGGCGGTTGATGTAGCGCACGTCACCCGTGCAGCGCAGGGCGGGGCGGTCGGGGAGGTCGGGGTCGACGCCGTCGTAGGCGACGCGGATCTTGCCGCCGTGGCGGAGCCGCCCGCCGCCGACGCGCAGCGCCTCGAGCGTGGTCTCCTCGCCGTCGGCGCTCGTCGCCGTGCGTCGGGCCATCACCTCGTCGACGCCGTCGCCGTCGAGGTCGATGGCCTCGTAGGTCGCCTCCGGCGGCGCGCCCGGGCGCAGCGCCGAATCGGTGAGCGCGCCGCACGACGGCTGCAGCACGAAGACGGCGCCGGCGACGCTGGCGCCGTCGCGCGCGACGGCGTGGATGATCCATCCGGCGCCGCCGAAGTGTCCGGGCACGCACCGCGCCGTGATCTCGACGCGTGGCTGGAGGCCCCACCGCTCGCGCAGGTGCGTCCCCAGCGCGGGCTCGGGCGGACATGCGACCAGCGCCTCGGATGGCGTCACGCCGCACTGCAGATCGTCGGAGCGATCGGGCGGGCAGCCGCCGAGGCTCGTCACGGTCGCGAGAGCGACCAGGAGCTTCGGCGCGCGCGGCGTCACTCAGCCAAGGATAGCGCGGGCCGTGAACGCGCGCGTGACGTACGGCACGGAGACGACGTCGAGATCGGCGGTGAGCGCATCGATCGCGGCGAGGACACGGGGCAAGGCGGCGCCGGCGGACTCGGCGAGGCGGTTGTGGCTGCGCCAGAGGTTGCGAAAGCGATCGCGCGACATCGTGACGGCGTGGAGCGACTCGTCGGTGACGACGTCACCGAACCAGCCGCCCTCGGCGAGGATGGCCGGCCAGTCGCGCGCGCGGTAGAGCTCGTCGAACGCGGGCGCGTCGCGGCGGATGATCGTCATCACGTCGCGCAGGAGCTCGCTCTCCGCGTCGCGGCGGTCGTTCCACAGGCAGGTGAGCGCGCCGCCGGGCGCGAGCACGCGATGCAGCTCGGGCAGCGCGCGCGGCGGATCGGCCCAGTGGAACGCCTGCGCGGCGGTGATCCAGCGAACCGAGGCGGTCGCGAGCCCCGTCTCCTCGAACGTGCCGTCACACCATTCGACGCCGTCCAGCACCGGTGCCTCGGCGCGCATCGCCGGGTTGGGCTCGACCGCGACCACCACGAGACCGCGCGCGACCAGGAGCTGCGTGAAGATGCCGGTGCCCGCGCCGAGGTCGGCGACCCGGTCTCCCTTCACGACGCCCACCCGCGCCACCAGCGCGTCGACGAGCTCGTCCGGATATCCGGGGCGCGCGCCGTACGCCTTCGCCTGCGGCGCGAAGTCGCCGAGCGCCATCAGCGTCCCTTGCGCCCGTGCTTGCTGCTCTTCGCGGTGATCTTCGGCTGCGGCGGCAACCCGGTGTGCTGGGTCAGCGCCGTTCCGGGCCTGGGGGCCCGAGGCCGCTCTTCTCTGGCTCTTCCCGAGGCCCGAGGCCCGAGGCCCGAGGCCGGCCGCCCGCCAGGGCGGCCCGTGCCCGTGCCCTGCGGCTGCCAGCGCGGCACGAGGTGGTGCTTGCCGTTGCCGATGAGATCCTCGCGGCCCATGCGGGTGAGCGCCTCGCGCAGGAGCGGCCAGTTCTCGGCGTCGTGGTAGCGGAGGAACGCCTTGTGGAGCCGGCGCTGCGCGTGGCTCTTCACCGTCGACACCGTCTCGCGCGCCTTGAGCGAGCGCAGCGGGTTCAACCCGGTGTGGTACATCGCCGTCGCCGTCGCCATCGGTCCGGGCAGGAACGCCTGCACCTGGTCGGGGCGGAACTTGTTGGCCTTGAGCCAGAGCGCGAGGTTCAGCATGTCCTCGTCGGTCGTGCCCGGGTGCGCGGCGATGAAGTACGGGATGAGGTACTGCTCCTTGCCCGCCTCCTCCGAGTAGCGATCGAAGAGCTCCTTGAAGCGCGCGTAGGTCCCGATGCCCGGCTTCATCATGTGCCGCAGCGGGCCTTCCTCGGTGTGCTCGGGCGCGATCTTCAGGTAGCCGCCGGTGTGGTGCTGCGCCAGCTCCTTCACGTACGCCGGCGAGGTGGCCGCCAGGTCGTAGCGCAGGCCCGAGCCGATCAGCACCTTCTTGACGCCGGGCAGCGCACGCGCCTTGCGGTACAGGCGCACGAGCGGGCCGTGGTCGGTCTTGAGGTTCGGGCAGATGCCGGGCCAGACGCAGCTGGGCTTGCGGCAGGCGGCCTCGATCTCG
>DDTA01000155.1 GCA_002344285.1 Myxococcales bacterium UBA2376
CACCTGGGGCAGGAACATCTTCCCTGCGCCGAACAGCTCGCCGACGATGTTCATGCCGTCCATGAGCGGCCCCTCGATGATCGCGAGCGGCTTGGGGTAGACGGTCAGCGCCTCGGCGACGTCGACGTCGACGAAGTCGGCGTTGCCGATCACGAGCGCGTGCGCCATGCGCCTGGCCAGCGGCTCCTTGCGCCAGGCGAGCTCGTCCTCCTGCTTCTTGGTCTCGCCGCCGAGCGTCGCCGCCAGGGCGAGCAGGCGCTCGGTCGCGTCGGGGCGGCGGTTCAGCACCAGGTCCTCGACGTGCTCGCGCAGCGCGGGATCGAGCTCCTCGTACACCGCGAGCTGCCCGGCGTTGACGATCGCCATGTCGAGGCCGGCGCGGATCGCGTGGTAGAGGAAGACCGCGTGCATCGCCTCGCGCACCTGCGGCGAGGTGCGGAACGCGAACGACAGGTTCGACACGCCGCCCGAGATCTTCATCCCGGGGCACTCCTTCTTGATGCGGCGCACCGCCTCGAGGAAGTTGACGGCGTACGCGTCGTGCTCCTCGATGCCGGTGCCGATCGTGAGGATGTTGGGGTCGTAGATGAGATCCTCGGGCGGGAAGCCGACCTCCTCGGTGAGGAGCTTGTAGGCGCGCTTCGCGATCGCGACGCGCTGCTCGACGTCGGTCGCCTGCCCGGTCTCGTCGAAGGCCATGACGACGACGGCGGCGCCCATGCCGCGCACGATGCGCGCCTGGCGCAGGAGCTCGGCCTCGCCCTCCTTGAGGGAGATCGAGTTGACGACGCCCTTGCCCTGGAGGCACTGGAGCCCGGCCTCGATGATCGAGAACTTCGAGCTGTCGATCATCACCGGGATGCGCGCGATGTCGGGCTCGGCGGCGATGAGGTTGAGGAACCGCGTCATCGCCGCGACGCCGTCGAGCATGCCCTCGTCCATGCAGACGTCGAGGATGTTGGCGCCGCCGTCGACCTGCTGGCGCGCGACCGTGACCGCCTCGTCGTACCGGTCCTCCTTGATGAGGCGGCGGAAGGCGGCCGAGCCGGTGACGTTGGTGCGCTCGCCGATGACGACGAAGTTGGTCTCCGGCGTGATCGTCAGCGGCTCGAGGCCGGAGAGCCGGGTGTACGGCGCCAGCGACGGCAGCTGGCGTGGCGGCGCGCGGCGAACCTCGGCGGCGATCGCCGCCACGTGCTCGGGGCGCGTGCCGCAGCAGCCGCCGACCAGGTTGACCCAGCCGTTCCGCGCGAACTCGCCCACGACCTGGGCCATGTGCGCGGGCGTGTCGTCGTACTGGCCGAACTCGTTGGGCAGGCCGGCGTTGGGGTAGCAGCACACGCGGGTCTTGACGATGCGCGCCAGCTCCTCGACGTGCGGGCGCATGTCGTCGGCGCCGAGCGCGCAGTTGATGCTGACCGCGAGCAGGTCGGCGTGGCTGATCGAGTTGTAGAACGCCTCGACGGTCTGGCCCGAAAGGGTGCGCCCCGAGCGATCCGGGATCGTGACCGACGCGATCACCGGGACCCTGCGCGCGCCCTCGGCGAAGAGCTCGTCGATCGCGTGCAGGGCGGCCTTCATGTTGAGCGTGTCGATGTGGGTCTCGGGCAGGAGCAGGTCGACGCCGCCGTCGATCAGGGCGCGGGCCTGCGCCTTGAACGCGGTCACCAGCTCCGCGAACGTGACGGCGCGGAAGCCGGGGTCGTTCACGTCGGGCGAGAGCGACGCGGTCTTCGTCGTCGGGCCCATCGAGCCCGCGACCCAGCGCGGGCGGCCGTCCTGTTGCTCGGCCCGCTGTGCGGCGCGCACGGCGCACTGCGCGGCGGCGTGGTTGATGTCGTAGACCAGGCCGTCGAGCTGGTAGTCGGCGAGCGCGATCGCGGTGCCGGTGAAGCTGTTGGTCTCGACGATGTCGGCGCCGGCGAGCAGGAACTCGAGGTGGATCGCCTCGATGACGTCGGGGCGGGTGATGGCGAGGAGGTCGCTACAGCCGCCGAGCGGCACCGGGTGGTCGCGGAAGCGGTCGCCGCGGAAGTCGGCCTCGCTGAGCCCGTAGCCCTGGATCATCGTCCCCATCGCGCCGTCGAGGACGACGATGCGTTCGCGAAGGGCCGCTTCCAGGAGGGACGTGTCTGCCATCCCTCCTGCTAACACGAACCGCCGCTAAGGCCAACATGGCGTCCGCCATAGCGGATGCGAGCCGTCGCGGCGGACGCCCGACGCCACCTCGCGCGCGGCGTTCACATCAGATCAGATGGCGGAGACGAGGACGTAGATCGCCATGGCCATGATCGCGAGCGCGCCCGGGGTCCACATCGCGGCGCGGACGTCGTGGAGCTGCGCGGTCATGTAGGCGGCGAAGTGGAGGACGCGGGTGACGACGTAGCCGTAGAGCGCGAGCTGCGCCGCCCACAGCGGCGGCTGCGCCAGGACGAAGAGCAGGCCGACGGCGAGGAAGAGCGGGATGTTCTCGGTGTGGTTGGCGTGCATGCGCCGCGAGCGCTCGACGTACTCGTTGGGCAGGAGCTGTTCGGGCGAGGGCGCGGGGTTCAGCGGCGACCGCTTCACGTCCTCGGGGCTGCGGAAGCCGCCCTTCACCTTCGTCATCCGATAGACGGTGATCCACGCCTGGCTCGCCATCAGGATCGCCATCGAGGCGGCGCTGATCGCGTAGACGCGGAGGAGCGGGTCGTCGAACGTGCTCATCGGGTCTTGTCCTTCTCCGCGGCGGCGCGGTAGGTGCGCACGAGCTCGTCGACGAGCTCGGCGTCGGTGTCGAGCAGCGGGTCCTGCATCGAGTCGGTGATCGTACGCATGGTGAGGAGGCCGAGCACGGCGAGGTGCGCGGTGAAGGCCAGGCGCCGCGGCCCGCGCGGGTCGCGCCGACGGGGCCGCCGCTCGGCGGCGAGCCGGGCCTCGGCCGCGCCGTAGAGCAGGTCGTTGATCGGGCGGATGCGGGCGAGGACCTCGGGCGTCGCGCGGAACGTTTCGGGCGTGGGCACGAACATCGTGACCAGCCGGTGCATCTCGAGGCGGGGCAGGAAGTGCGCGGCGTAGGTGCGGATGATCGCCTCGAGCGCGCCGGCGCCGTCGGGCGCGGCGCGGGCAGCCTGGTCGACCGCGTGAGCGACGGCGACGAGCTCGTCGATGACGACCTCGAAGAGCACCGCCTCCTTCGAGGGGTAGTAGTGGTAGAGCGCCTGCTTGGTGACGCCGAGCTCGACGGCGACGTGCTCCACGCGCAGCGCCGCCGGCCCGACCCGAGCGATGACCGTGCGGGTCGCGGCGAGGATCTCCTGGCGCGACCCGGCGTTGCGGCGGGCGGCGAGGCGCGCGGAGCCGGCGTTGGGGGAGCGGAGCGCCATCTCCTGAACACTAGTCGACATGGCTTGACGGCGTCAAGTACGATCTTCTGAGGGTCAGGGACGGCGCCTCGTCGTGGAATCATGAGGCCGGGCCCGCGCTGGCCTGAAGGCCCCTCGATCTGGTACACGCGGGCCATGAGCACGCGCGATCACGTCCTCGATTCGATCCTCGACGCCGTCGGCGAGACGCCGATGGTCCGGCTGAACTCGCTGGGCCGCGGGCTGCCCGCGGAGATCGTCGCCAAGTGCGAGTTCATGAACCCCGGCGGCTCGGTGAAGGATCGCATCGGCGTCCGCATGCTGCTCGACGCCGAGAAGAGCGGGCGCATCAAGCCGGGCGACACGCTCATCGAGCCGACCAGCGGCAACACCGGCATCGGGCTCGCGCTCGCGGCGGCGGCGCGCGGCTACCGCGTGATCATCACGATGCCGGAGAAGATGTCGCAGGAGAAGCAGGTGGTGCTCGAGGCGCTGGGCGCCGAGATCATCCGCACGCCGACCGAGGCGGCCTGGGACTCGCCCGAGAGCCACATCGGCGTCGCGCGCCGCCTGCACGAGGTCATCCCCAGCTCGCACATCCTCGACCAGTACGCGAACCCGTCGAACCCGCTCGCGCACGAGGAGGGGACGGGCAAGGAGATCATCGCGCAGACCGGCGGCAAGTTCGACGCGATCGTCATGACCGCCGGTACCGGCGGCACGCTCACCGGCGTCGCGCGCGTCATCAAGCGCGAGCTGCCGCACGTGGAGATCGTCGGCGTCGACCCCGAGGGCTCGATCCTCGCCGGCCCGGGCGAGATCAAGAGCTACAAGGTCGAGGGCATCGGCTACGACTTCATCCCCGACGTCCTCGATCGCAGCCTGGTCGATCGCTGGATCAAGTCGAACGACCGCGACTCGTTCCGCGTCGCGCGTCAGCTAATCCGCCAGGAGGGCCTGCTCGTCGGCGGCTCCTCGGGGTCGGCGGTGTGGGCGGCGCTGCAGGTCGCCGCGGGGATGAAGCCGGGGCAGCGGGTCGTCGTCATCCTGCCCGACTCGATCCGCAACTACATGACCAAGTTCGTCGACGATCGCTGGATGCGGCAGCAGGGCTTCCTCAAGGCCGACTGGGAGGTGGGCACGATCGCCGACGTGGTGCGCGCGCTGGGCAAGCGCTCGGTCTTGACCGTCAACGCCGACGACAAGGTCGGGCGCGCGACGGAGCTGCTCAAGCAGCACGGCATCTCGCAGCTGCCGGTGCTCGATCAGGGCAAGCTCGCCGGCATCATCACCGAGGCCGATCTGCTCCAGGCGCTGGTCAGCGGGCGGGTCGCGACCGACACCATCGTCGCCGAGGTGATGGTGCGCAAGGTCTCGACGGTCGCGATGCACGCGTCGTCGGGTGAGCTGCCGGCGATCTTCGAGCGCGGCGAGGTCGCCCTGGTGGTCGACGGCGAGCGTCAGGTGCTGGCGCTGCTCACCAAGATGGACCTGATCGAGATGCTCGCGAGTCGTCGGGGCGCGACGCGCTGAGCTCGCGGCACCAGGCGTCGAGGAGCGCCTCGCACGCGGCGGGGGACGTCGCGCGCCCGCTGCCGGCGAGGGTGACGGTGGCGCCCTCGCCGTCGTCGATCACGGTGAGCACGCTGGTCGCCATCGGGCTGTCGGCCGGCGCGAGCTGGGCGGGCGACGACACGGCGACGAGCGGCGGCGCCCCGGCGGCGCGCAGGTACGACAGGCATCCGGCGCCGGCGATCACGTCGACCGCGCCGGCGAGCCAGCGCGCGCGTGCGCCGACGACGCCGCGCTTCCAGCCCAGCGGGGCCGGCACCGCCGCGAGCGCCCGCAGGAGGCGCGAGCTCAGGCCCTCGCCCTGCGCCTCGCGCGCGATGGCGCGCCGCGCCCGCTCGGCGAACGCCTGCTCGGGCTCGGGCCTACCGTCCGCGAACCGGACACTCACGATCGCGGGGCGCACGCGCCGCGCGAACCGCGTCGGGTCGTCGGCCGCGCCCGGCGCGACCGGGATCTGGAACGTCGGCGATCGCGGCGCGCCCGCCCGGCCCTGATCGCGATGGAGCAGGCAGCCGAGCGTCCACGCCTGACGCAGGAACGGCGGCATCGGCGCGGGCAGGCGGCGCCAGGCGACCCCGAGCCTTAAGTTGTCAAAGTTGACACCGTCCCCAGCTGGGGACGGTGTCAACTTTGTCAACTTGGCGGGGGGCAGGGGCGCGGCGCCGAGGATGGTGGCGGCGGCGGTGGCGAGGGTGCGGGCGGCGGCGCGATCGAGGCCGCGGACGGTGTCGGCGGTGAGCATGGCGTGGCCCCAGCCGTCGACGACCATGTGGCAGGTCGAGACGAGGGTGAGGCCGCCCGCGCGCGCGACGCCGAGCCACGGGCCGCCGCGGGCGCGCCACGCGCGGCGGTGGCCGTGGTGCGCGTGGGCGAGGTCGTCGTCTCCGACGGTGACGGTGAGCATGGGGATCGGGCCGTCGTCGGGTGCGGCCGGGGCGTGCGTGACGAGGGCGGCGGCGAGCGCGCGCGCGAGCGCGATCTCGTGCGCGGGTCCACGTGGATCGAGGAGCGCGGTCACGACCCCGCCACCGATCGCGAAGGCGACGCGCCAGGGGGAGGCGATCGGCGCGGTGCGCGCGGCGCCGCGGTGGCGCGTGATCGCGACGGTGAGCGGCTGGTCGGGCAGGGTGCCGTCGCGCGCGAGCACGGCGCGCACGGCCGCGTGCGCCGCCGCGATCGCCCAGCCGATGCGCCCGGCCGCGTCGTCGGGCGCCGGCCCGGGCACGCCCATGAACGTGTCGGCCCGCGGCTCCGCGTCGGAGACGACGTACGCGCCCGGCCGTCCGTAGGGCTCGGTGAGCGCCACCGCGCCGACGAGCGCCCACCACACGGGGCTCGCGGTCCAGCCCGGCGGCGCGACCTCGTCGACCAGGGCGGTGAGCTCGCGCACGCGAGCGCCAAGGCCGCCCGGCCCGCTCACGCGAGCCTCAGCTCGTAGACCGGCTGCACGTCGTCGTCGCGGCGCGTGACGTCGCGCCATCCCGCCGCGCGCGCCGCGGCGGCGATCAACGCCGCAGGCGGCGCCGTCGCGACCACGAGCGGCCCGAACATCGCGCCCAGCACCCAGGAGCGCACGCCGCGCGCGTGGGCCGCCACGCGCGCCGCCGGCGCCTCGGGGTCGAGCTCGACGACGAGCGCGACCCCGCCCGGCCGCACCACGCGGCGCAGCTCGGCGAGCGCGCGGACCCGGTCGGCGACGTGCCGGATCGCCGACACGCTGACCGCGGCGTCGACGCTCGACGCCGCCAGGGGCAACGCCTCGGCGCGCGCGCGCAGGCGCATCGTCCTGCCGTCACTGGCACCCGTCGCCCGCGCGTAGTCGGGGCTGGGCTCGATCTCGATGACCTGCACCTCGGGAAAGCACTTGCACAGACTGCGCCCGACGGTGCCCGGACCGGCGCCCAGGTCCAGGACCCGCCGCGCACCGGCGAGGTCGGCCCGCCAGGCCCGGCACAGCCGCGCGTCCAGGTCCCCGAAGCCGGGGCGCTCGAGCGCCGCGTAACGATGGGCGCTCCGCCCCGTGAAGGGCCGCCGGTACAGCCACGGGTCCAGCCACGAGGCCCAACGCACAGCGACACCATATGTCAGTTGCGCCCGGACGGGGCGGCGGTGATACGGTTCGCGCCGGGGAGACCACAACATGCGCAGTACAGCTTCGCTTGCGTTTGCATTGATGACGTTCGCGGCGTGCGGGGGTGACGACGGCGGCACCGGCGTCGCCGCCGAGTGCAACCCACTCGGCGGCCCGAGCTGCCTCTTGCCGTGGCCATCGACGGCGTTCCTCACCGAGGACGCGACCACCGCGACCGGCTACCGCCTCGATCTCGAGACCGCGTCGATGCCGGTGAACATCGACAGCCTGCCGGTCGATCCGGCGTACTTCAACCGCTTCGACGGGTTCGCGCCGTCGGGGCCGCTGGTCGCCGTGTTCCCGGAGGGCGTGAGCGGGGCCAACCTGCCGCACCCCGATCGGCCCGACGAGTCGCTCGCCGCGACGTCGCCGATCGTGCTCGTCGACATGGACCGGATGGAGCGCGCGCCGTTCTTCGCCGAGATCGATCAGAACGTCGACGACGTGACCCAGCGGGCGCTCATCATCCGTCCGCTGGTGCGCCTCCGGCCGAACACCCGCTACGCCGTCGGCCTGCGCGACACGCTCCAGGCCGCCGGCGGCGGCGCGCTCGCGTCCCCGGCCGCGTTCGCGACCATCCGCGACGGCGGCACCGTCAGCCACCCGCGCATGCGCACGACCGACTACGACGCGGTCTTCGACGCGCTCTCGGCCGCCGGCCTCCCGCGCGAGCAGACCGTCCTCGCCTGGGATTTCCGCACCGCGTCGGACGAGTTCCTCACCTCGGATCTCCTCGCCATGCGCGACACCGCGCAGGCGGCGATGGGCACCGCCGGCGCCAACCTCACCTTCACCCGCGAGCCGTTCAACGCCGATCCCCAGCTGGTCTGGAAGGCGTTCTCGGGCACGTTCACCTCGCCCGACTTCCTCACCAACGACGAGGCGATCGACTCGATCCTCCGTCGCGACGCCAGCGGCACGCCGATGATGCAGGGCATGCGCGACGCCAACTACGCCGTGCTCGTCCCGCGCTGCGCCGAGACCGCCCAGCTCCCGATCCCGACGATCGTGTTCGGCCATGGCCTCTTCGGCAGCGGCGCCGACTACCTCGACGACGGCTTCCTCCAGGAGGTCGCCGACCAGTTCTGCTTCAACGTCGTCGCCGGTGACTTCATCGGCCTGACCATGCGGCAGATCAACGTCGCCGCGCTCGCCGCCAACGATCTCAACAAGGCCGCCGGCATCACCCAGAAGCTCGCGCAGTCGGTCATCGACTTCATCGCGCTCGAGAATCTCGTGCGCGGGCCGATGGCGCAGCACGCCGAGTTCCAGCGCAACGGCCAGGCGATCATCGACCCGTCGCGCGTGTACTACCTCGGCGGATCGCTCGGCGGGATCATGGGCAACGTCTTCATGGCCTACGACCAGAACATCACCCGCGGCGCGCTCGGCGTCCCCGGCGGCGCGTGGTCGATGCTGTTCGAGCGCTCGATCGCGTGGAGCGCGCTCAAGGGCGCGGCCCAGGGCAGCTACACCGACCCGCTCGAGTACCAGCCGCTCATCTTCCTGCTCGCGATGCACTTCGAGCCGTACGACGCGATCACCACCGCGCCGCGCGTCGTCGCCGATCCGCTGCCCAACACGCCGGCCAAGCAGATCATGATGTACGAGGCGATCGGCGACTGCCTGGTCAACAACTACTCGACCGAGACGGTCGCGCGCACGATGGGCCTCCAGCTGGTCACGCCGTCGGTGAAGCAGGTGTGGAACATGGAGGGCTCGAGCGCGACGCTCACCAGCGGCCTCACCGTCTACGACGAGCACCCGACGCCGCTGCCGCCCTCGACCACGAACATGCAGCCAGCGACCGACAACGGCACGCACTCCGGCGTCAACAAGCGCCAGGCCGTGCTCGATCAGGTGCGCGAGTTCGTGCTGAACGGCAACCTGCGCCAGATGTGCAAGCAGGGCGACACGCCCATGCCGTGCGACTGCTCGACCGGCGCCTGCGGCGACCGGATCTAGTCAGCTAGCCGCCCAGGCGCGCCATGAGCTGGCGCGCCGCGGGCGAGCTCGGGTCGATCGCGAGCGCCTCGCGCAGGTACCAGCGCGCCGAGTCGAGGTCGCGATCGGCCACGCACAGGAGCGCGAGGGCGAGGAGCGCGCGCGGCCACGGGCGCATCCCGGTGGTGGCGCGCTCGGCGACCTTGCGCTCGCGGCGGGCGATCTCGGCCTGGTCCTTGCCTCCCGCGACCTCGACGCGGTAGCGGGCCCAGGCCAGCCCGGCCTCGTACTCGGGGTGGCTCGGGTGGTTGCGCGCGGCGGACGCCATCTCCGAGAGCGCGCGGTGGACGTCGCCGGCGGTGAGCGCCTGCTGCGCGCGGCCGTACGCGTCGGCCGCGGCGTTGGCGGCGGTGGCGTCGACGGTCCAGGTCGACTCGAGCTGGGACCAGCGCTCGCGCAGCCAGTCGTTGTAGCGCCCGCGGGCCGCGACGTCGTTGAGCACCTTGCGCGCGCGCTCGACCTGATCCCACGCGGGCGCGACCAGCGGCGTGACGTCGCCGAGGTCGAGCTTGCCGGTGCGCTCGGGCCCGTAGCGCCAGGCGAGGATGCGGTACGAGCGCTCGATGTCGTCGATCTCGGCGAAGGGCGTGATCTCGAGGACGTCGTAGAAGGTCGCCTTGGCCAGGCGCGCGGTGCGGGCGCGCAGGTGGGCGCGCAGCTCGAAGAGCGCGCGCCGCGGCGTCGCGGTCAGCTCGGTCGGCTCGGGGGTGAGCTTGATCGCGTCGAGCGATCCGAGCACCCAGATGAGGCGAGCTGCCTCGGGGGCGTCGAGCGGGCCGGCGCGCACGAGCGACTGCAGGGTCAGCGTCCCGTTCATGTGGGCGACGTGCTCGATCTCTGGCGGGACGAGCGCGCGGGCGGCCCGGAGCTCGTCGATGACCGACGTCGCGAGCACGTAGTGCTGCGCGTACCAGCGCAGCGCGGCCCGCGCGATCTCCACGTCGAGCGTGCGCGACGCGGCGAGCATCTGCACGACGTCGGCCGCGGGCGGCAGGCGGAGCGCTCGGCGGGCCAGGCCGGGCGCGAGCGCGGCCGCGAAGCGGAGGCGCGCCGCGTCGTCGAGCGCGCGCGCGAGCACGGCCGGCGTCGCCGTCGGAGGGACCAGCGTCACGCGCGCCTGGGCGGCGCGGGTCGCCGCGTCGGCGTTCATGCCGATCGCGAGCAGGCCTGGGGCCGGGTCGAGCGCGCGCCAGGCGTCGGCGTTGTCGCCGAGGCGCGCGGCGAGCCCGTCGGCGTCGAGCACGACGACGTCGGGCGGGTCGGCCGACACCGCGGCCGGCGTCGCCGCCGGATCCCAGCGCGTATCACGCCCGAGCCCCTCCAGAGCTTCCTGCAGAGGAATGCCCAGCCCGACGTCGGTGAAGGCGAGCAGGACGCGCACCAGTCGCTCCGGATCGTACGCGCGTGCCGTCGCCGAGGCCAGTTCTACGTCCGCCGTGCGCGCCCGGCTCCGGCCCGGCGCTCGCGGTCCAGACGCCAGAGGTACTCGTCGAAGTCGACCTGCATGGTGTGGCGCGCCGACCGGACATAGCGGCGGTGCATGGCGACGCGCTCCTTCGCGATCGCGGCCTGCATCTCGACGTCGGTGGGAAGGCGATAGCGCCCGGTGACGTACTCGGCGAGCCACTTCGCCTGGGCCTCCGCGATCGGCATGATCGCGCCGAGCGGCTGGCAGAGCCCGACGAAGAAGAGGTCGTCGAGCCCCGGTTTCCAGCAGCGCAGGAAGAGCGGGAGGTCGTTGTCGGGCGCGCTCGCGATCGACGGATCGAGGAACGGGAAGCTGACGTTGTACCCGGTGCACCAGATGATGGCGTCGACGTCCTCGACGCTGCCGTCGGTGAACGTGACCCGCGCGCCGTCGAGCGAGCGGATCGCCGGCTTGATCGCGAGGTCGCCGCGGCCGAGCCGCGTGAACAGGTCGCTCGAGATCGTGGGGTGCGCCTCGCCGATCGCGTGGTCGGGCGCGGGCAGCCCCATGCGGGTCGGATCGCCGACCGCCACCTTGTGCAGCGCGCTCGCGACCGCGCGCCGGATCCGCCACGGCGTCCACGGCGGCAGCGCGATCGCCTGGTCGAGCGGCTTGCCGAACCAGTAGTGCGGGATGACGTGGGCGCCGCGCCGCACCGAGAGCCAGACCTTGCCGGCCACGCCTTCGCGCGACAGCTCGCACGCGATGTCCATCGCGCTGTTGCCGAAGCCGACCACGACGACGCGCTTGCCGCGCAGCTCGCGCGGCTCGCGCTCGTCGACGTAGTGGTGGGAGTGGAACTGGATGCCGTCGAAGCGGCCGGGCGGGGCCGGCGTGGGTCCGCGCGGATCCCAGTGATGGCCGTTGGCGACGGCGAGGAGGTCGACCTCCTCGCGCTCGCCGCGGTCGGTCGTCACGATCCAGCCGCCGCCGGGGCGGCGCTCGGCGCGCGCCACGCCGGTCTCGAACCGGATCGCCGGGCGCAGCCCGAAGTGGTCGACGTAGGCGTCGAAGTAGCGCGCGATGAGCGCGTGGTGCGGGAAGTCGGGATAGTCGCGCGGCATCGGGTAGTCCGCGTACTGCATGCGGTCGCGCGACGTGTTGATGTGCAGCGAGCGGTACGCCGACGACATCCCGTTCTTGTTCTTGAACACCCAGTTGCCGCCGACCCGGTCGCCCTTCTCGTACACGACGTGGTCGACGCCCGCGTCCTTGAGCGCCTTGGCCACCGGGATGCCGCTCGAGCCGGCGCCGACGACGCCGACCCTCAAGCTCGCCCCAGGAGCGCCGCCGTCGCCCTCGCCATGTCGACGACGGCGTCGCGGGCGGCGGCGCACGCGCCCGTCATCGTGATGAAGCCGTGGATGAGCGAGGTGTGGAGGCGGTAGTCGACCCGGGTGCCGGTGGCGCGCAGGCGTTCGGCGTACGCCGCGCCGTCGTCGC
Source organism: Myxococcales bacterium UBA2376 (assembly GCA_002344285.1). GTDB lineage: Bacteria > Myxococcota_A > Polyangia > Haliangiales > Haliangiaceae > UBA2376. The sequence goes on from DDTA01000155.1 coordinate 11,963, forward strand.
GGATCGGGTCGAACGCGGCGGCGACGACGAGCGTCGGGGCCGCGGTGCCCAGGTCGGCGACGTGGAGCGGCGAGGCCTCGCGCCACCGTGACTCGGGGAGGTGGTGGCGGCGGAACCACTCCATCATCGCCTTGGTCAGGAGGAAGCCCTCGGCGTAGCGCTCGACGCTCGGCGCCTCGTGGGTCAGGTCCGTGGCCGGGTAGATGAGGATCTGGGCGCGCGGCCGCGGCATGACGCCGCTGCGCATGCGCCCGTCGTGCCCGCGATCGCGGGACGCGAGCTCGACCCAGGCGGCGAGGAAGCCGCCGAAGCTGTCGCCGCCGACGGCGACGCGCGCCGGGTCGACGCCCCAGCGGGGCGCGCGCGTGAAGATCCACGGCCACACGGCGACGGCGTCGTCGACGGCGGCGGGATACCGGTGCTCGGGCGCGAGCCGGTACTCGACCGACGCGACGGCGCAGCCGGCCAGGTCGGCGTAGAGCCGGCAGAAGCGATCGTGGCCGTCGATCGAGCCGATGACGGCGCCACCGCCGTGGAAGTAGACGACGAGCCCGCCGCTGGCCGAGCGCGGCAGGTAGACGCGCACCGGCAGGTCGCCGCCGGGCCCGGGCGCGACCTCCTCGAAGATCCGCGCCATCGGCACCACGTCGGCGTCGAACGGGTTCATGCCCTGGACCGCCACGCTCCGGGCGCGGGCCACGTCCATGGTCTCGATGCGGGGGCCGACGCGATTGGCCACCGCGAGGATCGCGGCGAGCTGCGGATCCAGCATCTCGCCGTTCACCACGACGTCGCCGCCGGCGATGGCCCGCAGGATGGGCACGGGCAGGCGCGCGCTGGCGCGCATCACGCGTTGCTGCAGACGAACGGCCGCGCTCATGGACTCGACGGTCGAGTCTACTCGGAGTTCGGAGCGAGGCGACGGCGCGTGGTCAGGATCTCCTGCGGCAAGGCGACGCCCTTGAGCGCGTGCGCGCCGAGCGAGATCACGTCGTCGGGCATGTCGGGCGCGGCGGCGGTGCCCAGCGCGCCGACGAAGGCCGCGGTCATGAGCAGTGGCTCACCGATCGTCTTGCACATCGCCTCCACGCGACAGACCTCGTTGACCGACGCGCCGATCACGGTGAAGTCGAGGCGCTCGCGACCGCCGATGTTGCCGTAGAACACCCTGCCGGTATGAAGCGCGATCCCCAGCTCGATCTTCCCGGCCGCGCTCGACGACCAGCCGTCGATGCGCGCGAGCACCGCGAGCGCGGCGGCGAGGGCGCGCCGGCAGGCGTCGGCGGGGCCGTGCGGGCCGATGGGGAAGACCGCCAGCGTCGCGTCGCCGATGAACTTGAGGATCTCGCCGCCGTGCTCCGTGATCGGCGTGGCGACGTGCTCGAAGTAGCGATCGAGCACGCCGACCACCGCGCGCGCGGGGAGGCGGTCGCTGATCGTGGTGAAGCCGCGCATGTCGCAGAACCAGAGCGCGGCGTCGATCTCCGTGCCCGAGCCGCGGCGGAACTCGCCGTCGAACACCCGGCGCGCGGCGTTCTGACCGAGGTAGACCTCCAGCAGCGAGTGGGTCGCGAAGCGCGCGCCGGCGAGCTGCACGTGCAGCGCGAGCAGCGGCGTCACCGCGGTCAGGAGCTCGAGCTGCTCGTCGGCGAAGCCCGCCGCCCGGCGCGTGGCGAAGCTGATCCAGGGGCCGTGCACGCGTCCCTGATCGAGCGCCGCCATCAGGTAGTCGGTCGCGCCGGCGTCGGCCATCTTCGCGAGCATCGCGAACTCGCTCCGCGCCGGCTCGACCGCGATGCGCCGCCGCAGCGTCCGCGCTCCCTGCGCGTGCAGCGCCTCCGCCGGGGTCCCGACGTAGTCGGTCGTCTGTGACGTGTCGTGGGAGCGGCGCACGACGCGGGCGCCGCCGGCCGGGTCCCACACGACCTGGTGGCCCCAGAGCTCGGGGTGCTTGGTCGGGATCCAGATGCTCACGCGGTGCAGGTCGAGATCGGCGCCGGCGAGCCGCGCGACCAGGCCGTCGAGGAGCTCGTGGACCTCGAGCTCGCTGGTCGCCGGCGCGAGCAGCCAGTCGGTCAGCGCGGCGCGGCACTCACGCATCGCGCTTCCGCGGCGCCGGCAGCGCGTCGGCGAAGCGCGCGTCCTGCTTCCAGCCCGGCACCGGCGGCTCCTCGCCCGCGCGGGGCACGTACGGCGACGCGGAGACTCGCTCCATGGTGTGAATGTACCGCGGGCAGTTGGGGAACACGCGATCGACGGCGACGCGCACGAGGAGCTGTGCGCCGGGCATCTCGGCGAGGAGCGGGTCGTCGAGGTCGAGCCGCGCGCGGCCGTGGATGCGCAGCCGGCGCGGTCGCGCCCAGTCGATGAAGAGGAGCGCGACCGGCGCGTGCACGGCGACGTTGCCGAGCGAGCGGAACTGGCCGTTGCCGTCGTAGTCGGGCCAGGCGAGCTCGCCGGGGGCGAGCACGCGCACGAAGCCGGGAGCGCCGCCCTTGTACGAGCAGTCGGGGTTGCCGTCGGGATCGGCGGTCGCGAGGAAGAACATGTCGGCGCTCTCGACGAACGCGCGATCGCCGTCGGTGAGCGCGCCGCGGTACGTGTGTTGCTCGAGCCGGTCGGCGACGCGGCGCGAGTCGAAGTGGTCCTGGAGCCGGCGGTGGCCCTCGTGATAGGCGCTCATGCACGTCCTTTCCGCGTCAGGCGTTCGACGGACACCAGCTCGGGCCGCGGCGAGCGGGCGACGCGATCGAGCTCCGTCGATCCGCACACGAGGCACGCGCCGTTCAGCACGATCTCGTGGAGGCAATGGCCGCACGCGACGCAGACCCCTTCCTGGCGCACGGCGTGCGGACACGTCGCGACGTTTCCGGTCGGCCCGGAGGGTGAGGTCACGCTTCACCATGGCACGACCGCCCGGCGGACGGTGTATCAACGGTGCATGTCCGTCGATCACCTGTCCACGAGAGAGGGGTACGACCGCTGGGCCGAGGTCTACGACACCGACGGCAACCCGCTCATCGCGCTGGAGGAACCCGAGGTCGACCGCCTGCTCGGCGACGTCGCCGGGCTCGCCGTCGCCGACATCGGCACGGGCACCGGACGCCATGCCATCCGCCTCGCCGACGCGGGCGCGCGCGTCACCGCCGTCGACTTCTCCGAGCAGATGCTCGCCCGCGCCCGCGCCAAGGCCGGCGCGCGCGACATCACCTTCGTCTGTCACGACCTGACCCACGGACTGCCCATGGTCGACGCGTCGTTCGATCGCGTCGTGTGCGGGCTGGTCGTCGACCACATCGCGGATCTGGCCGGGCTGTTCGGCGAGCTGAAGCGGATCGCACGACCCGATGGGATCATCGCGGTCTCGGTCATGCACCCGGCGATGATGCTGAAGGGCGTGCAGGCGCGCTTCACCGATCCGGCGACCGGGCGCGAGACGCGGCCGGCGTCGCACCCGAACCAGCTCAGCGACTACGTGCGCGCCGCGGTGACCGCCGGCCTCTCCATCGCGCACATCTCCGAGCACGCGGTCGACGTCGCGCTGGCGGCGCGCCTGCCGCGCGCGCACAAGTATCTCGGCTGGCCCATGCTGTTCCTCCTCGGGCTGCGTCCATGAGCGAGGATGGCCCGCCTTCGCTCGACGCGCCGCCGACGCGGTCGCCGCGCATCGCGCGCCTGGGCGAGCTCGCGCGCGGCGGCATGTCGTGGGTCCACCGCGTGCGCGACCGGTTGCTCGAGCGCGACCTCGCGCTGAAGGTGCTCGACCCGTCGGTCGAGCACCCGCGGATCCACGATCGGTTCCTGCGCGAGGCGCAGGTGCTGGCCCAGCTCGATCACCCGCACATCGTGCCGCTCTACGAGCTCGCCACCGACGACGCCGGCACGCCGTGCTTCACCATGAAGCTCGTCGAGGGCCAGACCCTCACCGAGGTCGTCCAGGCGCAGGACCTGCTCGCCGATCCGCGCGGCCTCTTGCATGCGCTGGACATCCTGCTCAAGGTCTGCGACGCGCTGGCGTTCGCCCACGGCCGCGGCGTCGTCCACCGCGACGTGAAGCCCGACAACGTGATGGTCGGCTCGCACGGCCAGGTCTACCTGATGGACTGGGGGGTGGTGCGGCTCCTCTCCGACGAGCAGCTGGCGAGGTCCGGCGTCCCGCGGGCGCGTGCCGTGCGCTGCGATCGCGGGCTCGAGGGCGACGGCCCCGAGGGCATCGTCGGCACCACCGCGTACATGGCGCTCGAGCAGGCCTGGGGCCACGACGAGGACATCGACGAACGCACCGACGTCTACGGCGTGGGCGGGCTCCTCTACTTCATCCTCACCGGGCGCGCGCCGCACGCCGCCGGCGGCGACTTGCTCGCCGAGCTCGAGCTGGCGCGCGTCGGCTACATCAGGCCGCCGCAGGAGGTCGTGCCCCAGCGCGCGCTGCCGCGCGGCCTCTGCAACGTCGCCATGCGCGCGCTGGCGGCGCAGCGCGACCGGCGCTTCCCCACGATCGCGGCGCTCCGCGACGAGCTCGAGCGCTTCCTGCGCGGCGGCGCCTTCGAGAGCCGGCGCTTCCCGGCGGGCAGCGTCATCGTCCGCGAGCAGGAGCCGGGCGACGCCGCGTACATCATCGCGCAGGGGCGCTGCGAGGCCTCGAAGATCGAATCCGGCCGCAAGATCAACCTGCGCACGATGGGCCCGGGCGAGCTCTTCGGGGAGACCGCGATCCTGACCGGCGCCCCACGGACCGCGACGGTGACGGCGCTCGACGACGTCACGGTGCTCGCGATCTCGCGCGAGGCGCTCGAACAGTGGGTCGAGCTCGACTCGTGGATGGGCACGCTGGTGCGGAGCCTGGCCGAGCGCTTCCGCGAGGCCGACGCGGCGCTCACCGACCAGCGCAAGCGTTCCCTCGAGCTCCACGTCCGCGCCGAGCTCCTCGCCGCCGTCGCCCGCACCGGCCGCGCGGCCTGGAAGCCGCTGTGCGCCCGCCTGTGCGAGGAGACGCGGCTCACCGAGCTCGACCTCCTCGCCATCGCCACCACCTCCGACGACCTCTCCCTCGACGCGGCGACCGACGTCCTCCGTCTGTCCCGTGCGCGGTAGCTCGCAGCGAGCTCAGGCCGGCGCGAGGTCGGCCCAGAGCACGGCGAGGTCGAGCTCGACCGCGTCGAACGGCTCGGCGCGCACCCTGTCGTCGTCCTTGTGGACCGCGACGGTGAGCCAGTGAGCGTCCTGGCGGCGCAGCACCTCGAGCGTGCGCGAGAGCGGGTTGACGAGCCACGCGTGCGGGACGCCGGCCGCTGCGTAGATGGCGAGCTTCTCGGCGCGGTCGGACTTCTCGGTCGACGGCGAGAGGACCTCGCACAGCCAGTCGGGCGCGAGCTCGAAGTACGCGACGTTCGCGACCGCCGGCATCCGTTCGCGCCGCCATCCGGCGAGATCGGGCACGACGATCTCTGGACCGAGGTGCAGCTCGGGCTCGCCGAGGATGAGCCAGCCGCCCGGTCCGCCGCGCCCGCGGTGGAACGGCTGGCCGAGCTCGCCGCCGAGCATCGTCGCGACGAGCGCGTGGGGGCCGGCGGGTCGTGGTGAGAGACGCAGCTCGCCGCCGATGATCTCCGCGACCATGTGGCGCGGCGCCGCCAGCACGTCCTCGTACGTGGCGCGGCGGCGGATCGGGGCGACCATGGCCCCGATTGTACCGCGGGACCCTCAGCGCAGCTTGCCGAGGAGGTCCTTGGCCTTCGCCACCGCGCCCGAGCCGTAGAGCTGCTTGATCATCCCGCGCATGCGGTCGGCGGCGTTCTTGGGCACGCGGAAGCTCATCATGTTCATGGGCAGGTTGAAGACCTGCTCGGCGGTCGCCTTGGTGCGGGTGAACTCGCGGATGCCGTGGTCGCCGTGGATGCGGCCGAAGCCCGACTCGCCGACGCCGCCGAAGGGNNAGCTCGCGCGCGCGCTTGCCGAACACCGCCGAGCCGAGGCCGAACGGCGTCTCGTTGGCGCGGCGCAGCGCCTCCTCGGTCGACTTCACCTTGACGATCGGGATGACCGGGCCGAAGGTCTCGTCCTTCATCACCTTCATGTCGTCGGTGACGTCGACCAGCACCGTCGGCTGGATGAAGTTGCCGGCGATCGCATCGGCGCCGCCGGTCAGCGCGCGCGCGCCGCGGCGCACGGCGTCCTCGAGGTGGTCCTTCACGATCCCGACCTGCTGCGGGCTGGTCATGGCGCCCAGGTGGCCGTCGTCGCCGCCCACCTTCACCTTGCCGACCTCCGCCACCACCTTGTCGACGAAGCGATCGTAGATCGGCTCGGCGACGTAGATGCGCTCGATCGAGATGCACGCCTGGCCGGTGTTGGTCAGGGCGCCGAACACCGCGGCCTCCGCTGCCGCGTCGACGTCCGCGTCCTCGGCGACGATCATCGGATCCTTGCCGCCCAGCTCCATGAGCACCGGCGTCAGCGTCTCGGCGCACGCCGCCATCACCCGCTTGCCGGTCGCGGTCGAGCCCGTGAACGCGAGCTTGTCGACGCCGGCCTTGCACAGCGCCGCGCCCGTCGGCCCGGCGCCGGTCACGACCTGGAGCACGTCGGGGATCGACAGCGAGCGCGCGGCGAGCTCGACCATCTTCACGCCGACCAGCGGCGTCAGCTCCGACGGCTTGAACACCACGGCGTTGCCGGCGGCGAGCGCGTAGGCGATCGAGCCCATCGGCGTGAAGATCGGGTAGTTCCACGGGCCGATGACGCCGACCACGCCGAGCGGGTGGTAGCTCACCGTCGCGCGGAAGTTGGCCAGGAGGCCGACCGACACCTTCTCCGTGCGCAGCGCCTTGGCCGCGCGGTGCGCCGCGTGATCGAGGTGCGACAGCGCCATGAAGACCTCCATGAGGCCGTCGAGCAGCGGCTTGCCGTTCTCGCGGTGGATGAGCTCGGCGAGCTCGTCGGCGGCCTCGGCCAGCGCCTTGCGCCAGCGCACGAGCTCCTGCTCGCGCTCGGCGAAGGTGAGCAGGCCCCACGACGTGGCCGCGACGCGCGCGCGCGCCACCGCGGCCTGCACCTCGGCGGCCGATTGCACCGGCACCTCGCCGAGCACCTCGCCGGTGGCCGGCGAGAGGCTCTTCAGCATCTCGGTGCGCGGCGGCGGCGGCGGCGACGAAGACGGGCCCGAAGGCGGAACGGTGGTGACGGCCATGGTGTCCTCCTGGCCGCCAAGCTACCCCGATTCCGGTCGGGCCGCGCTGGTTCTCGCTTTCGCGAACCTACTTCAGGGCGACTTGCCCATGCCGGCCATGCCCGTCGCCATGTTGACGACCGACATGATCTCGGCCTCGGTGAGCTGGATGCCCATCTTGATCGACGCCTTGTCGTGCGTGACGGTGATCGACTTGGCCGCCTTGGTCATCCCGAACTGCGTCATCATGCCGGTCACCTGCGCGAGCTGACCCTGGATCAACGCCACGGCCTTCTTCGCGCCGTCCTCGTTGTTGGACTCGATGCGCGCCGCGAGCGCGAGGTCGGCGGTGAAGTTGGCGCCCGCCGAGATGCTGTTGGCGGTGAGCCCTTCCGCGCTCATGTCCTTCTTCGCCTTGTCGGGGACGAGGACGGTGAGCCAGAGGTCCGCGGTCGTGTCGGTGACGGCGAGGGCGCCGCGCATCTTCTTGGCCTTGCCCGACGCGGCGAGGCTCTTGCCCTTGGCCTTGCCCTGCGCGAGGTCGACCTGGAGCTTCATCTTGCCCTTCTTGGTGAAGAACAGCCGGTCGCCCACGAACGCGGCGTCGGTGTCGTCCTTGGAGTAGATGGTCACGCCCTTGTAGGTCGAGGCGGCCGCGCCCGGCATCGAGCTGAGCTTCTCCTTGGGCAGCCGGCCCTCGATGATGATGACCATGCTGCCGGCCTTGTCCATGTCGTCGAAGTCCTTCACGCCGCCGGCGGCGAAGGCGACGGTGTCGACGTCCTTCATCGGATCGATCCCGATCTCCGCCATCTTCTGCTTGGCGTCGGGCTGCAGCGCCATGAGCTTGTCGAAGCCCTTCTTGAGCAGCGTCGAGTCGCGCGAGTCGGCGACGTCGAAGACGATGACCATCTGCGTGTCCTGCGACATCAGGCCGTAGAGGTTGGTGCCGTCGCCGGCGAGCGCCGGGGCGGCGGTGGCGCACAGCGCGAGGCCGAGCGCGGACATGCTGAGGGCGAGACGGGCCGGACGGGGCAGACGAGAGCGATGCGTGATCATGGTTCCTCCCGGCGAGTGGATCGCCGCATGGGATAGAGCCTCGAGGCCGAAGATCGACGGACGAGGTCCCCCAGGTATTCGCCAGCTTCGTATACTCGAACGGTGACGCCGCCGCCACCGTGGCCTGTGGGCACCGGGTCGAGACGCAAGTTCGCGATCTCCGCCGGACTCCGGGGGGGATGATGCCGGTCCCGGCGCCCCTGACCTCCGGCATCGTGATCGACGGACGCTACGAGATCGTGCGTCCGCTCGGCGCCGGCGGCATGGGCGAGGTGTACGCCGTGCGGCGCAAGAGCCTCGGCGACGAGGCCGCGCTCAAGCGACTCCTGCCGCACCAGGACTCGCCCAGCAACCGCGCGCGCTTCGCGACCGAGGCCCAGGCGGCGGCGCACATCCGCCACCCCAACGTCATCCAGGTGTTCGACTACGGCGAGGACCCCGCGGTCGGCCCCTACCTCGTGATGGAGAAGCTCGACGGGCCGACGCTGGCCGAGGAGCTCGCCCAGGGCCCGCTCGCGCTCGGGCGCGCGCTGTGGATCTTCTCGTCGGTGTGCGCCGCGGTCGAGGCCGGTCACCGGCGCGGCATCGTCCACCGCGACCTCAAGCCGGCCAACGTGATCATCGCGCCGACCGACGACGGGCGGCAGGTGGTGAAGGTGCTCGACTTCGGGCTCGCGGTCGACCTGCGGCTGCCCGAGCGCGACATCACGACGCCGGGCGCGGTCGTGGGAACCGTGGCGTACATGGCGCCGGAGCAGACCGAGGGCAGCCCGGCGTCGGCGCGCTCCGACGTGTTCGCGCTCGGCATCATGCTCTACGAGATGGTGAGCGGCCGGCTGCCGTTCGAGGGGAAGAGCTCGCTCGACACGCTGATGGCGATCAACGGCGGGCGCTACCGGCCGGTGAAGGAGCTGGTGCCCGACGTGAGCGCGGGCGTGATCGAGGCGATCGACGGCGCGCTGGCGCGCGATCCGGGCGCGCGGCCCGAGAGCCCGGAGCGCCTCGCGCAGCTCGCGGCGGCCGGCCTGGCGGTCGCGCCGCCGGCGGCGCGGCCGTACGGGCCCACGCGATCGCGGCCCATGCCCGCGGTGCGCGCGTCGCGCGTGGCGCACCCGACGCGCGACGACGACACGGAGCGGGCGCTGCCGCTGTACGCGCGCTTCGTCGGCCGCACGGCGCAGCTGGCGCGGCTCGACGACGCGTTCGCGGCGGCGCTGGCGGGCCGTCCGCCGCTCGTGCTGGTGACCGGCGACGCCGGCGTCGGCAAGTCGCGGCTGGTCGAGCGCTTCGCGGCCGAGGCGCGCGAGCGCGGCGCGCTGGCGCTCACCGGGCGCTTCTTCGACTACACCGCGAGTCGACCGCCGCCGCTCGAGACGTTCGTGACGATGCTCGAGGCGTGCGGCCCGGCGGGCGAGCAGGCGGCGACGCAGGTGCAGGACAGCCTCGACGCGGCCGGCGACGACGCGCGGTGGAACGCGTTCGCGACGATCGCCGACGCCCTCGCGGGCCAGGCGGCGTCGCGCCCGCTGGTCCTGACGCTCGAGGATCTGCAGTGGGCGTCGCGGGTCGATCTCGACCTGATCGATCACCTGCACCGCAGCCTGGGGCCGCGCGCCACGCTGATCGTGGCCACCACGCGCGACGCGGTGTCGGCCGACGTGACCATGTGGCGGGCGCGGCGGACGAGCGCGATCACCGAGCTCCCGGTGGCGCCGTTCGACGAGCACGAGCTGCGCGAGTGGCTCGAGGTGGTGTTCAAGGGCATCCGGCTCGGGCCGATCGAGGCGCGCCGCCTCCTGCGCACCACCAGCGGGAATCCCTTCGCCCTCGTCGAGATCACGCGGCACCTGCAGTCGCGCGGCGAGCTGGTGCGCGACGACGCGGGCTGGCGCCTGCGCGGCCTCTCGTCGGTGGAGCTGCCCGACAGCGTCGCGGCGGTCGTGCGCGTGCGGCTCGGCGAGCTGACGCCCGCGCACCGGACCGTGCTCGAGACCGCGGCCGTGCTCGGCGACGAGTTCCGCGCGGCGACGCTGGCCGCGGCCTGCGGCGCCGACGAGCGGACCCTCGACGACGCGCTCGACGCCGGCTTCGCGCTGCGGCTCCTCACCGACGACGGTGTCAGCGCGGGCAACGACTACCGGTTCACGACGTCGCTCGTGCGCCAGGTGCTGTACGACGAGCTGCCGGCGCGGGCGCGGCGGCGCACGCACCGCGAGGTCGCGCGCGCGCTCGCCGAGATCTACGGCACCGCCGACGACCGCTTCGCCCACATCTTCGGCTACCACCACCACGCCGTCGGCTCGTGGCCGGAGGCGCTCGAGGCGAACGTGCGCGCCGCGGGCGAGGGCCTGGCGCGCGGCGATCTCGACATGGCGCAGGCGGCGATCGCGCGCGCCGACGAGGCGGCGCGCCAGCTGACGGCGGGGAGCACGCCGCCGCCGCCGGCGCTGGTGGCGCGGCTCGACTACCGGGCCGGCGCCCTCGCCGTCCTGATCGGCGAGCTCGAGGTGGCGTGCGAGCGCCTCGAGCGCGCGATCACCGGGGGCGCCGCGGAGCGTCTGGCCGAGCTCGCGATCGACGCGCGCATCGAGCTGGCGCGTGCGCTCATGGCGCGCGGCGATCTGGCGCGCGCGGTGGCGGAGGCGTCGCACGCCGCCGAGGACGCGACCACCGCCGACGATCCGGCGCGGGCCCTGGCGGCGCGCGTGATGGCGGCCGAGGCCCGCAACCGCGCCGGCGCGATCGACGCGGCCGGGCTCGACGCGCTGGTCGCGGCGTGTGAAGGCGCGCCGGCGCCGCTCCGCGCGCGCGCGCTGCTCGTGCGTGCGTGGCAGCGGCTCAAGGCCGGCGGCTTCGCGGCCGCGGAGGCGGACGCCGTCCTGGCCGGCGACCTGGCGCGTGGCGCGGGGCGGATGGAGCTCGTGCTGCGCGCGATCTCGACGCAGTCGGCGGTGCGCAGCGAGGCGGGCGACAACGCAGGCTCGATGGCCGCGTCGCAGGAGGCGCTGGTGATGTCGCGCCGTCTCGGCGACCGCCGGCGCGAGGGCATCTGCCTGGCCAACCTCGGCGAGGGCTGGGTCGACCTGGGCGAGCCGCGGCGCGGGCACGAGCACTTCGCGGCGGCGCTCCAGATCTTCGTCGACATCGGTGACCGCGCCTGCGAGGGCGACTGCCGCGTGAACGTCGGGCGCGCGCTGCTCGCGCTCGGACGCGGCGACGAGGCGATCGTGATGCTCGAGCGCGCCGCCGAGATGTGCGCGTCGACGTCGCGCGTGGAGTACGAGGGCATCGCCTACATGCTCCTGGGCGAGGCGCGTGAGCAACGTCGCGAACCGGTCGCCGCGCGCGCGGACTTCGAACGGGCGCTCGACCGGTTCACCCGCATCGACTTCAACCAGCGCTGGCGCGCCGAGCTCGGCCTCGCCCGCACGCTCGCCGCGCTGGGTGACGCGGCCGGCTCGCGCGCCGCCGCCCGTCGCGCCGTGGCGCAGCTCCGCCAGCAGCGCGAGAGCCTGGCGCGCGGCACCGATCCGGCCGCGCTCGAGGCCTCGCTCGCCGAGGCCGACGCCCTCGCCACCGCCGACTGACGAACCCCGCCGCCGTGTGAGCCCGCGCGAGCCGGGATAGGCTCGGGCCGATGCGTGTCCCCGCCGCCTTCCTCCTCGCCGCCGTCGCGTGCGGCGGGCCCAATCCCCCCCGCGCCGCCGTCGCGCCGTCGCCGTCGCCCGCGCCGTCGCTCGCGCCGTCGGCGGCACCGTCGCCCGCGCGTCGCGCGACCTGGACACCCCTCGACGGGACGTTCGTCGCCGAACGGCTGCGCGTCTGGCAGTCGAGCGCGTGCGCGATCGGCGGCGACGGTCGAGTCGCTTGCTGGGGGCAGGTCGAGTACGACGACGACTCGGTCGCCGTCGAGCGACGCCAGGGCATGTCGACGCCGCACGTGCTCGAAGGCGTCGGCGGGGTGATCGACGTCGCCCGGAGCTGGCACTACCTCTGCGTCGCCCAGCGCGCGGGGGCGGGTGACGGCGGCTGCTTCGTCACGATCGGGCTCGATCGCGCGGCGCCGGTCTTCCCCAGCCCCGCGGTCGAGCTGCAGGTCGCCGACGGCGGCATCTGCGCCGTCATGCGCGACGGCCGCGTGGGCTGTGTCGACCACGACGGCGCGTACACCGACGCAGGCGTCCGCGATCTGACCGCGCTCCGCTGCTCCGGCCACGCGTGCTGCGGCGTCTCCGCGGCCGGCGCGGTCGCGTGCTTCGGCGAACGCACGCCCGCGCTGCCCCGGCTCCCGCCGGCGACGGCCGTGGCGTTCTCCGGTGACGAGGGCTGCGTGCGCACGCGCGCCGGCGGCGCCGCATGCTGGGGCGACGGCGCGAAGCCGCTCGCGCGCCCGTCCGGTGTTCGCGACGTCGCGATCGTCGACCACGAGCCCTGCGTCGTGCTCGACGACGGCGGCCTCGCGTGCGCGAGCGGCCGCGTGCCTGCCGCCGAGGCCAAGGTGGTCGCCGCCGACCACGCGTGCGTGCGCTACCGGGACGGCGCGGTCGCGTGCACCGGCACCAACGACCACGGCGAGCTCGGCGACGGCGGCGTCCAGCTCTCGCCGCTCCCGATGCTCGTGCCTCGCGTCGACGAGGTCGTCGAGCTCGACGTGGCGCACGCCGGCGTGTGCGTGGTGCGGCGCGACCGCACGCAGTGGTGCTGGGGCAACGGGCAGCTGCCGACGGCGCTCGGCGTCGCCAACGGCGTGCGCGTCCCGGCGCAGTACCTGGCCTCGTGTCGGGCCACGGCCACCGCGATCCGCTGCGAGATCCCGGGCTACGGCGGCGCCTGGGATCGCGAGACGATCGCGGCCCCGAAGGGCGTGAGGTCGATCAAGGCCGCCGCCATGCACCGCGACGCGTCGCTCTGCCTCGTCGACGCCGCCGGCTCCGTCCACTGCCGGCACGGCATGTCGGAGGGCGGGCTCGACGATCGCTGGGTGCCGCTGGCGTCGCCCGCGCCCGTCGCGGACCTCGCGCCGCTGGGCGTCGGCTTCTGCGCTCGCCACACCGATGGGCGCGCCAGCTGCTTCGTCGATCACCGCTACGACGACGACGACGACTTCCTCGAGGCGCTACCGACCGGCCAGCTCGAGCTGGTCCCCGGGATCGCCGACGCGACGTCCTTGGTCGCCGGGCAGGGCGTCGCCTGCGTGATCACCAGGACCGCCGAGGTGTGGTGCTGGGACGGCGACCGGCGCCAGCCGTGGCAGGTGACGGCGCTGACCGGTGCCACCGCGCTCGGCGCCAACCACCTCCATCACTGCGCGGTGAAGGACGGCGAGGTCTGGTGCTGGGGTGACAACTTCCTCGGCCAGCTCGGCACCGGCGCCGGCGGCGGCCGCATCACGCCCGAGCGCGCGCCGGTCCGGGCGAAGACCTCGTTCCGGGCCGTCAGCGTCGGCACCGGTCGCGATTCGACCTGCGCCCTCGACGATCAGGGCCTGGTCTGGTGCTGGGGCGCCAACACCTACGGCCAGCTCGGCCAGCGTCGCGTCCATCGCGCCGAGGGCTGGTCGCGGGTCGTCGGCCTCGGCCCGCGCTGATCGCTGCGCTACTCGACGCGCTGGATGATGTGGATGCCGAACTGCGTCTTCACGGCGCCGACCTCGCCGACCTTCAGGCGCAGGCCGAGATCCTTGAACGGCTGCACCAGGCCGGCGTCGGGCGTGACGTCGTAACCCTCGCCGCTCGCCGCGGAGCCCGGGTCCTCCGAGAGCTCCTTCATGATCGGCTCGATCTTCTCGCCCTTGGCGAGGCGCGCCATCGTCTTCTTGACCAGCTTGTCGAGCTCGGCGCGCGTGCGCTTCTTGCCGCGCTCGTCGCCGGCGTTGACTTCGGTCCAGCCGAGCAGCACGTGCTTGACCTTGGCCTGCTGCGTGACCGGCTCGCGCTTCAGGATGTCGACCGAGTCGAGCGCGTCGGGCGGCGGCGGCGGCGGCGGCGGTACGCGCTTGATGACGTGCCAGCCGAAGTCGGTGACGACGAGGCCGGCCTCGTCCATGTTCAGGCGCACCGAGAGGGCCTCGAACGGCGGCACCATGCGCCCCGGCTGGACCTCGTAGACGCGGCCGGTGTCCTTCGAGCCCGGGTCCTCCGAGAACTCCTTCATCAGCTTGGCCATGTCCTCGCCGGCGCGAACCCGCTCGAGGAGCTCCTTGGCCAGCTTGTCGGCCGCGGCCTTGTCACGCGCGGCGGCGCGCGGGTCCTGGTTGGGACGCGCCGCCGGCACGCCCTTCCAGCCGAGGAGGATGTGCTGGACGTGCACCCGGTCCTTGGTCGGCGGGCGCGCCAGGATGTCGTTGGAGGCGATCGGGTCCGGCGGCGGTGGCGGCGGCGGCGTGGGTCGCACCATCACGTGGTACCCGAAGCGCGTCTTCACGATGCCGGCCTCGTTCACCTTGAGGCGCAGGGCGAGGTTCTTGAACTCGGGGACGAACGGCGCGTCGGCGCGCACGGTGTACGGATCGCCGCGCAGCGAGCCCGGATCCTCCGAGTGCTGCTTGACGAGCGCGTCGATCTGCGTCGGGTCCTTCTGCAGCTTGCCCAGGATCTCGGTCGCCAGCTTGGCGGCGTCGGCCTGGGTGCGCTTGGCGGCGCGCGGATCAAGGTTGCCGCCGTACGCCTGCGCCAGCTCCGACCAGCCGAGGAGCACGTGCTTGACGTCGACCTCGGGCGTGGTCTCGGTGCGGGCGAGGATGTCCTTGCTGTCGAGGTCGGTCGAGCCGCTCGTGGTCGAGCCGCCGGCCTTGTTCTCGTTCTTGTCAGCGCGCTGGCACGCGGTCGCCAGCGCGACCACCGAGACCAGGGCGAGGAGGGTGCTTCTCATGGCGCGCATCCTACCCGGAATCGCGTCCGCCGCGACGGCGTCGCTACGGTTCCGTGCCCAGCTCGCGCGCGACGTGGGGCAGCTTCGAGAACGCGTCCTTGTCGAGGGCCTTCTCGAGCGCGTCGCCGGCGCGCACCAGACCGCCCTGCACCAGGCGGGAGAGCGTCACGTCCATGGTCTGGTTGCCATCGGCGGCGCCCGACTGCATGAAGCTGCCCATCTGCGCGGTCTTGCCCTCGCGGATGAGCGCGGCCAGCGCCTGGTTGCCGATGAGGATCTCGTGGGCGGCGACGCGGCCGCTGCCGTCGGCGCGACGGAGGAGCTGCTGGGCGACGACGCCGGCGAGCGACTCGGCGAGCAGGCCGCGGATCTGCGGCTGCTGGTCGGCGGGGAAGGCGTTGACGAAGCGATCGATCGTCGCCGCCGCCGAGTTGGTGTGCACGGTGGCGAGGATGAGGACGCCGAAGCTCGCGAGCTGGAGCGCGAGCTTCATGGTCTCGGCGCCGCGGAGCTCGCCGACGAGGATGACGTCCGCGTTCTCGCGGCCGGCCGAGCGGATCGCCTCGAGGAACGACGGGACGTGGACGCCGACCTCCTTGTGGGTGACCAGGCACTGCCGGGGCTCGTGCACGAACTCGACGGGATCCTCGATGGTGAGGATGTGCCCGCGCCGCGTGCGGTTGATGTGGTCGATCATCGCGGCGAGCGTGGTCGACTTNNGCCGCGAGCGTGGTCGACTTGCCCGAGCCGGTCGGGCCGGTGACCAGGACGAGGCCGGCGGTCAGGTCGGTGAGGCGGCGGATCCCGGCGGGCACGTCGAGCTGATCGAGCCCCAGGATCTTGGTCGGGATGGTGCGGAACACCGCGCCGACGCCCGTCGTCTTGCGGAAGTAGTTGGCGCGGAAGCGCGCGGTCTCGCCGTGGGCGTGGGCGAAGTCGAGGTCGTTGTGCTCCGCGAAGTGCGTCCGCTGCGCGGGCGTGAGCAGCTCGTCGGTGAGCGTGGCGATGGTGGCGGCGTCGAGCACGCGCTCGACCGCGGGCTCGAGCTCGCCGCGGACGCGGAGCATCGGCGGATAACCCGGCGACAAGTGCAGGTCGCTCGCGCCGCGCTGGAGGAGCAGGTCGAAGAGCTTGCCGAGCTGTGGGTTGCTGGCGCTCACGGGCGGGCCGGCGCTTTCTTGAGCGTCACCGCGAGCTCCTTCTTGTTCTCGGCGGCGCGCACCGCGACATCCTCGGTGATGCGGCCAGCGCGCACCAGCTCGGTCAGCGAGTCGTCGAGGCGGATCATGCCGAACGAGCGGCCGCGCTGCTGCAGCGAGGTGACCTGGTAGAGCTTGTTGTCACGGATGAGCGCGGCCAGCGGCAGGACGCCGGTGAGGAGCTCGACCGCGGCGACCACGCTCTGGCCGTCGGCCGACGGCAGGAGCCGCTGGGCGACGACGAACTTGAGCGCGGCGGCGAGCGACACGCGCACCTGCTGCTGGTCGTCGGCGGGGAACATGTCGATCAGGCGGTCGAGGGTCTTGGCCGCGGACGGCGTCGACATCGTCGCCAGCACGAGGTGGCCGGTCTCGGCCGCGGTCAGCGCGATCTCGACCGTCTCGCGGTCGCGCAGCTCGCCGATGACGATCACGTCGGGGTCCTCGCGCAAGGACGCCTTGAGCGCGGTCGCGAACGTGCGTGTGTGCGTGCCGACCTCGCGCTGCGAGACCAGCGCCTTGCGCTTGGGATAGAGGATCTCGACCGGGTCCTCGACGGTGAGGATGTGGTGCGCCTTGTTGGCGTTCACCAGCTCCACCAGGGCGGCGAGCGTCGTCGTCTTGCCATGGCCGCTCGGCCCGGCGATGACGACCAGGCCCTGGTGATACGAGGTGACGCGCGCCAGCTCCTTGGGCAAGCCGAGCGATTCGAGCGATCCCGGCGCCTCGGCGATGAGGCGGAAGCTGCCCTTCATGCCCAGGCGCGCGCGCGAGATGTTGGCGCGGAGGCGGCCGCCGCCGTCGACCTCGATCGCGCTGTCGACGTAGCCGCGTTCCTCGAGCCGCGTCTTCTGCGCCTGGTCGAGCAGCGGCAAGAGCAGCGCTTCGACCGCGGGCTCGTCCAGCTTCGCGCCCAGCGACGTGAGCGCGCCGAGGACGCGCGCCTGCGGCTCGCGCTCGGCGGCGAGGTGGAGATCGCTCGCGCCGCGGGCGCGGGCGTCGAGCACGTACTCGGCGAAGCTCGCGCTCGCGCCGTGGGCGCGGCCGCTCTGCGTCGGGCGCTTCACGCGGCCGCGGCTCTGGGTCGGCGGGCGGGCGCGGGTCGAGCGCTTCGCCCGCTGCGCCCGCGTGAGCCGCACCATGAGCTCGGCGCCGAGCGGCTGCACCTCGACGGCGACGGCGTGCTCGCCGACGGGGACGACGGGGGCGCTGCCGATGCCGGCGTCGACCATCGCGGCGATCGGCGTCCCGGCCACGAGCGTCGCGAGCTGTGCCCGTGTGACGTCGGCCTTGCTCACCGCCGTGTACGCGCCGCTCTGGCGCACCGCGATCGGCCGGCCCGACGCGATCACGACCTCGTCGATGTCATCGCGGGTGAGGAGCGCGACCAGCTTGGCCAGTTGGGACACGAGCCGCGAGCCTATCGCAGCGCGACCGCTGGCGTCAGGTCACGCCGGGGTACTCGTGCGCGCGCGCAGGGTGGTGATCGCCGCCGCCAGCGCGACGACGATGCCGGCGCCGAACAGCCAGACGCCGCGCCCGGTCTCGATGCCGGGCACGTCGGGGCGCTGCGAGACGAACACGGCGCCGGCGGCGATCGCGGTCATCGTCGCCACCACGGTCACGCCTGCGGCCAGGCGGCCGGCGCTGCGCGCGGCGAGCGCGCCCGCGAGCGCGACCAGCACGAGCGAGGCGACGAGGCCCGCGGCCCAGGTCGCCGTCCCCGCGCGCTCCCAGAGCTCGGTGCCGCTCGCCCACGCGAGCGAGCCGCTCTCGCACTTGCCGTCGAAGCAGCGCTGCGTCGACACCGGGCCGACGCCGACCTCGCCGATCGTCCACCAGCGGCCGCCGTGGACAGCGTACGAGAAACAGATGGCCCCCAGGATGCAGGCGGCGATGGTAGTCAAACGTCGGTTACGGCTCACAGCGAGATTCTTGCCATGGACGGTTGATCGCGACCGATTTGACGTCAAAAAATCGACGCGATGGCCGTACGTCCGTGGATCCTCGCCGGCGCCCTCTGGGCGGCCATCGCGTCACCACCCGTGGCGGAGACCGCAACCGCCGGAGCTCCCTGGCCCGACTCGTGGGAGACGGCCACCTGGAGCGAGCTCGCCTCGTACGGCCGCGGCGTCAGCGCGCGGGCGTCGGCCTGGCTCGGACAGGTCCCGGAGCTCGCCACCACGGCCGGAGCGCGCTTCCAGTTGCGCGTGCGCGACGCCGCGCTCGAGACGCAGTGGATGATCGCGCGGATCGTCCCGTTCGCGCCGGTCACCCCGGATCTCACGCCGCTCGTCGCGTCGCCGGTGCCGGGCGTCGAGAGCTCGGGGTTCGGCTGGCGCCGCGATCCGATGAACAAGCGCGCCAAGTTCCACAAGGGCACCGACTTCCGCGCCGATCGCGGCACGCCGGTCTACGCCGCCGGTCCCGGCCTGGTCGCGTTCACGGGCCGGCAGCGCGGCTACGGCAAGGTCATCTACATCGATCACGGCGGCGGGCTGGCCACGCGCTACGCGCACCTCCATCGCGTCGAGATCGAGCCGGGCACGCCCATCCTCGCAGGGATGCGCATCGGTCAGGTCGGCTCGACGGGCCGCACCACGGGCCCACACCTCCACTTCGAGGTGCGCATCGAGGGTCGCGCGGTCGATCCGACGCTCGCCATGAAGATCGCGGGGCTGCAGCGCACCGATCCGCCGGCGGCGCGGCTCGCCGCGCTCGAGCTCGATCCCGAGCGTCAGCACCAGCAGGTCGATCGCCACGATCCGGCGCGGCCGCGCGCCATCGCGGGCAAGCGTCCGGAGCGCCGTGGCGCGCCGAGGCGTGATCGCGCGCTCTGGTAGGCCGCGCGGCGTCAGCTGACCGAGCGCATGGGCGGCTGGGCGGCGTCGAAGCAGCGTAGGAACCATTCGCTGGCGATGCGCGCGACGCGATCGAGCGCGCCGGGCTCCTCGAAGTGATGGGTCGCGCCGGGGACGACCTCGAGCTGGCAGTCGGCGCGCATCGCCATCTGCGCGCGCCGGTTGAGGAGGAGGAGATCGGCGTCGCTGCCGCCGACCACGAACAGCGTCGGGGCCTTCACGTCGGTCAGGCACGGGGACGCGAGATCGGGGCGACCGCCACGCGCCACGATCGCCGCGATGCGCGTCGGGTCGTGCGCGGCCGCGATCATCGCCGCCGCCGCACCCGTGCTCGCGCCGAAGTACCCGATCGGCAGGTGCGCGTGCACCGGCAGCGTCGGGAGCCAGCGGGTGACGCCGACCAGGCGGCGAGCGAGCAAGTCGATGGCGCGCTGCAGGTGACGCGTGCCGCGTTCACGGCGTTCCTCCTCGAGGGTGAGCAGATCGACGAGCAGCGTGGACAGGCCGCGGCTCTGCAGCGTCCGCGCGACGTGGCGGTCGCGGGGGCTGAAGCGACTCGAGCCGCCGCCGTGGGCGAACACGACGGTGCCGTGGCTCCGGTCCACGGTCGCCAGCTCTCCCTCGACGGTCGCGTCGCCGGTGGGGATCATGAAGGTCTCGTGCATGACACTCTCCTTTCGCGCGCGCCCTCCACGTACGAACACGTGCAAGGGAGGTGCCGGCGCCGCGGATGGGCGTACGCTCACCGGCGATGCGCTACCTCCACACGATGATCCGGGTCCGCGATCTCGACGCCGCGTTGAAGTTCTTCTGTGACGGGCTCGGCTTGCGCGAGATCCGCCGGCGCGACAGCGACGCCGGCCGCTACACGCTGGTCTTCCTCGGCATGGAGGAAGGCGACTCGCCGCAGCTCGAGCTCACGTACAACTGGGATCAGCAGGCGCCGTACACCGGCGGCCGCAACTTCGGGCACGTCGCCTACGAGGTCGAGGACATCTACGCCGCGTGTCAGCGCCTCGTCGACCTGGGGTATCCGATCAGCCGACCGCCACGCGACGGTCGCATGGCGTTCGTGCGCTCGCCCGATCTCATCTCCGTCGAGCTGCTGCAGCGCGGCGCGGCGCTGCCGCCGGCCGAGCCGTGGACGTCGATGGCCAACGTCGGCGAATGGTGACCCGGCGGGCGACGCGGACGACGGGTCAGGTCTTCTTGCCGTCCACCCAGACGTAGAAGCCCTCGCCCGACTTCTTGCCGAGCTTGCCGTCGGCGACCTTCTTGCGGAGCAGCTCGGGTGGCTCGAACGTCGGGCCGAGCGCGTCGGAGAGGTAGTCGGCGATGCCGAGGCGCACGTCGAGGCCGACGAGGTCGGTGAGCTCGAGCGGGCCCATCGGGTGGCCGTAGCCGAGCTTCATCGCGGTGTCGATGTCGGCGGCCGACGCGACGCCCTCCTCGACCATGCGGATCGCCTCGAGGCCGAGGGTGAGGCCGAGCCGGCTCGACGCGAACCCCGGGCTGTCCTTCACGACGATCGCGGTCTTGCCCCACGCCTCGCCCAGCGCGACCGCGGCGGTGACGGCGGTCGGGTCGCTCGCGCCGTGGTGCACGACCTCGAGCAGCTTCATCAGGTGCACCGGGTTGAAGAAGTGCATGCCGATCAAACGCGACGGATCGGCGACGGCGCCGGCGATCCGGGCGACCGGCAGGCTCGACGTGTTGGTCGCGTAGAGCGCGGTGGCCGGCGCGGCGCGGTCGACCGCGGCGAACAGGTCGCGCTTGAGGTCGAGCTTCTCGGGGACGGCCTCGACGACGAGATCGGCGCCCGTACATGCGCCGGCCAGGTCGCCGGTCGCGGTGATGCGGGCGGCGGCGCCGTCGCGCGCGTCGCTCGTGACCTTGCCCAGCGACACGCCCTTGTCGAGCGACGCGACGATCTTGGCGCGGCCGCCGTCGGCGAGCTCCTGGGTCACGTCGTAGAGCCGGACGTCGTGGCCGGCGAGCGCCGCGACGTGCGCGATCCCGTGGCCCATGGTACCCGCGCCGAGGACGGCGACGGTGCGGATCGAGGTGGCGGAGAAGCGCGCGCTCATGGCGCGGAACTTACGCCAAACCGCGTCAGTCCGGGAACGGGACGAGCTCGTCGCTGTCGCCGGGGATGAGCGGGAAGGCCCCGGCCTTCCACCGGTCGCGGGCCTGGAAGAGCCGCGCCTTGTCGCTGGCGACGAAGTTCCACAGGAGGTGGCGGGGCGCGTCCAGCGGCGGGCCGCCGAGGATCGCGAGGTGCGCGGGGTACGCCGCCGAGAGCGTCACGTCGCCCTCGCCGAGGATCACCATGTGGTGACGATCGTACGTCTCGCCGCCCACCATGACCTCGCCGTTCACGACGTAGATCGCGCGCTCGGCGTGCACCGCCGGGATCGTGAGCCGCGCGCCCGGCGCCATCGTGGCGATCGCGTAGAGCAGCGGCGAGTGCGTCACCACCGGCGACGCGACGCCGAACGCCTCGCCCGCGACGACGTTCACGGTGACGCCGCCGACGCTCACCGCGGGGATGCGCGACGAGCCGTAGTGCGCGAACGCCGGCTCGGTGTCCTCGGCCTCGAGCGGCAGCGCGACCCAGAGCTGCAGCCCGTGGGCACGTCCGCCGGCGGCGCGCACGTCGTCGCCGCTGCGCTCCGAGTGCACGATCCCGCGCCCGGCCGTCATCCAGTTGACCTCGCCCGGGCGGATGAC
Source organism: Myxococcales bacterium UBA2376 (assembly GCA_002344285.1). Taxonomy (GTDB): domain Bacteria; phylum Myxococcota_A; class Polyangia; order Haliangiales; family Haliangiaceae; genus UBA2376. The sequence continues at coordinate 33,850 of DDTA01000155.1, forward strand.
CTGGATGAAGCCGAGGCTGTCGCGGTGCGTGACCTCGCCGTCGAAGAGCCAGGTGACCGTGGCCAGCCCGATGTGCGGGTGGGGCCCGACGTCCATGCCCTGGCCGGGGGCGAAGTCGACGGGGCCGAAGTGATCGACGAAGACGAACGGTCCGACGCTCCGGCGCTCGATCTGCGGCAGCACGCGCGCGACGCGCATGCCGGGACCCAGCTCCTTCCGGTGCGCGGTGATGACCTGCAGGACCTCGGGCATGGTTACTCCTGCTCCTGACGTGCGAGCTCGGGGTGATCGGTCTCGATCCAGCGCGCCCCTCGCCGGCGCCAGGCCTGGATCCCATCCGCATCGTTCACCGTCCACACGTCGAGACGCAAGCCCGCCGCGGCCACGGCGGCGACGAAGGCGTCGTCGGCGCCGCGCTGATCGACGGCGAGCCCGGCGAAGCCCCGGTCGACCGCGGCGCGGACCACCTCGGCGGGGTAGGGCAGGGGGCGGCCGTCGGCGTCGGCCGGCGCGTCGACGGTCCAGTACGCGTCGACGCCGGGCAAGCGTGCCGCGACCGCCGCCAGCGTGTCGGCGTCGTAGGCCTGGAGCGCGAGGGTCGCACCGCGCCGCCGCGGATCGGCGGCGAGCACGGCGCGGGCGACGATCGCGGCGTCGGCGGCGCCGGTCTTCACCTCGACGAAGAGCATCCGCCCGGGCGGCGTGGCGTCGAGCGCCTCGCCGAGGGTCGGGACGCGCTCGCCGCGGTAGCGCGCGTGCTTCCAGGCGCCGACGTCGACCGCGCGCAGCTCGGCGAGCGTCGCCTCCGCCACCACCAGCGAGGACGTCCCGCCGCTGGTGCGCGCCAGGGTCTCGTCGTGGACGAGGACGACGTGGCCGTCGTGGGTGACGCGCACGTCGATCTCGCACGACTCGGCGCCGAGCTGCCACGCGCGCGCGAGCGCCGCCAGCGTGTTCTCCGGAGCTTCGGCGGAGGCGCCGCGGTGCGCGACGATGCCGCGGTTCACCGAGGCCGCCTCGGGGGTCGGCGCCGGCGGGCGCGCGGCGGGACGTCCGGCGATCCCGTCGTTGCCGCAGCCGCACGCGGCTGCGATCGCGACCAGTCCGAGCGACAGACGCACGCGAACATCGTAGCATCGCCGCGAGATGACCCTCGCCGTCGACCCCGATCGCATCCGCAAGGAGCTCGAGGCGATCGTCGGACCGCGCCGCGTGTCGCTCCGGCCGGTCGACCTCGACACCTACGCGCGCGACATGTGGCCGCGCTTGCTCTTCGCGCGCCGCGATGGCGAGCCAGCCGCGCACCTGCCGTACGCGGTGGTGTGGCCGGAGAGCGCGCGCGAGGTCTCGACGATCGTCCGCGCCGCGCGCGCGATGCGCGTGCCGGTCATTCCCTACGGCGGCGGCTCCGGCGTGTGCGGCGGCGTCGTGCCCGTGCGCGGCGGCATCACGATCGACCTCAAGCGCATGCAGCAGCTCCGCGCCGTGCGGGGCGACGAGCTCGTCGCCGACGTCGAGGCGGGCCTGTCCGGCGAGCGCTTCGAGCGCGATCTGCAGCGGCGCGGCTTCACCTTCGGCAACTTCCCGTCGTCGATCTACTGCTCGACGGTCGGCGGCTGGCTCGCCACGCGCGCCGCCGGCCAGCTCTCGACCAAGTACGGCAAGGTCGAGGATCGCGTCGCCGGCCTCACCGTCGTCACCGGCACCGGCGAGATCATCGACACCGACGGACCGTCGCGCGCGCTCGGCGGCCCCAACTGGACGCAGCTGGTGGTCGGCAGCGAGGGCACGCTCGGCATCATCACGTCGGCGCGCCTGCGCCTCTCGCCCGCGCCCCAGCTCCGCGTCTTCCGCGGCTTCGAGGTCGGCAGCGTCGCGGCCGGCGTGGAGGCGATCCGCCGCGTCATGCAGCGCGGCCTCCGGCCCGCGGTCGTGCGGCTCTACGACGAGCTCGACACGTTCCTCAACAGCATGAAGACCGGTGGCCACGACCGCAACGAGCGCGCGCACGCGTACGCGCCCACGCCCCTGCCCGGCGAGGGTGCGCTGCCGATCCTGCCGGGCGCCCCCGAGCCCGAGGACGACGGCCCGCTGCGCCGGCTCCTCGCGCTGGGCCGCCGCGGCTCGCGCAGCCTGCGCAAGGACGCGCTCGGCGCCGTGCTCTCGCGCCCGCGCGCGGTCAACGGCCTGGTCGGCGCGGTCGCCGAGAAGATCGCGCGCAAGGGCTGCAAGATGATCATCGGCCTCGAGGGCGCGCGCATCCGCACCGAGGTCGAGGCGGCGCTCGTCTTCGCCGAGCTCGAGCGCGCGGGCGCGAAGGACATGGGCGAGGAGCCGGGGCGGGCGTGGCTCGCGCACCGCTACGCGGTCAGCTACAAGATGTCGCCGGTCTTCCGCGACGGCGCGTTCGTCGACACGATGGAGGTCGCGTCGAGCTGGGAGCAGCTCATCGATCTCTATCACTCGGTGCGCGAGGCGATCGGGCGCCACGCCGTCGTGATGGCGCACTTCTCCCACGCCTACGCCGAGGGCTGCTCGATCTACTTCACCTTCGCCGGCCACGCCGAGGACCGCGCCGGGAGCGAGCGCCTCTACGACGCGATCTGGCGCGATGGCCTCGAGGCGGCGACGCGCGTCGGCGGCACGATCAGCCATCACCACGGCGTCGGCCTGCTCAAGGCGCCGTACATGTTCGGCGAGCACCGCGAGGCGATGACGCTGCTCCAGGGCCTCAAGCGCACCCTCGATCCCGACGACATCATGAACCCGGGCAAGCTCGGCCTCGGGCTGCCGGCCGCGAGCCCGGCGGGAGGCGAGCCGTGAGCGCGCACGCCGCGCTCGTCGCCGAGCTGGAGCGCGCCGTCGGCGCCGAGCACGTGCGCGCCGACGCCGGTGGCGGGTGGCGGGTCTCGCCGGGCGCCGCCGCCGAGGTCGCCGAGATCGTGCGCGTCGCCGGCCGTCACGGCGGCGTCATCGTCCCGGTCGGCTCGGGCTCGCGCGCGCCGCGGGTGCGCGGCGTCGAGCGCCCGCGCGTCCTGGTCGCGACCAGCCGCCTCGATCAGGTCATCCACCTCGACGAGACCTCGCTCCTGTGCCACGTGCAGGCCGGCATCACCGGCCTCGGCCTCGAGAAGGTGCTCTCGCCGCGCGGCCTCTCGATGGGCGACTACCCGCCGTCGATCCTCGGCTCGACGATCGGCGGGCTCGTCGCCGTGCGCACGCCCGGCAAGTCGTCGGCGCGCCACGGCTTCCTCGAGGACGCCGTGGTCGGCCTCTCCGCGGTGCTGGCCGACGGCCGCACGATCCACACGCGCCTCGCGCCGCGCCGCGCGACCGGGCCGGATCTCGCTCGCGCGCTGTGCGGCAGCGAGGGCACGCTCGGCTTCATCACCAGCGTCGTCCTGCGCATCCACCGCCGCCCCGAGGCCCGCTTCCTCGCGTCGTTCGTCGCGCCGACCATGGACGCCGCGCTCGCGGCGACGTACCTCGCGCTCCGCGAGGAGGCCGCGCCCGCCGGCCTCCGCATCCTCGACGCCGCCGAGGCCGAGCACTGGTTCGGCCCGGGCACCGCGTCGGGTGACGAGGCCGTGATCGTCGCCGCCACGGCTGGCCCCACCGATCTCGCGGCGTGCGATCGCGATCTCATCGCCAGCGCGGTGCGCGCCGAGGGTGGCCGCGAGGGGCCGCTCGCCCTCGCCGAGACGTGGTGGAAGCGCCGCCACTCCGCCGAGCCGTGGCCGGGGCCGGCGCCCACGCTCCAGGTCACCGCCACGCCATCGAAGCTGCGCGGCGCGTATCACGCCGTGCGCGGCGCCGTGACCGCCGCCGGCGCCAGCGCTCGCGCGCACGTCTCCCGCTTCGACACGTCGGGCGCGGTCCTCTTCTTCACGTTCCCGGACCAGCCCGGCCTGCGCGAGGCCGCCGAGGTCGCCGCCCGCGCCGCCGGCGGCTGGCTGCTCGGGGCGCGCGCCAAGGAGCTCGATCCGTACCTGCGCGCGCTGCGCGGCGCCCTCGATCCCGACGGGATCATGAACCCGGGCGCCCTCGGCGGCTGACCGCGTGCGGCGCGCCGTGTCGGGTGAGCGCGCTGCGCGCACGCGCTCACCCGAGAGGCGCTCGTAGCCCGGTGAGCCCGCTGGCGCGCGGCACGGCGACTGCACCGGACTTCCGTGTGCACCGTCGCTATCGGGTCGGAGAAGTCGTTGCCACGGGTGGGATGGCGCGGATTCATGTCGGACGCCGTCGCAGCGATCACCGACCCGTCGCGCTCAAGGTGTTCCTGCCGCCGGCCGGCGCGGAGCGTCGTTACCTCGACTACATGGTGCACGAGGCCAGGGCGCTGCGCGTCGCGGACAGCCCGGCGATCGTGTCGCTCATCGAGCACGGGCTCTGGCTGGGACGCCCGACGCTGGCGCTGGAGTGGCTCGACGGCCACACCCTTGCCGACGCCCTCGCCGCGACGGGGCCGCTCCCGCTCGACCGCGTCGAGCCGGTGATGAGGCAGCTACTCGCGGCGGTCGAGACGCTCCACGCGCGCGGGGTGATCCACGCCGATCTCAAGCCGGAGAACGTGATGCTCTGCCCGTACGTTGGCGGCGAGCGCGTGCGGCTCCTCGATCTCGGCGCCGCGCACGTCGACGGGGTCGGCGCGGTCGCGCGCGGCGAGGTGTTCGGGACGCCGGGCTACGTCGCGCCCGAGCTGGTCGAGGGCGGTGACGTGTCGCCCGCGACCGACGTGTACGCGCTCGGCGTGCTGCTCTTCGCGATGCTCACGGGGCGCCCGCCGTTCCCCGGCACCGAGCTCCTCGATGTCGTCCACCGGCAGACGTTCGGGCGCATCCCGCGTCCGTCGACGGCGCGCGACGACGGCCACGAGATCAGCGAGGCGCTCGACGCGGTCGTGACCACCGCCCTGGCCTCGTCGCCGTCGCGGCGCTTCCCCGACGTCGCGCGCATGCGGGCCGCGTTCGAAGAGGCCATGCTCGTCACGGCCGCGACCACGGTCGACGGGGACCGGGTGCCGGTCGACACGACGGAGGTGCCGACGGCGCGCTGCAGGCGGCCGGAGGTCGCGATACCTTCCGCCTCATGAAGCTCACCGACTACGTCACGCTCGGCAAGAGCGGGCTGCGCGTGTCGCCGATGTGCCTGGGCACGATGACGTTCGGCACGGCGTGGGGGTGGGGCGCCGACGAGGGCGCGGCGCGCGCCGTGTTCGACGCCTACGTCGACGCCGGCGGCAACTTCGTCGACACCGCCGACATCTACACCGGCGGCCAGAGCGAGGAGTTGGTCGGCGCGTTCATCGCCGACCGCGACCTGCGCGATCGCGTCGTCCTCGCCACCAAGTTCACGTTCAACCTCGACAAGGGCAACCCCAACGGCGGCGGCAACGGGCGCAAGCTGGTGCGCCGCGCCGTCGAGGCGTCGCTGCGCCGCCTGCGCACCGATCACCTCGATCTCTACTGGCTGCACTGCTGGGACATGGTGACGCCGGTCGAGGAGCTGATGCGCACGCTCGACGACCTCGTCCGCGACGGCAAGGTCCGCTACGTCGGCTTCTCCGACGTGCCCGCGTGGTACGCGGCGCGCGCCCAGACGCTCGCCGAGCTGCGCGGCCTCGAGCCGGTGATCGCGCTCCAGCTCGAGTACTCGCTCGTCGAGCGCGGCATCGAGCGCGAGTTCGTGCCCGCGTCGCAGGAGCTCGGCATGGCGATCACGCCGTGGAGCCCGCTCGCGGGCGGCTTCCTCGCCGGCAAGTACCCCCGGGACGGCGGCGGCGAGGGCCGGCTCGCGAAGCATCGCGGCAGCGGCAACCCGGCGTTCGATCGCATGACCGCGCGCAACTACGAGATCCTCGACGTCGCGCAGGCGGTCGCGCGCGAGGTCGATCGTCCGGTCGCCCAGGTCGCGCTCGCCTGGCTCGCCGGCCGCCCCGGCGTGACCTCGACGATCATCGGCGCGCGCTCCGCCGACCAGCTCCAGCAGAACCTCGCCGCACTCGAGCTCGCGCTCTCGGCCGAGCAGCGCGCTCGCCTCGACGACGTCTCGAAGATCGTCCCCGGCCACCCGTACTCGTTCTTCGCCGAGCCCACGCAGCAGATGATGTACGGACCGGCGCGCGTCCAGCGCTGGCGCCCGGCCTGACCTTCGGCCTGTTCTCCGGCCTGGTCAGGGCGGGGGCAGCTCGCGCCCGAACGCCGTCAGCGTCAACCCGCGGAAGTGCACCGAGTTGTCGCCGCTCTCGTGCGCGAGGTCGACGTCGCCGGTGAACGGCTGGCCGACCGCCGAGTCGAAGTGCGGACCGGCGTAGTACACCCAGTTGCGCGACTCGGAGCCGTCCCAGTGCTGGACCTGGCTCACGTGCCAGCGACCGTTCGCCCGCGCGAAGTAGAAGTAGAGCCGCATCGTGTTGGCGTTCTCCGTCCACTCGACCTCGAGCGTGCCGTTGTCGGTGCCGGTCGTGAACCCCGAGCCGGTGATCGACGGCTCCCCCGCGCCGTGCAGCACGATGCCGACGCTTGTCACCAGCGAGAAATCCGCGGCCCTCACGATCGCGGCGCCCGGACCGTAGTCCCAGGTCACGGGCGAGGGCGGCGCGTCGACCAGGGTGACGCCGTCGCCGTCCTCGCCGCCGCCGCCGCAGGCCGCGGCCATCCCCAGGAACCAGATCGCGCGTCGCATGCCGCGGAGCATACGCGTTCTGGGCGTATAGTGACGGCGGTGTCCGAGCGCTTCACTCCAGCCGACGTCGCCAAGCAGCTCGACTACTGCACCTTCTGCCCGAAGATGTGCCGGCACGCCTGTCCGGTGTCGACCACGACTGGCCGCGAGACGCTGATCCCGCAGGCCAAGATGGATCGCCTGAACAAGCTGCGCGCCGGGGTCGAGCCGTGGAAGGCCGAGACCGCCGATCCGCTGTGGGGCTGCACCGGCTGCCGCCACTGCACGGTGTACTGCGATCACGCCAACGAGCCCGGGCTCGTCCTCCTCGCCGGTCGCGCCGAGGCCCAGCGGCGCGGCGTCGCCCACCCCGCGCTCACCGGGTACGCGGAGCGCTTCCGCGCGCGCGACGAGCGGCTCGCGCGCCACGAGAAGGAGATCTTCGGCGCCGAGCGCTTCGCCGAGAGCGGCCAGGTCGGGTTCTGGCCGGGCTGTGACAGCGTCGACAAGGGCGCCGCCGACATCGCGGCGGCCTTCGCCGTCTTCGATCGCGTCGGCGCCGAGCACGTGAAGCTCGTCGACGCCGGGCTCGCGTGTGCCGGCTATCCGCTCCTCGCCGCCGGGCTCACCGATCTGTTCCGCTGGCACGCCGGCAAGGTCGCGACCGCGCTGCGCCGCTTCCGCACCGTCGTCGTCAACTGCTCGGCGTGCCTCTACTCGCTCCGCTCGCAGTACGACGGCGAGGGCGTGTCGGTCGGCACCGAGGTGCTCTCGCTCGCCGAGTTCATGGTGCAGCACGCGAGCCGACTGCCCACGCCGTCGACCAAGAAGTCGGTCTACTACCACGACCCCTGCTACCTCGCGCGCTACGCCGGCGTGCTCGAGCCGCCGCGCCGCGTGCTCGCGCAGATCGCGACGGTGCGCGAGTTCGGCTGGTCGCGCCAGGACACCGAGTGCTGTGGCGGCGGCGGGCTCCTGCCCAAGACCGCGCCGTCGACGGCCGACGCCATGGCGCGCCGCCGCCTCGCCGAGGTCGCGGCCAAGGGCGGCGGCACCGTGGTGACCTCGTGCGGCACGTGTGCGTTCATGCTCCGCCGCAACACGCCGGCGTCGGTCGAGGTCGCCGATCTGCCGGCGGCGATCGCGCAGCTCACCGAGACGCCGGTCGAGCCGTTGCGGCCGACGCTCGAGGACCACACCTCGGGGTGAGCCGCGGGCGCGGGTATGGACGGCGAGGAGATCGCGCTGATGGCGCGCTACTGCGACGGTGACGCCGACGCCTTCCGCCGCCTGTACGCGCGGCTCGCGCCTCGGCTCCTCGGGTACCTCCTGCGCATGGTGCGCGATCGCGCGGCCGCCGAGGACCTCGTGCAGCAGACCTTCCTCAAGGTGCACCGCGCGCGCGCGGCGTACGTGCGCGGCGCCGACCCGGTGCCGTGGATCTTCGCGATCGCGCACCGCACGTTCCTCGACGACGTGCGCGGCAAGAAGCGCGCGCGCGTGCAGGTCGCCGACGACGGCGCGCCGCCCGACCTCGCCGCCGACATCACCGGGGCACCGGACGGCACGCGCGACGGCGACGACGGCACGCGCGAGCTCACGGCGGCGACCCTGGCCGCGCTCCAGACCTTACCGCCCGCGCAGCGCGAGGCCGTGGTGCTGACCAAGCTCGGCGGCAAGTCCATCGTCGAGGCCGCCGAGATCGCGGGCACGACACCCGGCGCCATGAAGGTGCGCGTCCACCGCGGCTACGAGGCCCTGCGCAAGGCGCTGGGCGCGCGCCCCGGCTCGGAGGGAGGGCCATGACCGGCGAAGCCGACGAGCACGTGCCGCCGATGGGCGACCTGCTCGACGCGGAGCTGCGCGACCTGCAGCCGGTCGCGCCCCGCCGCCCGTGGCGCGACGTCGCGATCGTCACCGCGGCGGCGGCGTGCGCCATCGGCGCGCTCGTCGCGCTCCTGCGCCTGCGCCGCGACCTCGACGCGCTGCCGACCTCCTGGCTCGTCGCCTACGGCGCGGCGTGGGTCGCGAGCTTCGGCGCCGGCACGTGGCTCGCGCTCGTCCCGCGCCGCGGCGCCGTGATGCCGCGCTGGCGCCTCGCCGGGATCGTCGGCGCGGTCGCCGCCGCCGGCTTCGTGGCGGCCGGGCTCGTGTTCGCCGAGACGACCGCGTTCTCGCTCGTCTACGCGCCGACGCTCGCCAACCACCTGCGCTACGCCGCCGGCTGCGTCGCGCTCGGGCTGGTCACGGCGGTCTTGCCGTTCGTCGTCGGCGCGCTGCTCGTGCGGGGCGCGCTCCCCGTCGGCGCGCGCGCGGCCGGCGCCGGGCTCGGCGCGGCGTGTGGCGCCGCCGGCGGCTTCCTCTTGCACCTGCACTGCCCGATCACCCACGCGTACCACCTCGGCTTCGGCCACGGCGGCGCGGTCGCCGTCGGCGCCCTGCTCGGCGCCTTGCTCGTCCCCATCCTCGCCAAGGAGCGCTCGCGATGACGCCGATCACCTTCCCCGACGCCGACCACCTGCCCGAGGCCGCGCGCGTCGACGCCTCGCGCTGGGATCGCCAGTGGCTGTGCGGCGGCGAGATCCGCACCTGGGCCGGCGAGACCGCGCCCGTGCGCTCGCCGGTCTGCGTGATGCGCCCCGGCGCCGCCGCCCCCGAGCCCGTCGAGCTCGGCCGCGTCGCGATGATCGATCGCGCCGCCGGGCTCGAGGCGCTGGCCGCCGCGAAGACCGCGTGGAGCCAGGGCCGCGGCGCGTGGCCGACGATGCGCGTCGGCGAGCGCATCGAGCGCATGACCACGTTCGTCGCCGGGATGCGCGCCGTGCGCGAGGACCTCGTGCGCCTCCTCATGTGGGAGATCGGCAAGACCCGCGCCGACAGCGAGACCGAGGTCGACCGCACCGTCGTCTACGTCCAGGACACGATCGAGGCCCTCAAGGAGCTCGACCGCACCGCCGCGCGCTTCTCGGTCACCGGCGGCTTCGTCGGCCAGATCCGGCGCTCGCCGCTCGGCGTCGTCCTGTGCATGGGGCCGTTCAACTACCCGCTGAACGAGACCTTCACGACGCTCATCCCCGCGCTGATCATGGGGAACACGATCGTCTCCAAGCTGCCGCGCTTCGGCCAGCTCGTGATCCTCCCGCTCCTCGCCGCGTTCCGGGACGCCTTCCCCGCCGGCGCCGTCAACATCTTCCAGGCCGACGGACCGCAGGTGATCGGCCCGATCATGGAGAGCGGCGACATCGACTGCCTCGCGTTCATCGGCAGCTCGCGCGTCGCCAACATCCTCAAGCGCCAGCACCCGCGCCTCAACCGCATGCGCTCGATCACGGGCCTCGAGTCGAAGAACCCGGCGGTGATCCTGCCGTCGGCCGATCTCGACCAGGCGGTCAAGGAGTGCGTCTCGGGCGCGCTGTCGTTCAACGGCCAGCGCTGCACCGCGCTCAAGCTCATCTTCGCCCACGCCGACATCGCCGACGACTTCGTCGCGCGCCTCGCCCGCGCCGTCGACGCGCTGCCCGCCGGCATGCCATGGGAGAAGGTGACGCTCACGCCGCTGCCCGAGCCCGGCCGCCCCGCCTACATGCGCGGCCTCGTCGACGACGCGGTCGCGCACGGCGCGAAGCTCGTCACCGGCGGCGCGGCGCACGGCACCTTCTTCCGCCCCGCCGTCGTCTTCCCCGTCTCGCCCGCGGCGCGCCTCTACACCGAGGAGCAGTTCGGCCCCGTCGTCCCGGTCACCACCTTCCGCGAGCTCGACGAGATCGATCACTTCATGCGGACGTCGCCGTACGGCCAGCAGATCTCGCTGTTCGGCACCGACCCGCGCCAGCTCGCGCATCTCGTCGACGCCCTGGTCAACTCGGTCTGCCGCATCAACCTCAACAGCCAGTGCCGCCGCGGCCCCGACGCCTGGCCCTTCACCGGCCGCAAGGACTCCGCCGAGGGCACGCTCTCGGTCTCCGACGCGCTCCGTGCCTTCTCGATCCGCACCGTCGTCGCCACCACCGCCACCGACGCCAACCAGGACCTCGTCGGCGAGATCGTCACCCGTCGCCTCTCCTCGTTCCTGACCACCGACTTCCTGTTCTGACCCGCCTCGTGCGCGAAGGCGGCGCGCGTCCCGCAAGATCTGCGCGACGTGGCGCACACCTGCGGATCCGTGTCGCATCCCGCATGCCGCGCGCGCGCGTTACGGTGGCGCGCTGATGGACCCGCGCCCGAGCCGTCGACGCTTCCTCCAGCTCACCGGCGCCGGCGTGGTCGTCGCGCCGCTCGTCGGGTGCGGTGACGACGCCACCGGCCAGGATCACGTCGATGCCGCGCCCATGCCGGCCTTCCCGGTGCCACCGCTCGACGACGGCGAGCTGGTGGGCGGCGTGCGCGTGTTCCGCCTGCGGCTCCAGTCCGGCAGCGTCGAGTGGGTGACCGGGTTCCCGACCGCCACCTACGGCGCCAACGGCGACGTCCTCGGGCCGACGCTGCGCTTCCGCCGCGGCGAGCGGGTCCGGCTCGAGGTCGAGAACGCGCTCGGGGAGGCGTCGACCTTGCACTGGCACGGGCTCCAGGTGCCCGCCGCGAGCGACGGCGGTCCGTACCAGTCCATCGCGGCCGGCGCGACGTGGGTGAGCGAGTTCGACGTGGTCCAGCCGGCGATGACCGCCTGGTACCACCCGCACCAGATGCACGAGACCGGGCGCCAGGTCTACATGGGCCTCGCCGGCATGATCCTCGTCGAGGACGCGGCGCAGGCGGTCGAGCTGCCGTCGACCTACGGCGTCGACGATCTACCGCTGGTGATCCAGGATCGGCGTCTCGCCGCCGACGGCACGCACCCGTACTCGCCCGGCAACGCGCTGGCGATGCACGACATGATGGCGGGGTTGCGCGGCTCGATCATGCTGGTCAACGGCGTGCGTCAGCTCCGCGGCGTCGTGCCGCGCGGACTGGTTCGACTGCGGCTGCTCAACGGCTCGAACGCGCGCGCCTACAACCTCGGCTTCAGCGACGGGCGCAGCTTCGTCCAGATCGCCGGCGACGGCGGCCTCCTGTCGGCGCCGGTGACGACGACGCGGGTGCTCCTGTCACCGGGCGAGCGCGCCGAGGTGCTCGTCGACTTCGGCGCCGACGCCCCCGGCGCCACCGTGGCGCTCGCCAGCTACTCGGGCGAGGTCTTCTCCCAGCTCTTCACCGGCGTCATGGGCACCAACGTCGCCGACGCGCTCGACCGGATGACCTTCGAGCTCGTGACGTTCGAGGTCGGAGCGGCGCGGGCGACGTCGCTCGCGCCGCCGACCGCGTTGCCGCCGATCGAGCGGATGACCGCCGACCAGGCCGTGCGCGTGCGTCCGATCGTGCTGTCGATGACCGGCCCCTCGGTGGCGATCAACGGCGCCCGCATGACGGCGCTCGGTGACGCCGTGCCGGCGGCGATCAACTTCCGCATCCCGAACGGCTCGATCGAGCGCTGGGACGTGTCCAACGACTCGTTCATGATGCACCCGCTCCACATCCACAACCGGCACTTCCAGATCCTCGACATCGACGGCCAGCCGCCACCGGTCGCGCTCGCCGGATGGAAGGATACGGTCCTGGTCGCGCCCGGGCAGGTCGTCCGCCTCATGCTGCGCTTCGAGGGCACGACCGACGCCGCGGTCCCCTACATGTTCCACTGTCACATCCTCGAGCACGAGGACATGGGGATGATGGGCCAGTTCTACATCGTCGATCCGTGACCGTGCGGCGTCGCGATCAGTGGCAGTTCTCGAACGAGACCTCGCCCTTGAGCGTGTAGCCCTCGGCGGTGCAGTCGAGGACTGCCTTGCCCTGGATGTTCTTGACGTCGTTCACGGTCGAATTCTGGTCGGAGAGGCTGAGGCTGCCGCAGGGGACGCGGAGCTCCTTGCCGACCGACTCGCCCTTGGCGAAGACGATGACGCCCATCTCACCCGTCGGCGAGTGGCCGAGGCGGAGCTTCATCCCGTTCGAGCCCGAGAGCTCGACGCCGCGGAAGCCGTAGACCAGTCCGTTGCGGCACGAGTTGAAGCCGACCTTCTCGCCGTTCACCTCGACGTTGCCCGAGAGCTTGTTGCTGCAGAAGCACGAGCCCCACAGGGCCATGCAGACGGTCGGGACGAGCCATGGTCTCCGCATGGCGCGATGATATCACCCGGCGCGATCAGCCGACGACGGCGCCGTTGGCGCGCCGGGCGTCGCCGTTCTTGAGCAGCGTCAGCGCCGGGACCACGATCAGGGCGGCGGTGACGCAGGAGACCTCGCCGATGAGCGACGCGATGCCGAACGACTTGATCGCGAGGTTCTCGCTCACCAGGAGCGAGCCGTAGCCGATCATCGTGGTCAGCGAGCACACGAACACCGACGCGCCGGCCGAGCGCAGCATCTGCTTGGCGTTGAGCGTCATGCCGTCCTGGGGATGGGCGATGTTGATCGCGTAGTCGACGCCGAGGCCGAGCGTGATCGGCAGCGCGACGAAGTCGAGGAAGTTCACGCGCACGTCGAGCAGCGCGCAGATCGCGACCAGCCCGACCGCGCCAACGGTCGTCGCCGCCAGGGTCGCGAACGACTTGCGGACGCCTCCGCCGATCACGGCGACGAGCAGGATGAGCCCGAGCGCGGCCGCCAGCGTCACGCGCGGCGCGTCGCGCTCGATGGCATTGATGATGTCGGCGAAGATGACGCTCGACCCCGAGGTGGTCACGATCTCGCCACCGCCGAGGTCGACGCGCCGCACCGCCTCGGCGAAGCGGATGAGGTCGTGGCCGTCCCACTCGTCGGTGCTCGGGCCCGGCCGCACCGAGATGAGCAGGCCCACGCGGTTGTCGCGCTCGCGCAGGCGGCCGAGCACGGCCGGCGAGAGCTCCTCCGCGATGATCGTCTTCAGCTCCTCGGGCGGCGGCGGCTTCAGCTCCTCGAGCGCGGCGCGGTCCTCGTCCTCGAGCGCCGCGAGCGCGTCGTCCTCGAGCAGCTCGCGGATCTTGCCGAGCACCTCGCGCTTCTGCGCCTGCTCGGCCACCGGTGGCGCGATGTCGAGCACCGAGCGGATGTCGCCGAGGATGCGGTCCTCGGGCTGCTTGCCCGCGTCGATCTTCTCCAGCGCCGCGATGACGCGCGGCACCTGGTCGGGGCGATCGACCGCGATGAAGGTCGCGCCCGAGATGCCCTTGCCGAAGGCCCGGTCGCTCTTGTCCAGCCACGCGCGGCTGACCTCGGCGGCGCGCGTGTCGGCGCGCAGGTTGCGCAGGTCGTACTCGAACGGGTCGTCGGCGATGTAGCGGTACGAGATCCAGAGGCCGACCGCGGTCACCGCGATGACGCCCATGGTGACGACGATCGGGTGCTTGAAGCCGAGGAGCCAGCCCTGGAAGCGACCGAGCAGCTCCTTGCTCGGCGCCATCGGCTTGGGCGCGAAGCGGAGGACCAGGATCGGGATGAGGGCGTAGGTCGCGATCCAGCAGAGCGGCATGCCCGCCGAGCCGATGATCGCGAAGTCGGCGAAGCCCTTGAAGTCGGTGACGGCGAGCGCGCCGTAGGCGACGACCGCCGCGAGCGACGCGACCAGCGTCGGCCGCACCGTGCCGTGCACCGCCGCGATCATCGCCTTCTCGGCGTCCATGCGCGTGCGTTCGGCGTTGTACCGCGCGATGAGGAAGATGCCGTAGTTGACGCCGTTGCCGGCGACGATCGCGCCGAGGAACGCGGTCGCCGCGTTCAGGTGGCCGACGGTCAAGGCCGCGGCGCCGAGCGACGCGGCCGTGCCCACGATCAGCACCGCCATCAGGATCACGAACAGGCGCAGCGAACGGAAGAAGAGCAGGAGGACCGCGGGCACCAGCACGATCGTGATGAGCGCCGACAGGATCACGCCACGCAGGAGCGCGTGGTGCTCGATGAGCGTCTCCTCGACGCCGCCGGTGATGCCGATCTCGACGCCGGGGTGGGTGCGCTCGAGCTTGGCGCGTTCGTTGGCCAGCGCCGCGACCAGACGCTCCCCCCTGGCCACGTCGGTGCGCGGAAAGGCCGAGCGCACGACCACGAGCTGGAGGGTCCCGTCCTTCGAGATGAAGCCGTTCTTCTCGAAGCGCTCCTTGACGTCGCGCCACTTGCCGCGTAGCTCGTCGAGCTGCTGCTGGCCCGCGGCCGCTTCGCCCGCCGCCGCGCCCTCGTCGTCGTCGTCGTCGTCGTCGTCCTCGAGGTCGATGAACAGCGGGTTGGCGTCGAGCTTGGCCGCGTCGATCCGCTTCTTCAGCGCGTCACGCGCCTGCTCCAGGTCGCGCAGGGGCGCGAGCATGTGGAGGTTGGCGCGCAGGAACTCGCGGAGCTCCTTGTCGTCGTCCTCGACCGCCGACACCAGCTCGGCCGGCAGGCTGCGCGCCTTGGCCGCGATGGCGTCCGCGACCGCGGCCCGCGCGGTGGGGTCCCTGGACTCGACCAGGACCAGCACCGTGTCCTGGGCCACGACGCGATCGCGCAGCCGGGCCAGGTCACGGACCGACGGCGCGTCCTTGGGCAGGAGCGCGGCGAAGTCGGCGCGCAGCGGCAGCTTGAACGCGATCAGGTAGACCGAGATCAGAAAGACGACGGCGCTCGCCGACACGACCCAGACGGGGTGGCGCAAGAGCCACCGCACCCAGCTTGTCGAACGACGAGGGCTCATCGAAGGAAGTGTCTATCCCAAACCCGGGCGCTCGAGGCAAGCCCTCTCACTTGTGATCGGGGAGCTCCGGCTCGCCGCGCGCGTCGTCGAGCCAGGCCTGGAACGAGGGCAAGGCCTGGACCGCGGCCACGTAGGCCTGGCTCACGTCGTCCATGGGCACGTGGTAGGTCGTGAACCGGGTGGTCACGGGCGCGAAGAAGGCGTCGGCGATCGTGAACGTCCCGAACAGGAACGGGCCGCCGGTGGCGCGGGCCCGCGCCTCGCGCCAGAGCTCCATCACGCGGGCCGCGTCGGCGAGGGCCTCCGGCGTGTGGCCCACTCCCGGCCGCGAGCCGAGCAGGTCCATGGTCATGCTCGTCCGCATCGCGGCGAAGCTCGAGTGCATCTCGGCGGTGATCGCGCGCGCCCGGGCGCGCGTCGCGCGATCGGCCGGCCACAGCCCGGCGTCGGGGAAGAGCTCGTGCACGTACTCGCAGATCGCGAGGGAGTCGTGCACCCACAGGTCGCCGTGGCGCAAGACGGGCACGCGCCCGGCCTTGTTGACGGCGAGGATGTTCCGGCGCGTGTCGGGCGCGTCGAGGTGGATGAGCTGCGTGCGGAACGGCGCGCCGGTCGCGGCGAGCGCCAGGTACGGCCGCAGCGACCAGGAGGAGTAGCGCTTGTTGCCGATGTAGAGGAGCAGCTCCGCGGTCATGGCGCGGAGCGTAGCAGGGGCATGGGCGCGAGGAAGGCCGTCTTCAGGCGACGGTAGTCGCCACGCAGGGGGACGCCGGCGCGCGCGAGCCACTCGAGCACACGCGGCGACTCGAAGAGCGCGAGCAGGGCGCGCGGCTCGCGCCAGTCGGCCGGCGCGCCGTCGAGCGGGCGCAGCGCGTAGGCGGTGTCGAGGACGAGCGCGCCCGAGGTGTCGAGCACGGCGCGCGGCGTGCGCGCGACGTCGGGGACGATCACCTTGGGCGCGCGATCGAGGTGGAAGGCGAGGTTCTGCGGGCGCCCGAACTGGTGGAAGTCGTCGCCGGCGAAGCGGCCGCGCTCGCGCGCCTCGAGGCGCGCGCGGTGGGTGAGCAGGTACGCCGCCGTGCGGGGCCAGCGGCGGCGCAGCGTCGCGAAGGGGACGAGCTCGCCGTCGTCGGTGTAGGGCACGATGCAGCGGGCGCGCGGCGCCGCGCCGGGCTGCACGTCGCGCCCGCGCCAGCACACGCGCGTGGCGGCGAGCTCGACGGTGACGCCACCGTCGGCATGGACGAGGTCTCCGTCGACGCGCGGCGAGGTGAGGACGAAGACCGGGTCGGCGTTGGTGCCGGTCCCCTTCGCGATCCGCGCCACATCGCCGAGCCTCAAACCCGTGCCCGTGCCCGTGCCCGTGCCCGTGCCCGATCCGGCGCCGCCCGCGACCCAGGGCTTCGCCCCCGCTTCGACGACGTCGACGGTGCCCCGCTCCCACCCTCGCTCCGTGCGTCTCAGCACGGGCACGGGCACGGGCACGGGCACGGGCACGGGCACGGGGCGACGACGCTCCATGAGCAACACCGAGCAGTACGTCGTCGCGTCGGGAAACACCTGCGCCGCGCCGAAGTCGACGACGCCGCGCACCGCGCCCTCGCGCGCCAGGAAGCCGCGCAGCCGCGCCGCCCATCGCGCCGTCAGCCACCGCGACGGCACGATCAACCCGACGCGCCCGCCGGGCCGGACCCAGCCGAGCGACGCCTCGATGAACGCGCCGTACAGATCCCACTCGCCGTGCGCCGTCGCCTCGAACGCGCCCCGCGCGCGCGCCCACAGCTCCGGATCGCTCGCCTTCAGGCGCACCGAGCGCACGTACGGCGGGTTCCCCACCACGACATCGAACGCCTCGTCGCGCAGCGCCGCCGGCATGCCGAAGAGCGACTCGGCGACGTACACCGTCGCGTGCGGCACGCGCGCCCGACACGCCTCCGCCAGGGTCGCGTCGCGCTCCACGCCGACGAGCTCGACCCCCGGTCCGAGCACCTCGGCGGCCGCCTCGAGGAAACGTCCGTCGCCGCACGCCGGATCGAGCACCCGCCGCGCCGCCCCGCCCATCCCGGACGTCACCACGTCACAGACCACACGCGCGAGGCCCGGGGGCGTGAACACCTGTCCGCGCGACCTCGGGTGGGCGCCCGCGCTCACCCCTCCAGGTGGATGCGACGTGTCGGCGAGCGCTCGTTCGAGCTCCGACGGATCCGGTAATGCGTCGATGGCATTCATGTGGGCGAGCGGCACCCGAGAGTTACCCCACGCATACTCCTCTCGCCGGGCGCCCCCACGCTAGCGTAACGGCGTGCTGGTTGCGCCTCCCATCGTGGCCACAGCCCCTTGCCGGCGCTCGCCGCTCGTCGAGGTCGGCACCGGACGGGTCTATGCGATCGAGGTCGCGCCCGGCTGGGGCGTCCACGGCCTCGTGTCCTGCCTCGAGACCGCGGCGCGCGCCCTGCCGACCTGGCGCGCGCAGCTCGGCCGTCCGTCCGTCTCGCTCGTCACCGAGCTCGCCCTGGCGGAGCTGGTCGGCCTCGACGGCGATGCGCTCTGCGACGTCCTCGCCCGCTGCGACCTGGGCCCCGACGCGCTCGTCGTGCGTGTGCCCACCTTCGCCGTCGGCGATCCGACCACCGCGCTCGATCACCTCGCCGATCTCGGCGTCTCGATCTCGGTCGTCTCCCTCGATCTGCGCGGCGCCGGGGCCGGTCTCCTCGCCGGCGCGCCGATCGATCTCATCGAGCTGTCACCGGCCGCGGTGAGCGAGGTCGACGTCGACGGCGACGCCGCCGCCGAGCTCGAGGTCGCGATCGACATCGCCCACCGCCACGACTGGCTGACCGTCGCGCGCGACGTCGCGCGCCCGGAGCAGCTCGCCGCGCTCCGCCGCCTCGGCTGCGATCTCGCGTCGGGCCCCGCGGTGACCCAGATCTGGCCGGCGATCGACGCCGCGCTCGCACGCCTGCCCGCGCCCCTGGCGAGCTGACCCCTCGCGCGCGATACTGCGCGGCGCATGGGGACTCCCCGCGTCGTCATCGTCGTCAACCCCAACTCGCAGGGCGGCGCGCTCGGCAAGAAGTGGCCCGAGCTGTCCGACGTGATCCGGCGCGAGCTGCCGTTCGAGGTCGCACGCACCGCCGGCCCCGGCGACGCGACTCGCCTCGCGGCCGAGGCCCTGCGCGGCGGCGCCGAGATCGTGGTCGCCGTCGGCGGCGACGGCACGATCAACGAGGTCGCCAACGGCTTCTTCGAGCACGGCCAGCCGGTGAAGCCGGGCGCCGCGCTCGCGATCCTGCCCTTCGGCACCGGCGGTGACTTCGTGCGCACGGCGCGCATCCCCAAGGACTGGGGCGCGGCGGTGAAGATCCTCGCGCGCGGTCACCGCCGCACGATCGACGTGGGCCGCCTCGACCTGACGACGCACGCCGGGAAGGACGCCGTGCGCATGTTCACGAACATCGCGTCGTTCGGGCTCTCGGGCGTGACCGATCGCTTCGCCAACCAGGGCAAGAAGCGCTTCGGCGGCAAGGTCTCGTTCTTCGCGGCGACCGCGCGCGCGATCTTCTCGTACGAGAACCAGCGCGTGCGGCTCGTCTTCGACGAGCAGCCGGCCGACGCCGTCGACATGACCATCTCGACGGTGGCCGTCGCCAACGGCCGCTACTTCGGCGGCGGCATGTTCATCGCCCCCGACGCCGAGCTCGACGACGGCTTCTTCGACGTGGTCGCGCTCGGCGACTTCGGCCTCGCCGATTTCGTCCTCCAGAGTCGCCGCCTGTACGACGGCAGCCACCTCACGATGGACAAGGTGAGCCATCGCAAGGCCAGGGTCGTGCGCGCCGAGCCGGCGTCGCCGTGGCAACGGGTCGAGCTCGACGTCGACGGCGAGACGCCGGGGATCCTGCCGGCGACCTTCCGCGTGGTCCCGCGCGCCCTCGATCTGATCGTGCCTTCGCGGCCGGGCCCGTCATGAAACGCCGCTGGTTCGATCCGCTGCTCGAGGCGCCGGCGCGGCCCGGCCGGGCGGGTGCGCTCGCGGGCGCGGGCTACGCCGTCCTGGGCGGCCTCCTCTGGGTGCTCGCCTCGCCGCCGGTCGGGGTGTGGCCGCTCGCGTTCGCCGCGGCGATGCCCACGCTGGTGGCGATCGATCGCGCGCCGACGCCACGCCGCGCCGGCCTGTGGGGCGCGCTCACGGCGATGACCTTCACCGTCGGTGGCTTCCCGTGGATGATCCACCTCCTGCAGGTGAACGCGCACCTGCCGCTGCCCGTCGCGGTGCTCGGCCTGTTCGTGCTCGGCGCGATGCACGGCGTCGTCTGGCTCGTCGCCGCGCGCATGATCCGCTCGCTGCGCGACCGCGATCGCGCCCACAAGCGCGGGCCGTGGGCGCTCGCGCTGGTCGCGCCGCTCGCCCTCGTCGTCGTCGAGGTCCTCCTGTGGACGCCGTTCCCGTTCTCGATGGCGATCGCCGTCGCCGACCAGCCCTTCCTGCGCTCGCTCGCCGGCTTCCTCGGCCCGGCGGCGATCACCGCGCTGCTCGTCGGCGTGCCGGCCGCGCTCCTCGACGCGACCGCGCCCCCGCCGCCGGGGATGCGCAAGCGCACGCGCTGGCACCCGTCGATCGGGATCGTGGTCTTCGCGCTCCTGCTCTTCGCCGGCAGCCGGCGCCGCACCGACGAGGGCGCGACGCGCACGCTCCAGATCGGCATCGTCCAGCCCAACCTCCGCGTCGACGTCGATCACGACGTGCGCCAGCGGCTCGCGCACCTGGGCGACCTGCAGCAGGCCACCGCGGAGCTCGAGAAGCGCGGCGCCGACCTCGTCGTGTGGAGCGAGGCCGCGTACCCGTTCGAGCTGTCGCGCGATCTGGTCGCCGACTACCCCGAGAACGATCGCCGGCGCATCCGCCGCGGCTTCACGATCCCGATCGTGTTCGGCACGATCACGTCGTTCGACCCGCGCGGCGCGCAGTGGAACAGCGCGGTCCTGCTCGAGCGCGACGGCCGCCTCACCGGCCGCGCCGACAAGGTGCACCGCATGATCGGCAGCGAGTACAACCCGGTGCTCGAGTGGTTCCCGTCGGCGAGCGCGATCATGCCCGCGGGCGCGGGCAGCTACGCCGCGGGCGACGGCCCGGTCGCGCTCGAGACCACGGTCGACGGCGCGCGCGTGCGGATGGCGGTCGCGGTCTGCCTCGAGGACGTGCTCCCCGCGTACGGCCGCGAGCTGGCCGGGCTCGACGTCGATCTCCTGGTCAACGTCACCAACGACTCGTGGTTCGGGGGCGCCGAGCCGCTCCAGCACGAGGCGCTCGCCCGCTTCCGTCCGGTGGAGATGGGCGTGCCGATGGTGCGCGCGGTGAACACCGGCCCGTCGTCGCTGCTCGATCGCGACGGCGACACGATCGCGCGTTTGCCGATCCGCCCTGACGGCGGGCCGCCGGAGACGCTCCTCGCCGACGTCGAGCTCCAGCCGCGCGCGCTCGCGTTCTATGCCCGCGCCGGCGGCACGGTGATCCGGATCATCGCGTGGGCGGCGCTGGCGTGGTGGCTCCTGCCGGTGCTGGTGGGGTGGGTGCGCCGGCGAAGGCGCCGTGACGACGAAACCAGCTCGTCGCCTCGGCCAGCCACGCGCGGCGGTGGAACGCGAGCTGGTGCTCGTCGCGCTCGTAGATGACGAGCGCGTGCTCGAGGTCGGTCTGGTCGAGCGCCAGGTGGAACGCCAGCGCGCTGTCGAGCGAGACGCGCCAGTCCTGGCGCCCGTGGAGGAGCAGGATCGGCGCGTGCAAGCTGCCGAGCCAGCGGATCGCCGAGCGCCGGCGCAGCGCGCCCGCGCGGTCCGACGTCCACTCGGGGATGAGCTCGCCATAGACCGGCTCGAGGTCGGGTCGTTCGCGCACGGCGCGCTCGAGATCGTAGACGCCGCCGCGGAAGGCCGCCGCGCGGACCGGCAACCCCTGGCGCATCGCGACCAGGCCGCTGATCGCGCCGCGCGAGTTGCCTAGGAGGAAGAGCCGGGTCGCGTCCACGTCGGGCAGGCCGCGCGCGAGCGGCACGAGCGCGTGCACGTCGGCGACGTCGCGGCCGGCGAGCTCGTCCGCGCCGTCCCCACCGTCGACGCCGCGGTACTGCGTGGCGACGATGACGAACCCCGCGTCGGCGAGGTCGAGCATCTGCGCGAGGTGATACGGACCGATCCTGCCGAACTCGCGGTTGCCGCCGCGCAGCCAGAGGATGACCGGGTGTCCGTCGCGCGGCGCGGGACCGGGAGGTCGTAGCACGAAGCCGACGACGCGCAGCTCGCCGGAGCGGTAGACGACGCGCTCGCAGCGCCCGGCGCCGGCCGCGTCGACGAGGCGCGCGTGATCCGACGGCGGGAACAGCGTGACGATCGGGCGCGCGGCGAGCTCCGCGTCGAGGCCCGCCAGCGTCAGGTCCTCGGTGAGGTAGTCCTCGACCTCGGCCGTGAACGCGGCGACGTCGCCCGGGAACGGACACGGGGCCCGCTCGACGATCTCTCCATCGGTGGATGACTCCGGAGCGGGCGCCGGCGCGCCTCCGGGCGCGGGGCGCGCCAGCGGGCCACACGCGCACAGCGCGACGGCGAAGAGGTGGGGTCGGCGTGCCACGCCCCGACGATACTTCCTCGTCGGAGGTAGGTGGTAGCGTCGGCCTTCGGTCGATGCTGCGTGTCGTCGAGAGCAACCGGTTCGAGGAGCTGGCGGCCGCCCTGGCCGAGGCGCTCGCGGCCGTCGCCGACCCGTTCTCGCCGCCGCTGGTCGCCGTCGACAATCGCGTGGTCGCGCGCTGGGTCCAGTACGCGGTCGCGAGCGCCAACGGCATCGCCGCCGGCTACCAGCGCCACTTCCTCGACGATCTGGTCGCCCGGACCCTCGCGACCGACGCGCTGCGCGCGCTCGACAAGCCGCGGCTCGAGGTGGTGCTGGCGTCGGCGCTCGCCGACGAGCTGCTGCTGGGCGAGGCGGTGATGTCGGAGCCACGGGCGTACCTGGCCACGGATCCCGACGGGCCGAGCCGGCGGCGCGTGCAGCTCGCCGCGCAGATCGCCGATCGGTACTGGCAGTACGCGCTCTCCCGTCCCGACTGGCTCGACGCGTGGGAGCGGGGCGACGCCGTCGACACCGGCGACGTCGACGAGGCGATGGCGGTGTGGCAGGCGCGCCTCTGGCGCGCGGCGCACGAACGCTTCGCGGGGTTCGTGCCCACGCCGCGGCTGGCGAGCGCCCGACGCCGCGCGGGCCTGGCGGCGCCGGCCGGCCCCCCCATCTTCGCGATCGGCTTCTCGTACCTGCCGCGCGCGTACCTCGACACGCTCGCGTACCTCGCCGAGGTGCGCGACGTGCACGTGCTGGCGATGTCGCCGTGCGCCGAGTACTGGGGTGACGTCCAGCGTCGCGCCGTTCGTCCCGAGCGACGCCGCGGAGCCGCGGCGGAGTCCAGGGACGCGCTGCGGACGCCGGTCAGCGCGACCGGCCCCGGCGATCCGCCGGCGCTCGAGCGCTGGGGCGCGCCCGGGCGCGACTTCCTGTCGTCGCTCGCCGAGCTCTCGCAGGGCGACATCGACGATCGCTTCGTCGACGCCACGCCCGACGCGGCGCGCGCCACGGCGCGTGATCGCTGGATGTTCGACACGCTCGTCCGCGCCCCGGTCCCGAGCGAGGTCGAGTCGAAGGACCCGAGCATGTCCCCCGGCCTCCAGGTGCTCGCGTGTCCCTCGATCGCGCGTGAGGTGGAGATCGTCGGCAGCGAGATCGTCCGCCTGCTCGCCGAGGATCCCGCGCTGCGCGCCAACCAGATCGCCGTGCTCCTGCCGCCGGGGGCCACCGAGCCGTACCTCGGCCAGCTCCCCGCCGTCTTCGGCGCGCTCGGGCTGCCGTTCCACGTCGTCGACGTTCCCGCCGTCGGGCACGGTCACGTCGCCGAGGCCGCCACGCTGCTCCTCGAGCTGCCGCTCGGCACCTTCCGTCGCCCCGAGCTCCTCGGGCTGATGACCCACCCGGCGGTGCAGGCGCGCCATCCGCACGTCGACCCGGCCGACTGGGTGCGCTGGGCCGACGATCTCGGCATCGTGCACGGCGCCGATGTCGGCGACCACGCGGGCACGTACCTCCACGACGCCGATCACTTCCACTGGGAGCAGGGCCTGCGTCGACTCGCGCTCGGCGCGTTCATGGCGGCGGGGCGCTCCGACAGCGACACGGTCGCGCGCACCGCCGATCGCACGTACCTGCCGCTCGAGCTCACCGTCGACGAGCAGCCGTCGGCGGCGGTCTTCGCCTTGCTCGCGCGCTCGCTCATCGCCGACGCGCGGTGGCTGCGCGCGCAGCGGCGCACGCTGACGTCGTGGGCGGAGGTGCTCGACGCGCTCGTCGACGCGTACCTGGGCGCGCCCGGCGCCGCCGGTGAGGCCGAGCTGGCGCGCGTGCGCGCCGAGCTGTCGGGGCTGGGCGAGCTCGACCTCGACGGGCGCGAGCTCGACTTCCGCGAGATCCAGGCCCTGGCGCTGCGCCGGCTCGGGCGCGTGCGCGGTGATCGCGGCGAGCCGCTCGCGCACGGCGTCCACGTCGCGCGCCTCGGGCCGCACCGGCCGCTGCCCAGCCCGATCGTGTTCGCGCTAGGGCTGGGCGAGGAGCACTTCCCGGCGGGGGAACGGCCCGGCCTGCTCGATCTGCGCCGCCACCGGCGCAAGGGCGACGTGAGCCCGCGCGAGCGCGATCGGTACGCGTTCTTCGAGCTGGTGCTCGCCGCGCGCGATCGCCTCTACCTCTCGTACGTCGCGCGCGAGCCGGTGACGGGGGAGGCGCGTAGCCCGTCGGCGGTGATCCACGAGCTGGCCGAGATGCTGGCGCCGTACCTCGGGGTCACCCCCGAGGACGCGTTCGCGCGCATGCGGATCGAGCACCCGCTCCATCGCTTCGACACGTCGTACGACGATCGCGCGCTCACCCGGAGCGCGGCGCCGACGCGCGAGCGCGAGCGCGAGGCGGCGCAGGTGCGCGCCGCCGTCGAGGCCGTGGCCCGGGACGGCGAACGCTCGATCCCGCCGGCGCGCGAGCTGCGCCGAGGCGTGGCCGCTGCACCGCGCCTGGGGCCGGTCGCGCGCGCGCTCGGCCTCGGGCTCGGCCGCGATCTGCCGCCGCCGCCCGCGGACACGCCGCTGGTCCTGCGCATCTCGGCGCTGCGCAAGTTCCTCGAGTCGGCGCCCCAGGGCTGGGCGCAGGCGGTCCTCCGCCTCGAACAGGACGACGACGAAGATCTCGTCTTGCGCGACGAGGAGCCCCTCGCGCTGGGCGCGCTCGAGCGCGCGATGGTCGCGCGCGCCGCGTTCAAGCGCTACCTCGACGGGGCGGCGCTCGGCGACGCGATCGCGCGGAGCTGGGAGCGGTTGGCGCTCGCCGGCGCCGCGCCGGTCGGCGTGTTCGGCAAGGCCGCGCGCGACGCGATGACCCAGCAGGTGACGACCTGGGCCGAGGAGCTCGAGGCGTTCGGAGGACGCGGTCAGCGCTGGGCCGTGTTCGGGTTCGGCCGCAAGCCCGACGCGCTCGCCGAGCTGCTGCCGCCGATCGCGCTCGACGTCGACGTCGCGGGCGTGCGCCGGCGCGTCGAGCTCGTCGGCACCACCGATCCGTACGGCGCCGGCCGCGCCGGATGGCTCGTCGCCGTTCCCGGCAAGATGTCGTGGCGCCACAAGCTGCGTCCCTGCTTCGATCACGTCTCGCTCGCGGCCGCGGGGCGGCTCGACACGTTCTCCCGGCACCTCATCCTCGACCGGGAGGGCGCGCACGCGGCGCGGCACGAGCCGTGGACGGCGGCGGAGGCGCGCGCGTACCTGACGACCCTGGTCGGCGACCTGCTCTCGCGCGGCCACGACTACCTGCTGCACATCGACATGTCGAGCGCGAGCCTCGACGGCAAGTCGACGACGCCGCGCGCGGCCGGCGACGAGCACCCCGGCTCCTTCGGCTACGGACCGATGCCGCCGCGCGACGATCTCGCGCCGCCGCCGCCCGAGGAGCTGGAGGCGATGGCGCGGCGCCGCCTGGGCCCCCTCAAGCAGCGGATGAAGGAGGAGTCGTGAGCGCCGCCGTCCGCTGGAAGCGCCTGGCGTCGCTCGGCGACGCGTCGACGCCGCTGCTCGTGGTGGAGGCGTCGGCCGGCACGGGCAAGACGTACTTCCTCGAGCGCAAGGTCGTCGACCTCGTCGTGCGGGCCGGCGCGACGATCGATCAGATCCTGGTCGTCACCTTCACCGAGAAGGCGACCGCGGAGCTGCGCGCGCGCGTGCGCGGGCTGCTCTCGACCATGGTGCACGGCCCCGTCGAGCTCGCGGCGCCCGACGCGCCGCCCGACCAGGTCTGGGAGATCGACGACGACGCCCGCGCGCGCCTGCGCGCGGCGCTCGACGGCTTCGACGCCGCGCCGATCAGCACGATCCACGGCTTCTGCCACCGCGTGCTGGCCGACGAGTCCTTCGCCGCGCGCCGCCCGTTCGAGCAGGAGCAGGTGCCCGACGACGGCGCGCTGCGCGCCGCCTTCACCGCCGCCTTGCGCGAGCGCTTCGCCCTGGATCCCGACGAGGCCGCGCTGCTCGGGGCCTACCTGGGCGACAACGGCAACACCGTCGACAAGCTCTTCCGCCTGGTGCTCGCGGTCTATCGCTCGGGCGCCGAGATCGAGCCGCCGCGCCCCGGGGCCAGGGCCGAGGAGATCCTCGTCCCCCGGCTCGCCGCGGAGGTCATCGCGCGCGCCGATCGCAGCAAGCAGCGCGAGGGTCAGCTCGACTTCCAGGACATGCTGCGGCTCACCGCCGCCGCGCTCGACGGGCCGGGCGGCGCCGCGCTCGCCGGGCGCATCGCGACGCGTCACCCGTGGGCGCTCATCGACGAGTTCCAGGACACCGATCCGCTCCAGTGGCAGATCTTCCAGCGCGTGTGGGCGCCGGCGGCCCCGTCGGCCGCGCGCGGGCTGACCGTCGTCGGCGATCCCAAGCAGGCCATCTACTCGTTCCGCGGCGGCGACGTGCACACGTACCTGCAGGCCACCGGCGAGCTGAGGCGTCGCGGCGCCGTGACCCTCCAGCTCGACCAGAACCAGCGCTCGACGGCGCCGATGGTGTGCGCCGTGAACTGCCTGCTCGAGCATCCGAGGCAGGTGTTCGCCGGCGACATCCGCTACGACCACCCGGTCACGGCGGCCGGCGACGTGTCGGCGAGCTGGCCCGACGGCCGTCCCGTCGAGCCGCTGGCGCTGCTCCCCTTCGAGGATCGCGGCGCGAAGCCCGTCGCCGCCGAGGTGCGCGGCGCGATCTTCGAGGCCACCGCCGACGAGATCGTGCGGCTCCTGCACGATCCGTCGCGCCGCATCACCGGCCGGCGCCGCGGCACGACGTCCGCGGTGAAGGCGTCCGACATCCTCGTGCTCACCCGCACCAACGACGAGGCCTACGACGTCGCCGAGGCCATCCGCCGGCGCGGCGTGCCGTGCTCGCTGGCCCGCGCCGAGTACCTGTTCGACACCGCCGAGGCTCGCGCCGTCGCCGACGTGCTCGACGCGATCGCCCGCCCGCGCGATCGCACCGCGCGCCTGCGCGCGTGGATGAGCTGCTTCTTCGACGTCGACCCCGACGACCTCGGGCGCGCGCTCGAGGTCCCCGACGATCACGTGATGGCCGCGCGCCTCCACGACTGGCGCTACCACGCCGTGCGCATGGACTACCCGCGGCTGTTCGCCGCGATCCTCGCCGACAGCCGCGTCGCCGAGCGGGCCCTCGCCACCGGTCGCGGTGAGCGCGTCGTGACCAACCTCCACCACGTGTTCGAGCACCTCCACGCCGAGGTCGAGCGCAGCCGGTGCGAGCTGCCCGAGCTGGTCACGCGCCTGCGGGCGTGGATCCGCGCGGCCAAGATCATGCGGCCCGACGACTCCGACGTGCAGCGCCAGGAGACCGATCGCGACGCCGTGCAGGTGATGACCGTGCACCGCGCCAAGGGCCTCGAGGCGTGGGTCGTGTTCGTCACCGGCCTCGTGATGTTCACCGAGCGCAGCGAGCCGCTGTACGCGTTCCACGACGCCGAGGGGCGGCGCCGCATCGCGACCAGGCACAACGAGGACGCCAAGGCGCGGGCGGGCGACGACCGCAAGGCCGAGGATGCGCGGCTCGCGTACGTCGCGCTGACCCGCGCGCGCGCCCGCATGTACCTGCCGGTCCTCCCCGATCAGAAGGACAGCAAGACCAAGCTGCGCAAGCCGCGCGGCGGCTGGAAGGGCGCGTACGCCTGCATCCACGACAACCTGCGCGCGCTCGCCGCCCGCCGCGAGGAGCTGCCGGGGCTCGCCGAGCTTTGGCCCGCCGCGAAGCCGGCCGGGCCCGACCTCGACGTGAGCGAGGTCGCGCTGCCCGACGTCTCCGCCGACCTGGCGCCCGTGCCCGATCTGGCGGCGCGCCAGCAGGT
>DDTA01000013.1 GCA_002344285.1 Myxococcales bacterium UBA2376
CCCTCGCCCGCGAGCTCGGCGACGACCTTGCGCCACAGGAAACCCCACGACGGGTTGCCGTGCAGCATCACCACCGTCGGGCCGCTGCCCCACTCCGCGACGTGCATGCGCACACCGCCGACATCGACCATCGAGCGGCGCATCCCCGCCGGGAACATCGCCTCGAGCCAGTCCGGCATCTCGGGAACGAGCATCGCCCGCGGACCATACGCTACCCTCGTACGCCTTGCACCGCACCGCGCTCGCCGCCGGCCTCCTGTTCGCCTCCGGTGCGTGCGGCCTCGTCTACGAGGTCGCGTGGGCGCGCCAGCTCGGCCCGCTNNCGCCGGCGCGGCGATCGGCGGCCGCCTCGCCGTGCGCATGCGCCGCCCGCTCCTCGGCTACGCCATCGCCGAGGCGATCGCCGCGCTCTGGGCGCTCGCCCTCGCGCCGCTCCTCGAGCTGACCGGCGCCGCCTCGCTCGCGCAGACGCTGCACGACGCCGGTCCGGCGACCAAGCTCGTCGCGCGCGCGGGCGTGGCGCTGGTCGCGCTCCTGCCGGCGACGATCGCGCTCGGCACGACGATCCCGCTCGTCGCCGCGCACACGCGCACGCTCAAGAGCGCGTCGTGGGCGTACGCCGCCAACCTCGCCGGCGCCGTCGCCGGCACCGCGCTGGCGACCTTCTACCTGCTCGGCTCGCTCGGCGTGTCGGCCACGAACCACGTCGCCGTCGTGATCGCGCTGGTCACCGCGGTGGTCGCCGCGGTCACGGCCGCTCGCGCCAGCCCGTCGCCCGTCCCGGCACCGACGCCGGCCGACGCGCGCCCCTCGTCGCCCGCGACCCGCGACGCCTCGCTCGGCGTCGCCCTCGCGATCCTCTCCGGCCTCGGCTCGGCGATCGCCCAGGTCCTCTTCACGCGCGCGCTCGCCCTCACCTTCCACAACTCGACCTACACCTTCGGCGCGGTGGTCACGGCGTTCCTCCTCTCCCTCTCCGCCGGCGCCGCGCTCGCCGCCCGCACCCGCGCCACGCTCCGCACCGCCGCGATCGCCGCGCTCGTCGCCGCGATCCTCCTCCCCGGCGGCGTCATCACGCTGTGGGCGACGACGCAGGGCCTCGGCTACTTCAGCGCGTTCGGCGACTTCGCGGGCTACCTCGTCTCCGCGCTCGGCCTCGCCGTCCTCATCGTCGCGCCGGCCGTGACCGCGATGGCGATGCTCCTGCCGCTGGCGTGGCGCCTCGCCGGCCCCGACGACGCGTCGGGTCGAGAGACCGGCCACACGATCGGACGCCTCACCGCCGCCAACAACCTCGCCGGCGCCGCCGGCGCGCTCCTCGCCGCGCTCGCCCTGGTCCCGGCGCTCGGCCTGTGGAACTGCTTCGCGCTCGTCACCGCGCTCTACGCGATCACGGGCGCCCTGCTCGCGCACCGCGCGAAGCTCCACCGCGCCATCGTCGTCACCGCGCTCGCCGCCGCCGCGATCGTCGCCGCCGTCGCCCGCCCGGTGCCGCAGCCTCGCCAGGGCGACCGCGTGCTCACGCGCTGGGAGACCCGCTACGGCTGGCTCGAGGTCCACGAGGACCGGCGCGGCGAGCGCCGCCTCCGCCACAACATCCACTATGGCCTCGCGTCGTCGGACAGCGATCTGCGCCAGCGGCGCGTGGGCCAGCTCCCGCTGCTCCTCCATCCGTCGCCGCGGCGTGCGCTGTTCTTCGGCCTCTCCACCGGCATCACCGCCGGCGGCGCGCTCGCCGATCCGCGCCTCGAGCGCCTCGACGTCGTCGAGCTCATCCCCGAGGTCGTCCACGCCGCGCGCGCGTTCGCGGCGTGGAACGGCGGCGTGCTCGACGATCCGCGCACGCGGATCCACGTCGGCGACGCGCGCTTCTGGCTGCGTGGCGCGCGCGCGCGCTGGGACGTGATCGTCACCGACCTGCACAAGCCCTGGGAGAGCCACGCCGGCTACCTCTACACGGTCGAGCACTACCGCGAGGTCGCCCGCCATCTCGCGCCCGGCGGCCTCCACGTGCAGTGGCTCGCGCTGTGGCAGGTCGCCGAGGCCGACGTCGCGCTCATCGCCGACACGACGCGGGCCGTCTTCCCCACCGTCGTGCTCGTCCGCGGCGACGACGCGCGGCGCTGGGGCCTGCTCGCCATCATCGCGTCCGATCGCCCGCTCACCGTCGACGGCACCGACTTCGCGCGCGCCGCCGCCGCGCTCGCGCCGCCCCCGCGCCACCCCGATCGCCTGCTCGCCACGCCGCGTCGCCTCGTCGAGCTCTACGTCGGCGACTGGCCGCTGCGCCCGGGCGCGACGCTCAACCGCGACGACTCGCTGCGCCTCGAGCTCGACGCGCCGAAGCGCGATCGCTCGAACCTGACGCTCACGGGCGATCGCCTCGTCGACGTCTACCGGCGGGTGTGGAGCCGACTCGCGCGCGTCGAGCTCGCGTACACGCCGGCGCCCGGGGAGCACCCGTGGGACGCCGAGTACGGCCTACGCCAGCAGATGGGCGCGGCCGGCGAGGATGGAACGCCGCCCGAGTAGGCGGGGCCACCGCGGCTCACCAGTCGTCGCCGCCACCATCGTCATCGCGACGCCGACGGCCGCGACCGCCGCCACCCTCTTCGCCGCGCCCGCGATCGCGATCCCGATCGCGACGGCCACCGGCACCACGCCGGCCATCCGCCGCGCCCGGAGCACCGGGTCCCGGAGGGGGCGCGCCACCGAAGCCGCCGGGGCGTGGGCCGCCGAAGCCACCACCACCACCGCCGGGCGCACCGTAGCCGCCGCCGGGACGGCCACCGCCGCCGCCGCCACCACCGTAGCCACCGCCACCCGCGCCACCACCGCCGCCGAAGCCGCCGGGACGCGGGCCGCCGTACGGTCGCGGACCACCCGGACCACGAGCCTCACGTTCGCGCGCCTCGTTGATGCGGAGGTTGCGACCGTCGAGCTCGGCGCCGTCGAGCTCCCGGAGCGCTTGCTGCGCGAACTCCGGCGTCGTCATCTCGACGAACGCGAAGCCTCGCGAGCGGCCGGTCTCGCGATCCATGATGATGGATACGCTCGCGACCTCGCGCCCGTTGCTCGCGAACAACTCCCGCAGCGACTCCTCGTTCGTGTTGTAATTCAGATTGCCCACGTAGAGCTTCGTGCCCATTGACGTCTCGGTCTCCGCGTTGTCAGGTTCGGTCGTCGGTTCGGTGATGGTGCTGGTTCCAGGCTTCGAAGCGTGGGGTTGAGCGAAGCCGGCGCAATTCCACTCTATCACAAGGGCCTGGTCGCCCTCGCGCAAGCCTCTGGCGTGACAGCGGTGTCGCGGAGGGTAGGCTCGCCGCCGACTGACCCGATGCAAACCCGCGTAGCGCCTGATCGCGGGCTGGCATCGGGGTTGCCAAGACCCACCCCCATGGCTCTCGCCGCCTGCCCTGCCTGCGCCGGCCTGGTCCCCGCCAGCCGGTCCCGCTGTGTCCATTGCGACGCTCCACTGACCACCTCCACCGCGGGGCGCTGGCGCTGGGTCCGCCGCCTGCTCGCCACCACGACCGCGGCGGCCGCGACCATCACGCTGATGGCCTGCTACGGTGGACCGTCGGTCGTCGACGACTGCGTCGATCGGGACGGCGATGGCTGGTTCCCGGGCTGCTACGACGAGCCGTGCGATCCTCGCGAGGATCCCTACTGCGACTGCAACGACGGCAACCCCGACGTGCACCCGGGCGCACCCGATCCGATCGGCGATGGGATCGACTCCGACTGCTCGGGCGACGACGGCCCGGCGAAGTGCGGCGACGGGCCCTGCCCGGACGCGGCCTATTACCCCGACGCGCCGCCCGACACACCCGACCCGCCCGACGCGACCATCACACCCGACGCTGCCACCACACCCGACGCCATGCAGCCGGAGTGATACTCTGGCGGCGGGGTCGTCGAGATGCCGCCGCTACCCTATCCGCACCGGGTCGCATTCCTGGCCGCGACACTCGCGCTGCCCGACGACCCGGCGATGACCTTGCCCGACGACGCGGCCCCGCCGCTGTCGTACGCGAAGCTGCTCGGCGCGCTCGTCGCCGACCAGCTCGCCCGTCACCCGATCGTCAGCGTCCTCGACTTCGACGATCAGCAGCTCGTCGACGCGAGCGATCGCCTGCTCGACGCGCAGCACCCCGACGCGGCCGCGACGATCGACGCGCTCTTCCGCCTCGCGCGGCGTGACGAGGTCCTCTGGCTCGAGGTCGACCTCACGACCACCGCGCCCGTCACCCTGCGCTCGCGCCGTCCCCACGCGGCCGACGAGCAATGGACGGCCGCCGATGGCACGCTCGACGAGCGCATCGGCGCCTGCATCCAGGCGTGGCTCGCGGCGCGCCGACTGCC
Organism: Myxococcales bacterium UBA2376; assembly: GCA_002344285.1. GTDB lineage: Bacteria > Myxococcota_A > Polyangia > Haliangiales > Haliangiaceae > UBA2376. Next base: position 4,366 of record DDTA01000013.1, read on the forward strand.
GCCCGCGTCGCCCCTCCCCGACTTCGACGAAGGCGATCTACGCCTCGCCGCCGCGCGCCTCGAGCGCGCGGTCGCCGCGTCGACGCCCTCCGACGAGGACCCCGACCCCGCGATCCCCGAGGAGCTCCTGGCGCCGCCCCCGCGCCTCGGCGTCGCGTTCCTGCGCGCGCTGCACAACCTCTCGCGCAGCGATCCGCGCGCGATCGACGCGCGCATGCTCGCGCTCGATCCCGATCACCTCGCGGCGCGGCGCAACCGCATCCTCGCCAACCTCGGCCAGCCCGGTGCGTCGCGCCGCGACCTGCTCGCGATCACCGAGGCGGCGCCGATGTTCGGCAAGCCGCACCTCGCGATCCACGGCGACGAGCTCGATCACGCCCACGGCGAGGAGAGCCCGTCGCTGCGCCACCAGGGCCTCGCGGCGATGCTCCTGCCCTCGAACCCGCGCGCGTGCTGCAACTACGGCGCGCAGCTCCGCGAGGCCGGCCGCCCCGAGGAGGCCGCGCGCTGGTTCGATCGCGCGCTCGCCGTGCGCCCCGGCCATCCCGGCGCCGAGCTCGACGCGATCCGCGCGCTGCGCGAGTGCCAGCGGCCGGGCGCGACCTACGCCGAGACCGTGCGGCGCGCGAGCGCGGCGCTGGCGGCGTGGAAGGGCGGTGGCGTCGCGCCCGGCGAGTGGGCGGTGAAGTACCACGCCGGCATGCTGATCGCGGGCGCGCTCGTCGACGTCGGGCGGCTCGACGACGCGATCGGCATCGGCACCGACACCATGGCCGACTTCCTCGATCCCGAGGGCGGCGACAGCTTCCGCTGGGCACAGGAGCGGTTGCACGAGTGGAACCACGATGCCGAGCTGTTCGCCCGCGCCTACGCGTGGGAGGGCTTCCACCGCGGCGAGCTCGGCCGCGTGCTCACCGGGCTCGCGCGCGCGCGGCTGGCGTCGCCGGAGGACGCGCGCCAGCTCGTCGACACGCTGATCGCGCTCGGGCGCGAGGACGAGGCGGCGCTCGCGTTCCACCACGCGTCGGGCGTCGATCGCGTGGGCGTGCTCGGCTTCGGCAAGACGCGGATCGCCGGGGCGATGGCGCTGGTGCTCACCGGCGATCTCGACGGCGCGCTCGCGCAGGTGCAGACGGCGCAGCTGCGCCGCAGCCAGTACCGGCTCGAGGCGGCGATCAATCGCTGGCTCCGCCTCGGCGCGATCCATGCCGCCGAGGCCTGGTCGGCGGCGGTGATGCGCCTCGTCGCGCGCGGCGCGGCGACCCTGGCGCGGTGGGCGGCGCGCGACCTCGCCGACTTCATTCCCGGCTTCGGCGCCACCGCGGCCGGCGGCCTCCTCGGCAGGCTCGAGGTCGGCGCCGTCGACGCCGCCGCGCTCGCGCGCCTCGCCGGCGAGCTCGGGTTGCCGGCGGACGTCGTCGAGCGGATCGACGCCCGGCTCGCGCGTCCGGCGGAGACCACCCTCGCCGCCGCCGACCGCCTCGCGTCGAAGTGGTTCACGTGCGTGCCGCCGCCGGCGCGCGACGCGGCGCTCCACGCGTCGGCGGCGATCTACGCCCTCGGCGTCGCGCTCGCGCACCACCTCGCGCTCGCGGGCGGCGCGAACGTGCTCTCCGGCGCCTACCGCCAGATCGCGACCGAGGCGCTGCACCTCTGCCTGCGCGCGCGCAAGGACGTGAACGACCGCGCGGCCCGGGGCCTGCTCGCGCTGCTCGACGGTTGCGCCGCCCCCGACGAGGTGCTCGAGCGATGGCTGCTCCGCATCGAGCGGACGCTCGAGCTCGAGGCGCGCCTCGGCGGCTACCTGCCCGGCGTGGTCGCCGAGCTGCCACGCGTGCGGACGCTCCTGCGCGGCGACGAGCGCATCGCGTGGGAGCTGCGGCTCGCGCACGATCTCCGCGCCGATCCCAGCCAGCGCGAGCCGGCCGAGCGGCTCTTCGCCCGGGTCGCGGTCGCCGCCGACGACTGGGCGACGTTCCGCACGTGGAGCGACACCGCCGCCGCGGTGCTCCCGCCGGCGGCGGCGCTCGACGTGCACTGGATCTGCGCGCGCGCGAACCCCGGAACCAACGCCGTGGCGTGGGTCAACGCGGCGCGGGCGCTGTTCGCGCTGGGACGCGGCGCCGAGGGCGTCGACGTGCTGTCGGCCGCGTACGCCAACACCGGCGACGAGTGGCGCGCGGGCTCGATCGCGAGCCTCGAGGAGGCGTGGCGCACGTGCCCGGGGCCCGATCTCCCCGGCGTGCCCTTCGACGGCCTCGAGGCCAGCGCCGCGGCCGACGCGGCGATCGCCGCCGGTGACTGGGCGACCGCCGAGCGTTGCCTGCGCTGGTGTCAGGCGCGCGCGCCTCGCGACGTCGACGTCGCGCGCCGCCTCGGCGCCGCGCTGGCCGCGCAGGGCAAGGTCGGCGACTGCGTGCGCGCCCTGGCCGTCGTCGATCGCGACGGCGCCGCCCTCCACGCCGGCGTCGCGCTCGCCAACGCCGGGCGGTGGACGGAGTCGGCGCTCGCGCTCCGCTACGCATCGTATCGGTTCGGCACCGTCGAGGAATGGAGCTACCTCGCGAGCGCCGGCTGGTACGCGGGTGATCACGAGGCCGCCGCCGACGCGTATCGAGCCATGCTGGCGCTGGGCGCACCGGCGAGCGCGGCCACCCTGCACTACTTCCTCACCGCCCTGTGCCAGAGCGGGCAATGGTCGGAGGCCGAGCAGGTCGCGCAACGCCTCGGCCGCGAGGCCGGGGTCGACCCCTCGTACGGCGCGGTCGCGGCGCACGGCCGCGCGGTCGCCCTGTGCGGGCTCGGGCGCCACACCGAGGCGCTGCCCTGGGCGGAGCGCGCGGCCGCGATGAACACCGTGCCCGAGCGCGACACCGAGCTCGCGGCCACCGTGACACGCGCGCGCGATCGCTCGCCCCCGCCGTACCACGCCCCGCGCAGCGCGACCGCGTCGGCGCGCGCGCTGGCGGCGCTCGCGGCCAACGACCTCCCTGCCGCCGAGAAGCACGCCGCGGTCGCCGGACCACTGTCGCTCGCGCGCCTCGTGGTGGCGGAGGTGCGCAAGCCGACGGAGAACGATCGCCTGGTCAGCGCGCGCGCCGTCGAGGCCGCCGGCGACATCCTCGACCGCACCGCCGGCACCACGACGCTCGCCGAGGCCCTGGTGCGCGTCCGCGCACGGCGCGTGATCGACGACGCCTTCATCCAGATCGATCCGCCGCCCCCGCTGGGCGCGAACGTCCCCGCCGCAGAATTCCACAAGCGGTGGCGCGACCGCGCCGACCGCGGCACCTAGCTCGGGCGCGCGCCTACCCGATCCGTACCTTGCGCGCGCGCTTGCCGCGTGCCCATCTTGTCGTGTCCCTCGGGAGGAGGCTCTTCATGAGCAGCTCGCAGATCGTCCTGGGATACGACGTCCGACGGTCCTCCATCTCGTCGCTCGCGCGCGCCGCCGACCTCGCGTGCCGCGATCGCGGCCACGTCCTGCACCTCGTCGTCGTCCTCGACGCGCACGAGAGCTACCGCGATGCGGAGCGGATCCGGCAGGAGCTGGCCGCGGTGCTGCGCGACGCCCTCCGCACGCGCGACGCCGCCGACGTCGAGTTCTACGTGCACGCGCGGATCGGCGATCCCGCGGAGCAGCTCGACGCGGTCGCCGAGGAGATCGAGGCCGACGTGGTGATGGATCTCGCTAGCGTCGCGCGATGACGCAGAGCTCGGCGTGGTTGGCGGGCAGGTGGGTGACGAGGACGTCGCGGAACCCGAGCGCGGCGACGCGCTCGAGCCATGTCGCGACGCCGCGGCGCACGATCGCGTCGTTCATCTTGAGCGTCAGCACCGCGCCCCGGAGCCGCTTCCGCCACGCCGGCACCAGCCTCGTCAAGCCGTGGAGCGCGACCGGCGGCGCCAGGTTCACGTCGAGGAGCAGCCAGTCGACCGCGCGAGGCAGCATCTCCCAGCGCACGCCGGCCAGCGTCTCCTGGACGTGGTGCACGCGCGCGCCGCCGGGGCCCACGTAGGCGAGCACGTGCGGCGCCATCGCGCCGGGATCGACGCCCCACACCGAGACCCCGCGGCGCGCGAGCGCGTACGCGGCGCCGCCGGGCGCGCTGCCGATCTCGACGGCGACGTGGCCGCCGGCGACCGGCAGATCGGCCCACGCGATCGCCTGCTCGATCTTGGCGAACGCGCGTGACGGCGCGTCGGCGGGGACCTCGACGGGCAAGTCGCCGCCGGGGAACGGCGAGCGCCCGGGACCGTGGCGGTGCAGGCCGACGAGCCATGCGCCGTCGGCAGCGACGATCACGTCGACCACGAGCTCGCCGGCTCGCGCGCGCGGCTCGGCCTCGAAGCGCTCCGGGGCGGCCTCGCGCAGCGTGGTCTCCGCCTGCGCCACCGGCGCCTCGTCCCCGTCCAGCTCCGCGAGCCCCCAGACGTGTAGCCGCCGCGCGTCGGCGGGCAGGAGCGCGAGCGCGTCGTCGGGGCGGCGGACACGCCCCAGCGAGCTGCCCCAGACGCGCGCCCACGGCGACGGCCGCGGAACCTCCGGCGGGACGTCGTCGTCGATCTTGAAGGTCAGGAACCCGGGCCGCGAGTAGGCGAGCCGCAGCGCCGGGAGATCGCGCGACACGTCCTCCTTGACGTGCGCGACGTAGTCGCTCGCGCAGCTCGCAAAGACGAATCCCACTAAGGTGTCCTCATCGAGCTATCCATCGCACCCTCGCGGTCGGCCATGCAAGTAGACTGGCCGCGGTGTCGCCCTCCCTCGACTTTCCGGCGCTGACGCTCGCGTTCGCGATGTTCGCCGGCGTCCTCGCGCAGCTCGCCGCCCACCACGCGCGCGTCCCGGGCATCGTCCTGCTCCTGACCACCGGCGTCGTGCTCGGGCCCGACGTCGCCAACGTCATCCGCCCCTCGCTCCTGGGGAGCGCGCTGGGCGTGTTCGTCGGCTTCGCCGTGGCCGTCGTCCTCTTCGAGGGCGGGCTCAACCTCCGCATCCCGGTCCTGCAGCAGCAGGCCAAGCCGATCCGGCGCCTGGTGACCATCGGCGCGATCGTCACGGCGATCCTGGCGGCGGTCGCCGCGCGGTTCGTGATGGACTGGGACTGGCGGCTCTCGATCCTGTTCGGCACGCTGGTGATCGTCACCGGCCCCACGGTGGTGACCCCGCTGGTCCGGCGCCTCCGGCTGCAGCCGCACCTCGCGTCGATCCTGGTCGCGGAGGGGATCTTCATCGACGCCGTCGGCGCGACGATCGCCGTCGTCGCGCTCGAGATCGCCCTCGCCGGCTCCGACAGCGAGGTCGCCTATGGCGGGCTCTCGATCTTCCTCCGCTTCGGGGTCGGCGGGCTCACCGGCCTCGCTGGCGGCGCCGTGCTCATCACGCTGTTCCGCCTGCGCAACGTCGTGCCGCACGGGATGGAGAACATCCTCGCGTTCGCGGTCGCGGTCGCGACCTTCCACGCCAGCGACGCGCTCACGCCGGAGAGCGGCATCACCGCGGCGATCGTCGCCGGGCTCGTGGTCGGCAACGTCGGCTTCGGCCGGCTCGCCGAGGTCGCCGAGTTCAAGGAGCAGCTCACCGATCTGGTGGTGGCGACCCTCTTCGTCCTGCTCGCCGCCGACGTGCGCGTCGCCGACGTGGTGGCGCTGGGCTGGCAGGGCGTGGCGCTGCTCGCGATCCTCGCCCTCGTCGTCCGTCCCGCGTGTGTCCTCGCCAGCACGCGCGGCTCCGGGCTCACCTGGCGTGAAACCCTCTACCTGTCCTGGCTGGCGCCGCGCGGCATCGTGGCCGCCGCGGTCGCGTCGCTCTTCGCGGTCGATCTCGCCGAGGCCCACATCGCCGGTGGCACCGAGATGCGCGCGATGGTCTTTCTGGTGATCGCCGGGACCGTGACGCTCCAGGGCCTGAGCGCCGGCCCGATGGCGGGCTGGCTGGGCGTACGCCTGCCGGCGCGCGTGGGCTTCCTCGTGCTCGGCGCCAACGCGCTGGGGCGACTGGTGGCGGCGCGGCTCACGCGCCTCGGCGTGAAGGTGCTCGTGATCGACTCGAGCGCCGAGGCCTGCGCGGCCGCGCGCGAGGAAGGGCTCTCGGTGATCGAGACCGACGCGCTCTCGCCGGCCAAGCTCGTCGACGCCGGCATCTTCTCGACGCGCTACGCGCTGGGGATCACCCCCAACGAGCACGTGAACTACCTGTTCGCGCGGCGCATCGCGCACGACCTGCGCGGGCCTTCGCTCGCGGTGGCGCTCGAGCGCGACCATCGCGGCGTCACCGCCGAGATGGTCGAGCGCGACGACATCGAGGTCCTGTTCGCGGGCGAGACCGATCTCCACACCTGGCTCGCGCGCGCCCGTCACGGCGACCTTCGCGTCGAGAGCTGGCAGCTCGGCGGTGGCGGTCGCGCGGTGGGCTTCGACCAGGGGCCGCTCGACGTGCTCCTCCCCATCGCGCTGACCCGCGGGAGCGAGGTGCTGCCCGTGGTGCGGCGCACGGAGCTGCGCACGAACGACACCGTGGCGATCGCCGTGCACGTGGCGCGCGCCGACGAAGCGGCGAGCTGGCTCGAGTCGCACGGGTGGACGCGCGTCGACGGCGCATCCGCGCGAGCGAAGACCGTTTGAGGTCAAACGGACTTGATCTATCCGGCGGATTGCACTACGATTCCCGGCAAATAGCGTGGGTGCAGTCATGGGCTGCAGGTCGAATCGAGCTGGTCGGGCCGCCGGCTCCAAAGCTCGAGGAACTCCCCGATGTCCCCCGCCCTCAACGATCACGCGAGCACCCTGGCCAGCCTGGCACGCCAGCCGCGGCTCGCGCTCCTGATCGATCTCGACGGCACCCTCATCCCCTTCGCGCCCACGCTGGAGCAGGCGATCCTGACCGACGACGTCGCCGGCCGGTTGCGCATCCTCACCGAGCTCGGCGTGCAGGTCATCGTGATCAGCGGACGCCCGCGCAACCACATCGATCCGCTGCGCCGACAGGTCCCCGGGGCCTGGTGGTTCGCCGAGCACGCGTCGTGGCGGCATGACGGCTCCGCCTGGAGCGGCCCGGCGCGGGTGAACGATCCGCGCGCGCTCGACGGCATCGCGGCGCAGCTCGGCGATCTCGCCGGCAAGTTCGCGGGCGCTCGCGTGGAGCGCAAGTCGCTCTCGTGCGCGCTGCACTGGCGCCAGGTGCCCCCGGTGGCGCGCGCCGCGATGACGGCGGCGGCCGACGTCGCGATCGAGGAGTGGCTGGAGACGCATCCCGATCACGAGCGACTCGAAGGCGTCGAGATGGTCGAGGTGCGCCCGCGGGCGTGCCACAAGGGGGTCGCGGTCGCGTGGGCCCGCGAGCGCTTGCCGGACACGCACTTCCTCGCGCTCGGTGACGACCTCACCGACGAGGACATGTTCCGCTCCCTCTCCGACCGCGATCTGGCGATCGCCGTCGGTCGTCCCGACCGGCTCTCACACGCGCGCGTGTACGTCGCCGACGTGCCGAGCGCGCACCAGCTCCTCGACTGGCTCGCGGCGGTGCGCGGCCTGCACGCCGACCAGCTGCCGCCGATCGAGGACATCGACGCCGGTGCGCGCGAGACCAAACGCGCGCCCTTCGTCGTGATCGCGAACCGCATGCCGTCGGCGCGCCCGGTCGATCGCCAGCGGCAGGTCGGCGGGCTGGTCGCGGCGCTCGAGCCGGTGCTCGAGAAGCGCGGCGGCGTCTGGCTGGGCTGGAGCGGCGAGGTCGCCGAGCGCGAGCCCACGCTGGTCGTCGACGCCACGTCGCGCCCGGCGCGCGCATGCTTCGACTTCCCCGCCGCCTGGCAGGAGCACTTCTACGGCGGCCTGTGCAATCGCGCGATCTGGCCGCTCTTCCACGGCTTCCCGGGCCGCGTGCGCTACTCCGACGAGGACTGGGTCGCCTACGTCGACGCCAACGCCACGTTCGCCCGGCTCGCCGGCGAGCTCGCCGCCCCGGACGCGACGATCTGGGTCCACGACTACCAGCTGCTCCTCACCGGCGCGGCCATGCGGCACCGCGCGCACACCGGCCCCATCGGCCTCTTCCTCCACATCCCGTTCCCGACCGCCGAGCTGTTCGAGACGTTCCCGTGGGCGGGCGAGCTGCTGCGCGCGATGCTCGCGTACGACCTCGTCGGCTTCCACACCCAGCGCTACGCCAACAACTTCATCGACGCGCTCGAGCGCGTGCTCGGCGTCGACGCGCGGGACGGGACGGCCCACGCGGCCGGACGCGCGACCCGCATCGCGGCGATGCCGATCGGCATCGAACCGGCCGCGTTCCGCCCCGATCCGACGCGGCCCACGTCACCCGAGGTCGACGGGCTGTGCGCGATGCTCGAGGATCGCAAGCTCGTCCTCGGCGTCGATCGCCTCGACTACTCCAAGGGCGTCCCCGAGCGGCTCGCCGCCTTCGAGCACCTGCTCGACCGCCACCCGGAGTGGCGCCGCCGCGTCACGTTCGTGCAGGTCTCCGTGCCGTCGCGCTCCGATGTGCCCGAGTACGCCGAGCTGCGCCAGCAGGTCGAGTACCTGGTCGGGCACATCAACGGTCGCTTCGGCGACGCCGACTGGTTGCCGGTGCGTTACCTCTACCGCTCGTACACGCACGACGTGCTCTCGCAGCTCTACCGCGCGGCCGACGTGGCGCTGGTGACGCCCCTGCGCGACGGCATGAACCTCGTCGCCAAGGAGTTCGTCGCCGCGCAGGATCCGGAACGCCCGGGCGCGCTCGTGCTGTCCCGCTTCGCGGGCGCGGCCGAGACGCTGCGCAGCGCGGTGCTCACCAACCCGTTCCACGCCGAAGGCATGGCCGACGACCTCCACCGGGCGCTGTCCATGTCCGAGGCCGAGCGCCGCGAGCGACACGCGCAGATGCTGGCCGAGGTCGAGCGCGAGACGTCGCACGACTGGGCCGATCGCTTCCTCACCACGCTGCGCGCGCAGGCGCGCGAGGACGCCGCCCATGGATGACCTGAGCACGATCCTGCGCTCACCCTACGTCGTGGTCGCGGGCCTGGTGATCGGCGCGTTCATCGCGAGCCGGCTGGCCCTCGCCATCCTGCGTCCCCTGATCGTGCGCGCGGCGCGCCGCAGCGCGTGGGAGTGGGACGACGTCCTGATCGGCGCGGTCGCCACGCCGGTGAGCCTCCTGGTGGCGGTGCAGGCGCTGCGAGCATGCCTGCCGTGGCTGCCGATCGACGCCCGCGGCGTCGGCAGCGTGTACTCGGTGATCGCGGTCGCGACCTCGGCGCTGGTCATGTGGATCGTCTTCCGCGCGATCGACGTGGTGGTGGGCATGATGGCCAAGCGGCCGTGGGCCGTGGAGCGCCCGGCCAGCCGCTCGCTGCTCAAGATCGCGAGCCGCGTCTTCAAGGTGCTGGTCGTCCTCCTGGCGATCATCATCGTGCTCGCCCAGCTCGGCGTGTCGGTGGCGAGCCTGATCGCCGGCCTCGGCATCGGCGGCCTCGCGCTGGCCCTGGCGGCGCAGAAGACGGTCGAGAACCTGTTCGGGACGATGTCGATCGCCGTCGATCAGCCGATGCGCGAGGGCGACTTCGTCAAGATCGGAGATCACGTCGGCACCGTCGAGGCGATCGGCCTGCGCTCGACGCGGGTCCGGACCCTCGATCGCACGCTCATCACCGTGCCCAACGGCGACCTCGCCGACCAGCGCGTCGAGTCCTTCACCGCGCGCGATCGCATCCGCCTCGCGTGCACGATCGGCCTCCTCTACGGCACGACGGCGGCGCAGATGCGCGACGTGCTCGAACGGCTCGAGGCCACGCTCCGCGCCCACCCCAAGATCTGGCCCGACACCGTCGTCGTGCGCTTCAAGGGCTTCGGGGCGTCGTCGCTCGACATCGAGGTGATGGCCTGGTTCCAGACCTCCGACTGGGGGGAGTTCCAGCTCATCCGCCAGGACATCCTGCTCGAGTTCATGGAGATCGTGGAGTCGCGGAGCGGCGGCTTCGCGTTCCCGACGCAGACGCTCCACGTGGTCAACGGCGAGAAAGCGCCAGCGCGACAGCAAAACAAGCGCAGTGCGTGAGGATGATGGTCGCGCCCGTCGGCACGTCGAGGTGGTAGCTCGCGACGAGGCCGAACGCGGCGCCGGCGGCGCCGATCGCCACCGCCAGCATGGTCGCGCGCGCCAGCGTGGTCCCGAGGATCCGCCCCGCCGCTGCCGGGATGACGATGAAGCTCGACACGAGCACGATGCCCACGGTCTTCACCGCGACGACGATCACGACCGCGGTCTGCCCGAGCAGGAGGTACTCGAGCGCGGCCACGGGCACGCCCGACACGGCGGCGAGCTCGGGGTCGAAGATCGCGTAGGCGAGCCGGGACCAGAGGAGGAGGGTCACGACGAGCGCCGTCGCCGACACGATGAGCACGACGTTCAGCACCTCCGGTGACACGGCGAGGATGCTGCCGAAGAGCAGGCTCTCGACGTTCACCGGCCGCGCGGCGGCCGAGCGCAGGCCGAGGAACAGGATGCCGAGCGCGAACGAGAACGAGAAGAAGACGCCGGTGGCGACGTCACCACGCAGGTGCGAGCTGCGCAGGACGAAGCCGATGCCCAGCGCGATGAGCACGGTGAACGGGATGGCCATCCACACCGCGTTCTCGACGTCGGTGCCCAGGTAGAGCCCGATCGCGATGCCGCCGAAGCACGCGTGCGCGAGCCCGTCGCCGATGAACGCGAGCCCGCGCTGCACGACGAACACGCCGATCACGGCGCACACGACCGACACCGCCAGCCCGGCGTACAGCGCGCGCTGCATGAACGCGAACGACAGCGGCTCGGTGATGAGGTCCATGATGTCCTCGCCTATTCCTCGTCGCGGTGGCGCGCGTGATCGGTGCCGGCGAAGGCCAGGGCGGTGAGCGACGACTGGCCGAGGAGCTCGTCGGGGAGCCCCCAGCCGAGGAGCCGGCCGGCCTCCAGGTAGACGATACGCTCCGCGGTGTGGGCGACCGCGCCGAGGTTGTGGGTGACGAGGATGGCGGCGAGCTCGTCGGAGCGCGAGATCTCGACCATGAGCCGGAGCAGCTCGGCGCGGCCGCTGACGTCGACGCCGGCGGTGGGCTCGTCGAGGATGACGAGCGCCGGCTCGGTGACGAGGGCGCGAGCGAGGAAGACACGCTGGGTCTCGCCACCCGAGAGGCCGGCGAGCGGCTTGTCGAGCAGCTTCTCGCCGCCGACCTTGGCGAGCACGGCGCGCGCGCGCTCGCGCTCCTCGGGCTTCACGTGGGCGGGCCAGCGACCGCGCACGGCGGCGGTGATGAGCTCGACCGAGCGGGCCGGGAAATCCATCGAGTAACTCTTGCGCTGCGGCACGTAGCCGACCTTGTGGCGCGCGCGCTCGGGCGGCTCGCCCCCGATGCGCACCTTGCCGCGCGTCGGCTCGAGGAGGCCCATCACCGCCTTGAGCAGCGTGCTCTTGCCGGCGCCGTTGGGGCCGCAGAGGCAGACGAACTCCCCCTTGGGGATGAAGAAGCTGACGTCGTCGACGATGAGCTTCCCGCCGCGCTCGATCGACACGTGATCGACGTCGAGCACGCGCGGCGCGCCGGGGTCGGGGCGCGTCTGCTTGAGCTTCTGCGCGTGCTCGCGGCGCTCGAGCGACGTCGCCCACGCGGGCGTCGGCGCCTGCGGCTCGCCGCCACCGACGGGGACATCACTCACTTCAAGACCTTCTCGAGCTGGTCGGTGTTCCAGGTGATCAGCGTCTCGTAGCTGTCGCGGCCGGCGACGCCGCCGACCGGGTCGAGCTCGCCCAGCGGGATCCTGGCCTCGCTGGCGATCACCTCGGCGGGGCGACGGTCGAGCTGGGGCTCGGAGAAGAGCGCGGCGGCCTGGCCGCGCTTGATGGCGGCCAGCACCTCGGCGACGTACTGCGGCGTCGGCTCCTTGCCGGCGAGCGGCTCGACGACGGCGGCGATGCGCAGGCCGTAGCGCGTGGTGTAGTAGCTCATCGAGCCGTGGAAGGTGACGATCGTCTTCTTCGACCACGTCTTCACGCGGGCGGCGGTGTCGGCGTCGAGCCTGGCGAGCGACTCCTTCACCGCGGCGGCGTTCTTCGCGAAGATGTCCTTGCCGGCCGGATCGAGCGTGGTGAGCTCGGCGGCGATGACGTCGACCGCGGCGCTCATGCGCTGCGGATCCATCCAGAAGTGCGGGTCGGGCGCGCCCTTGGCGGCGTGACCGTGGTCGTCGTGGGGCGCCGGCGCGGCTTTCTTCGCGTGCGCGTCGTGCTCGTCGTGGTGCTCGCCCTCGTGCTCCTCGTGCTCGCCCTCGTGCGCGTCGTGCCCGTGCTCGTCGGCGTGCTCCTCGTCCTCGCCGATCGGCTCGACGTCGATCGGGATCGTGGGCACCTTCGCCCCGACGTGCACCATGCGCGGCGAGCCGCCGGCGCTCTTCATGATGCCCTCGACCCAGCCGTCCATGTCGAGCCCGACCGCGATGCCGAGCTTGGTGCCCTCGAGCTTCGCGATCTCCTTGGGCGTCGGGTCGTAGCCGTGCTCGGACTTGCCGGGCGGCAAGACGAGGACGACGTCGAGGCGGTCACCCGCGATGCGGCGCGTGACGTCGTGGAGCGGGAAGATCGACACGGCGACCTTCGGCTTGCCGCTCTCCTTCGGCTTGCACCCGACCACAGCACCGGCGAGCGCGATCGCGAACGCGACGAGCAGGTTCCTCATCATCGTTGTCCTTTCCGGCCTCCTCGCGCTTCGCGCTCGGACCGCTTCGTCGTGGGCGCTACCCCCGAGCGCGCTCCGCGCGCCGCCCCACTCCTCGCGGTCGGCCGTCATCTGGGATCACACTACTATGGTAGGAACCTGCCCGATGCTCTACCGGGCGCTGTTCTGGCTGGTGCTCAAGCGCCTGCCCGCGGAGACCGCGCATCACGTCGGCTTCGCGCTCCTCCGCGCGATGATGTGGTTCCCCGGCGCCAGGGCGATCACGCGCTGGCTGTGCGCGGCGCGTGACCCGGCGCTGCGCATGACGGTGTTCGGCCGCGACGTGCCGTCGCCGCTCGGCCTGGCCGCCGGGTTCGACAAGGACGGCAAGGGCCCGGCGGCGATCGCCGCGCTCGGCTTCGGCGCGATCGAGGTCGGCACGATCACGGCGCAACCGCAGCCGGGCAACCCGAAGCCGCGCATGTTCCGCCTGCCCGCGGATCGCGCGCTCATCAACCGGCTCGGCTTCAACAACGAGGGCGCCGACGTCGCCGCCGCTCGCCTGGCGCGGCGCCCCGCGGTGCCGCTGCTCGGCCTCAACATCGGCAAGACCAAGGTCGTGGCCGAGGAGGGCGCGCTCGCCGACTACGCGGCGTCCGCCGAGCGCCTCGCGCCGCTGGCCGACTACCTCGTCGTCAACGTCAGCTCGCCCAACACGCCCGGCCTGCGCGACCTCCAGGCCGTCGACAAGCTGCGCCCGCTGCTCGCGCACGTGCGCGCCACGCTCGATCGCGCGAGCCCCACGCGGCGCGTGCCCTTGCTGGTGAAGATCGCGCCCGACCTCGCCGACGACGACATCGACGCGGTCGCCGACCTGGCGATCGAGCTGGGCCTCGACGGCATCATCGCGACCAACACCACGATCGCGCGCACCGGCCTCGCCACGCCAGCCGACGCCGTCAGCGCGCTCGGCGCCGGCGGCCTCTCGGGCGCGCCGCTACGCGAGCGCGCGCTCGCCGTCCTGCGCCGCCTCCACGCGCGCACCGGCGGCAAGCTCCTGCTCGTCGCCGCCGGCGGCATCAGCGACGCGGACGACGCCTGGGCGCGCATCCGCGCCGGCGCCACCCTCGTCCAGGGCTACACTGGCTTCATCTACGGCGGCCCGCTCTGGCCGCGCCGCATCCACCGCGGGCTCTCTCGCAAGCTCCGCGCGGCCGGCTACACGTCCCTCGCCGAGGCCATCGGCTCCGATCCGAGCGCGGCCCGTTCATCCTGAGCGAGCCCGCGCGTCAGCGAGGGCGAGTCGAAGAACCCGCTACGCCGGTCACGCCGGCGGGGCGCAGATGCTGACCGGCTGCTGCTGACCGGGCACCATCTGGCAGGTCAAGCCGGTCGGGCACTGGGTGTTGCCGGTGCAGATGATCGCGCACAGGCTGGGCGGCTGACCCTGCATCGTCGTCAACGCACACACCGGCATTCCGCCGGCCGGGCCGGTGTAACCGGTGCTGCAGATGGCGTTCATGTTCATGCACATCGGCGAGCACCACCCCATGGTCTGGCTCCCGACGCCCTGGACAGCGGTGCAGCTGTTGCCGGACGGGCAGTTCTGCATCTGGAGATCGCAGACGGTACCGAGCGAGTTGGTGGACGCCGGCGCATCGATCGACGTCGCGGCGTCGATCGTGCCCATCGGGGCGTCGATGTCGGCGCCATCGTCGTCGCCGCCGTCACCGCTACCACCACACGCGACAAGACCAAGAACGAGAGCGAACGCAGCCACGAGACGGAACTTCATCGGGGGCCTCCTGTTGGCGGGCACATTGCCTGAGGCGCCGCCGACGTTGGAAGTTTGCAAGGCGAGCGCACGCCTAACACAGCCTCTCTGGCGGTGCGGCGCCGACGACGCGACCCTCGACGGTCGGACCGCCCGCGCGCGTGACGCGGCGCGTGCGAGCTGGTACGACGCGTCGGTGATCACGTTCGATCCGCCGCTCGTCGAGGGACGGCTGGTGCGCCGCTACAAGCGGTTCCTCGCCGACGTGCAGATCGGCCGCGACACCGTGGTCGCGCACTGCCCAAACCCGGGCTCGATGCGCACGTGCGCCGACGAGGGTGGACGCGTGTGGCTCCTGCGCAAGCCCGCGACCAAGCTGGGCTGGAGCTGGGAGCTCGCGGAGATCGGCGGTCGCGGTGGTGCGCTCGTCTCGGTCAACACCGCGCGCGGCAACCAGCTCGTGGCGGGCGCGCTCGCGACCGGCGCGATTGCCGAGCTCCGCGGCTACGACACCATCGAGCGGGAGGTCGCAACCGGCGACAGCCGCCTCGACTTCCACCTCGCGCGCGGCTCACGCAACCGCGACCGCGCGTGGGTCGAGGTCAAGACCGCGACCATGGACGGCGGCGCCGGCGCGGCCGCCTTCCCCGACGCCGTCACCACCCGCGGCGCCCGCCACGTCGACGAGCTGCGCGCGCTGCGCCGGCGCGGCTTCCGCGCCGTGCTCCTGTTCGTCGTCGCGCGCTCGGGGGTCACGAGCGTCCGCCCCGCCGACGAGATCGATCCGGGCTACGGCGCCGCCCTGCGCCGGGCCGCCGCCGCCGGCATCGAGCTCCTCGCGTACGCCGTGGAGCTCTCCGTCGCCGGCCTGCGCCTCGGCCGCCCCGTCGCCGTGATCATCTGAAACTCCAGTCGAGCCGCCGCCCCGCCGCGGCGCGAAATCAATCCGGAATGCCCTGAAACAGGTCGGTCCATTGGTCCAGTATCGGGACATGGGGAATAATCCTAGAAAGGTCACGACGCGCGGCTGGACGAAGTCGAGCATCTCACCGCCTTGGTCACCGACGTCACCGAGATCGTCGATACGGCGCAGCGCCATTCGGTGCGCGCCGTGAACGCGGCGATGACGGCGGCGTACTGGAGCGTGGGTCGACGAATCGTCGAGGAGGAACAGCGCGGGGCGGTGCGGGCGGGCTACGGAGAACGTCTCATCGAGAGACTGGGCACCGATCTTCATCGGCGATTCGGGCGGGGGTTCAACGCCCGAGGGCTGAAGAAGATGCGAGCCTTCTATCTGGCCTACACGTCGATCGTGCCGACGCTGTCGGCCCAATCTCATGGATCGACACAAACGATATTAACGGCAGATATGTACCTGCTGAGCCGCGCGAGTGAGGCGTTCCCGCTGCCCTGGTCCCACTACGTCAGACTCCTCTCCGTGCGTAGCGAGCAGGCGCGCCGCTTCTACGAGGCCGAGGCGCTGCGCGGCGGGTGGACCGAGCGACAGCTCTCGCGGCAGATCAGCACGCAGTTCTTCGAGCGAACGGTCACGGCCAAGGATCGAGAGGCGGTGCTCGAGCGCGGCCGCCGTCCGCAGCCGGACGATCACGTGACGCTCGCCGAGACGATCAAGGAGCCGTACCTGCTCGAGTTCCTCGACCTGAAGGACGAGTACTCCGAGAGTGAGGCGGAAGACGCGCTCGTGGATCGGATCCAGGAGTTCTTGCTCGAGCTCGGCGGTGACTTCGCCTTCGTCGGGCGCCAGCGCCGCCTCCGCATCGACGACACGTGGATGCGCATCGACCTCCTGTTCTTCCACCGCCGCCTGCGATGCCTCGTGATCGTCGAGCTGAAGCGCGGCAAGCTGTCCGCCGCTGACGCGGGGCAGATCAACCTCTACTGCAACTACGCGCGCGAGCACTGGATGGTCGAGGGAGAGAACCCGCCGGTCGGCCTCGTGCTCTGCACCGAGCTGCGCCGTCGCCAGCTTCCGGAGACGAGCGCCCCGCGCCCGCGCAAGCCGCGCGGCGGTGGGAGCCGCAGCGGTGGGAGCCGCGCCGGCGAGGCGATCGCGCCGTGGATCGAAACCGCGATGCTGCACTGAGTGCGACGACCGGACGCGGCGCTATGCTGGCGCCATGGCCATCCGCAAGATCGCCCAGATCGGACACCCGGTGCTGCGCCAGCGCGCGCGCGAGGTGACGCGCGACGAGCTGGCGTCGCCGGCGATGCAGCAGTTCATCGATGACCTCGTCGAGACCATGCGCGACGCCAATGGCGCGGGGCTGGCGGCGATCCAGATCTACGAGCCCATCCGCATCTGCGCGATCGAGGTGCGGAACAACCCGCGCTACCCGTACAAGCCGGAGATCCCGCTCACCATCCTCGTCAACCCGGTGCTCACGCCGGTGGGCGACGAGACGTTCGAGAACAACGAGGGCTGCCTGTCGGTGCCCAACCTGCGCGGCACCGTGCGGCGCTTCGTCCACCTCCACGTGACGGCGTGGGACCGACACGGCGCGCCGATCGAGGAGACCGTGCACGGGCTCAAGGCCGGCACGTACCAGCACGAGGTCGACCACCTGGACGGCACGATCTTCGTCGACCGGGTCGCCGACCCGCGGACGTTCACGACGTGGACCGAGTTCGAGCGCTTCCACCGCGACGCCTTCGTCGAGCAGGCGACCGCCCTGGTGGCCCGCGTCGGCTCCTGACCCGGCGATCGGTTAGGATGCGGCGCATATGGGTGTCCCCAAGCGCCGCGTGACGAAGAAGCCCGCGGTTGCCAAGAAGCCCGCGCGCGGCAAGCGCGACGGCGCCGGCAAGAAGCGCGACGGCGCCGGCAAGAAGCGCGCGAAGCCCGACGACCCGGTCGTCACCGTCCGGCGCATCCATCGCCGCGACCTCAACCGGGTGTGGGAGTTCCTCAAGCTCTCGTTCGCCAAGGTCAACCTGGAGACGGTCGAGTACCAGCGGCCGCGCTCGATGAAGCGCTTCATGCGCACGTACGACGAGGAGGGCGTCGAGCAGCTCGTGTTCGAGGTCGACGGCGCGATCGTCGCCTACGCCGAGTGCGCGCACGAGGTGCTGGGCAAGGACAACTGGATCAACGAGAACTACTTCGAGCGGCGCAAGATGGAGCCGCTCTTCGTCGAGGAGCTCGCCGTCCACCCCGACTGGAACGGACGCGGCGTCGGCTCGTTCGTGATGCAGCAGCTCGAGCACCTGGCCAAGGTGCGAGGCCTGTCGCACATCGTGCTCGAGGTCGCCGAGAACAACGAGCACGCGCTGCAGTGGTACCGCAAGCGCGGCTTCCGCAAGCTCGACGCCGCGATCTTCATGTCGATGAGCGTCGACACCGAGCCGGAGCTGCTGCCGCCCCAGCCGGTGAAGCCGCGGGCGATGCCGTCGCCCGACGCGCTCGCCACCGAGGACGACACGGCGGGCGCGACCGAGGGGTGACGAGCGCGCCCTTCGACTCGCGTCGCCCGTTCAGGGCGAACGGTTCGGGAGCTCGTCGGCGAGCAGGTCGACGACGGCGGCGGGGGCGTCGACGTTGAGCCAGTGCCCGGCATCGAGCGTGCGCGTGTGGACGCGCGCGCCCTCGAGCGACGCCAGGCGCGCGCGGTCGTCCGGCGAGACGGCGCCCGAATGCTCGGCGACGACCATCCACACCTCGCCGGGCGTGGCGTCGCCGGCGACGGCCGGCCACAGGTCCGCCGCGTAGTAGTCGACGAGGAGCGCCCGCACGGCGTCGAGATCGAGGCGCAAGCGGTAGCCGCCGCTGCCGTCGGATTCGAGGTTCATCGCGACCCACTGCGCGAGCACCGTGGTGTGGCCACGCTCGACCATCGCCGCCACGAAGTCGTCGCGCCGCGTCCACGTGCGGTCGAGCGCGCGCATCGACTCCCACACCTCGCGCACCGAGTTGGAGGACGCCTCCCAGTGGTCCGGGCGGGCGCTCGGCGTCGAGTCGAGCACCCAGGTCTGCGCCGGCTCGACGTGCGCGCGCGCGGCGAGGACGACCTTGCCGCCGAAGCTGTGGCCGAGGAGCACGCGGATCAGGCGGCCTCCGCGGCCGAGCTCGTCGACGAGCGCGACCAGGTCGGCGGCGCAGGCCGCCACCGTGTGCGGCGGGTCGCCGGGCTCGGAGCGCCCGTGCTGGCGCAGATCGACGAGCACGACGCCCCACTCGGGCCGCCGGGTCACGACCTGACGCGCGATGGCGCGCCAGTTGCCGCCGCTGCCGTAGATGCCGTGGGTGAACAGCGCCCACGCGCGCGGCGCGGCGCCGCCTGGATCCGTGACGAGGTCGTGGTGCAAGCGCGCCGGCATGGTCAGAACGCGGGCGAGACCTTCTTGTGCTTCTCGACGAGGTCGATCATGTAGTTGGCGAGCGCGATCACGTCCTCGTCCTCGGTGCGGCGCGACACGTGCACGGTGCGCGCCTCGTGCTCGCCCTCGTCGACCTCGCGCATGCGCATGATGACGGTCCCGTGCTCCTCGTCGGGCTTGCCCTTCTTGCGGCCGCCGACGTCGACCATGTCGATGAGCTCCCAGAGCTTCTTGCGCTCCTTGGTCGAGAGCTGGATCGCGCCGAGCTCTCCCGACTTGGTCTTCTCGACGAAGCCGACCCACATCGAGTTGCCGCGGATGCGGAACGTCCACTCGGTGCCGTCGGGCTTGGTGCTCACGAACTCGAACGACCTCCCGTTCACCTCACCGCGCGGATCGTCGATGGCGCTGTAGTTCTCGCCGCCGCAACCAGGTACGCTGGCGGGAACGCACAGGGCCAATGCGATCGTGATCACCGCGGAGCGCACGAGGATCATTCGAGCAGGTCTCGGGGTCGCCGTCAAAGCGACCCTGGCCCTGGGGCTCGCGACGTGCGGTTTCTCGCCCGCGGGCGGGGGCGGGGGCGACGACGACCCCGACGCCGACGTCGCCGTCGACGCACCGGCGGGGATCGACGCCGACGTGACCGCCCGCCCGTTCTGCGATCGCGAGGACCCGGACCTGCGACTCTGCCTGACGTTCGAGGAGGGCGCGATCGACGAGGCCGGCGCCGGCGTCGTCGTCGACCGCGCCGCGAACCTCGGCTTCGGGCCGGGGCGCGTCGGCGCGGCGGTGCAGCTCTCGAGCACGAGTGACCTCCACGCCGCGGAGAGCCCGGCGCTCGACGTCACGACCGCGCTCACGATGGAGGCGTTCGTCCTCGTCGCGGAGACGCCCGGCAACCGCGCCGGGATCATGGACAACAACGGCCAGTGGGGCATGTGGCTCGGCAGCAACATGCGCCCGTACTGCACGCTGAGCGGCAGCACGGTGAGCGGACCGACGATCGCGATGAACACGTGGACCCACGTCGCGTGCGTGTTCGACAGCCTGACGTTCCGCATCCACGTCGACGGCGCGCTGTTCGGGACGGTGAACCGGCAGGTGCCGGCCCCGACGACGGGCCTCGACGGCGTCAACGTCGGGCAGGACTGCACGCCGGCGGGCGCCAACGACCCGCTCACCGGCGCGATGGACGAGGTGCGGGTGTGGGCGAGCGCGCGGAGCGACGACCAGCTCGCCGCGGCGGCGGCGCGAACGCAGTGAGCTCGGCGGTGTACCAGGTGATCGCGGCGGAGATCGCGCGACGGTGCGCCGCGGGTGGCGTCGATCTGTGCGCGGCGTGCGCGCAGGCCGACTACGACGCGGTCGTGCCGGCGGACTACCGGTTGCCCGACGTCGGTCGGCCGCGCGCGCTCGTCGTCGTCCTCGGCAACTCGCGCGCGCTGTGGCCGCACGTGCGCGACGCCGTCGCGCGGGGAGACGACGATCCGGTCGACGCGCACGTCACGCGCGTGGTGACCGAGGCCGTCGAGGCGGCGCTCGCGCCCTGGTCGCCGCGGCCCCGCGCGGAGCTGAGGTTCGCGCCCGAGCCGCCGCCGCGGCGGGTGGCGCTGCAGCGGCTCGCGCACGTCGCCGGGCTGGCGTGGCTCGCGCCCAGCCACCTGTGCGTGCACCCGGTGTTCGGGCCGTGGATCGCGCTGCGCGCCGCGGTCGTGATCGACGTCGACGGTCCGGATCCGGTGCCGCCGATCGCGGCGCCGTGCGACTGCGCGACCGGATGCGGGCCGGCGCTCGAGCGCGCGCTCGCCGCCGGCCCACCGCAGGGTCAGGCCGAGCTGCGCGAGCGGTGGCAGCTGTGGCTCGGCGTGCGCGACGCGTGCCCCGTGGGCCGCGCCCATCGCTACGACGACGCGCAGATCCGCTACCACTACGCGGGAGATCGCACGGGCAGTTGATCCGGGCGGGCGACCGCGACTACTGTATGGATGTGCAGTGTCCGGGCGACGTCACGCCTAGCGTCCTCGATCGCTTCCACCCGCTGGTGGCGGGGTGGTTCCGGGAGAAGCTGGGCGCGCCGACCGCGCCGCAGGAGGCGGGCTGGCCGGCGATCGCCGAGGGCAAGGACACGCTCATCGCGGCACCGACCGGCTCGGGCAAGACGCTCGCGGCGTTCCTCGCGTGCCTCGACGCGCTGGTCCGCGCCGGCCTCGACGCGCCGGACGGTCGGCTCGCGGACGCGACGGCGGTGCTCTACGTCTCGCCGCTCAAGGCGCTGTCGAACGACGTGACCCGCAACCTCGAGGTCCCGCTGCGCGAGATCACCGAGCGCGCCGCGCGTGATGGTGTCCGGCTTCCGGACATTCGCATCGCGGTGCGCACCGGCGACACGCCGGGCAGCGAGCGCGAGAAGATGGCCAGACGGCCGCCGCACATCCTGGTCACCACGCCGGAGTCGCTCTACATCCTCCTCACGTCCGAGCGCGGGCAGCGGGCGATGGCGCGCGTGGGCACCGTCATCGTCGACGAGATCCACGCGCTCGCCGGCGACAAGCGCGGCGCGCACCTGGCGCTCTCGCTCGAGCGCCTCGACCGCCTGGTGCGCGCCGAGACCGGGCGCGCGCCGGTGCGCGTCGGGCTGTCGGCGACACAGCGCCCGATCGAGCGCGTCGCGTCGCTCCTGGTGGGCACGCGGCGCCCGCCGCCGGTGATCGTCGACGCCGGCCACCGGCGCGACGTCGACCTCGCCATCGAGATCACCGACGACGAGCTCGGCGCCGTCGCCTCGCTCGACCAGCTCGGCCGCGTGTACGACCGCATCGCCGAGCTGGTGAGCCAGCACAGGACGACGCTCGTGTTCGTCAACACGCGGCGGCTCGTCGAGCGTGTCGCCCACCAGCTCGAGGAGCGGCTCGGGGAGGACCAGGTCGCCGCCCACCACGGCTCCATGTCGCGCGAGCTGCGGCTGCGCGCCGAGGAGCGGCTCAAGTCGGGCGCGGTGCGCTGCGCGGTGGCGACGGCGTCGCTCGAGCTCGGCATCGACGTGGGCGCGGTCGATCTCGTCGTCCAGCTCGGCTCGCCGCGCTCGCTGGCCACGTTCCTCCAGCGCGTCGGCCGCAGCGGCCACTCCCTCGGCCTGACCCCCAAGGGGCGCCTGTTCGCGCTCACCCGCGATCAGCTCGTCGAGTGCGCGGCGCTCGTGCGCGGCGTGCGCCGCGGCAACCTCGACGAGGTGCAGCTGCGCGACGCGCCGCTCGACATCCTGGCGCAGCAGATGGTGGCGACCTGCGCGGCGACGGGAGCGGACGGCATCGGCGAGGACGAGCTCTTCGCGCTGGTGACGAGCGCGCGGCCGTACGCGGCGCTCACCCGCGCGCGCTTCGACGAGCTCCTGGTCATGCTGTCCGAGGGCGTGTCGGAGCGGCGGCGCATCGGCCAGCTCGTCCACCGCGACCGCGTCGGCGCGCGGCTGAAGGCGCGGCGCGGCGCGCGGCTGCTCGCGATCACGTCGGGCGGCGCGATCCCGGACAACGCCAACTACGCCGTGGTCGAACACCCGAGCGGCACGCGCGTCGGCGAGGTCGACGAGGACTTCGCGATCGACTCGATGGCCGGCGACGTCTTCCTGCTCGGCAACACCGCCTGGAAGATCCACCGCATCGAGACCGGCCGCGTGTTCGTCGAGGACGCGCGCGGTCAGCCGCCGTCGATCCCCTTCTGGTTCGGCGAGGCGCCGGCGCGGACGCGCGAGCTGTCCGACGAGGTCTCGGACCTGCGCAAGGAGCTCGACGCGCGCTTCGTCGCCGGCGAGCCGTGGAGCGCGATCGCGGCGTGGCTGGTGGCGGAGACGTCGATGAGCCCGGGCGCCGCCGAGCAGCTCGTCGCGTACCTGGCCGCCGGCCGGGCGGCGCTGGGGGCGCTGCCGCGCAAGGATCTCCTCATCGCCGAGCGGTTCTTCGACGAGGGCGGCGGGATGCAGCTCGTCCTGCACGCGCCGCTCGGCGGCCGCGTGAACCGCGCGTGGGGCCTGGCGCTGCGCAAGCGCTTCTGCCGCTCGTTCGACTTCGAGCTGCAGGCGGCGGCGACCGACGACGGCATCGTCATCTCGCTCGGCCAGCCCCACAGCTTCCCGCTCGAGAGCGTGTTCGGCTTCCTGCCGTCGCAGCAAGCCGAGCCGGTGCTGGTGCAGGCGCTCCTCGACGCGCCGATGTTCGAGGTGCGGTGGCGGTGGAACGTCACGCGCGCGCTGACGGTGGCGCGCCGGCACGGCGGCAAGAAGGTGGCGCCGCACCTCGTGCGCATGCGCGCCGCGGATCTGCTGTCGGTCGTGTTCCCGCAGGCGCAGGCGTGCCTCGAGAACATCCCGGGTGATCGCGAGATCCCCGACCACCCGCTGGTGTTCGAGACGATCCGCGACTGCCTCGTCGAGGCGATGGACAGCGAGGGGCTCACCGCGCTGTGCCGGTCGCTGGAGACGGGAGAGATCGAGGTGATGGCGCGCGACACGGTCGAGCCCTCGCCCCTGTGCCACGAGCTCCTGAACGCCAACCCGTACGCGTTCCTCGACGACGCGCCGCTCGAGGAGCGGCGCACGCGCGCGGTGAGCGTCCGCCGCGGGCTGCCGCCCGAGCTCGCCGAGACCACCGGCGCGCTCGCGCCCGAAGCCATCGCCGCCGCCGAGGCGGAGGTCGCGCCCGTGATGCGCGACGCGGACGAGCTGCACGATCTGCTGCTCACGCAATGGATGTGGCCGGATGCGGGCGCGCTCGCCGCTCGTCCCGAGCGAAGGGCGAGCGCCAGCGAGCCCGAGTCGAAGGACCTGCGGCGCTGGCTCGCCGATCTCGCCGCCGCCGGCCGCGCCACGCGGCTCACGTGGGCCACCGGCGCCGCCTGGGTCGCGACCGAGCGCCTGGCCGCGGTGCGCGCCGTCCTCCCGGCCGACGCCGTCGCCGAGCCGCCGCTCGAGACGCCGGCGTGGTCGCAGGCGCTCGAGCCCGAGCACGCGATGCGCAAGATCGTCGCGGCGCAGCTCGACACGTCGGGCCCGCGCACGGCGGCCGCCCTCGCCGACCACCTCGGGTTGCCGCCGCAGCTCGTGGTCGAGGCGCTCCTCGCGCTCGAGGCCGACGGCGACATCCTGCGCGGCTCGTTCACGTCGCAGAGCACGAACGGCGGGCGCTTCGCGCCGGCGACGACGGTGCCGGCGGCGCGTGCAGCCACGGGCGGCGACGGCAGCGACGACCTGATCCAGCGCGTCGAGTGGTGCAATCGCCGCATCCTGGCGCGCATCCACCGCCTCACGCTGGCGAGGCTGCGCCGCGAGATCGAGCCGGTGGACGCGGCCACGCTCATGCGCTTCCTCTTGCGCTGGCAGCGGGTCGCGCGCGGCTCGCAGCTCATCGGCGCCGACGGCCTGTCGCGCGTGCTCGATCAGCTCGGCGGCTTCGAGACCGCGGCCGGGGCCTGGGAGCGCGAGGTGCTGCCGGCGCGCCTGCACGGCTACGATCCGAGCTGGCTCGATCAGATGTGCCTCGGCGGCGAGGTGGCGTGGTGCCGGCTGTCGCCGAGGAAGTCGGCGACCGGCACGGGCACGGGCACGGGCACGGGCGCGGGGGAGGCGGATGGTGCGCGCGCCCGGACAGGTGCCCCGTCGCGCGCCGCACCCATGGCCATCTTCCGCCGCGCCGACGCCTCGTGGCTGCGGGCGCCCACCGCGCTGCGCGAGCTGCCCCCACCGGAGCTCTCGCCCGAGGCCGCCGCGATCGCCGAGCAGCTGCGCGCCGGTGGCGCCGCGTTCCTGTCGGATCTCGTCGACGCGGGCGCGCTGACGCCCGACGCCGTCGAGGACGCCCTCTGGGAGCTGGTCGGCGCGGGGCTGGCGTCGGCCGATGGCTTCGCGAGCCTGCGCGTGCTCGTCGATCGCCGTCGCGGCGAGAGCGCGACGCGCTTCGATCGTCCGCGGTCGCTGGCGGCGGCCGACGCGGCCATGCCGGCCGTGCACGCGTGGCGCGAGGCCGTGCGCCGCGCGCGCGGCAAGGACCGCGCCCGCCCGACGCGCGCGCTACGCACGCTGCCGACGGCGGCGGGGCGCTGGTCGCTCCTCGGCGCGCCGCGCGCGGAGCACGTCGACGCCGAGAAGTCGGCGCGGCAGCTCCTGGCCCGCTACGGCGTCGTGTTCCGCGATCTGCTCGCGCGCGAGTCGGCCCTGCCGCCGTGGCGCGAGCTCGCGATGGCGCTGCGCCGCCTCGAGGCCCGCGGTGAGATCCGCGGCGGACGCTTCGTCCACGGCTTCGTCGGCGAGCAGTTCGCGCTGCCCGAGGCGCTCGACGAGCTGCGCGGTCACCGCAACCCACCGGTGTCGCCGGAGCTCTGCCGGGTCGCCGCCACCGATCCGCTCAACCTCGCCGGCATCCTGTCGCCGGGCGCGCGCGTGCCCGCCGTGCTCGGCAACGCCGTCCTCTACCGCGACGGCGTGCCCATCGCGTCGCTCGAGTCGAGCGAGGTCGTGATCCGCGCGCCGCTCGAGCCGGGCGCGCGCGTCGACGCCGACCTGACGTATCATGCGCCACCGCGCCTGGCGGCACCGATGCCGCAGGCGTCGTTGCCGCTGTGACCACCTCGAGCTCCTTCTCTCTCGTCGCCTGGCTGAAGCGCTGGCCCAACGGGTTCATCGTCGCCTTCGTCGCGGTGCAGCTGCTCCTGCCGCTGCACTACTACACGGTCCGCCTCGACGAGCACGACGAGCGCTGGGCGTGGCGGATGTTCTCGCCGACGCGCATGGTGCAGTGCGAGGTCGCCTTCACCGTCGACGGTCAGCCGGTCGCGACCGGCCGCGAGTTCCATCCGGCGTGGGGTGAGATCGCGGTGCGCGGCCGCCGCGTCGTCGTCGAGGCGATGGGCGCGCACCTGTGCCGCAAGCACGACGGCAAGCCGGTCGTCGCGCGCCTCGCGTGCCGGCCGATCGTCGCGCGCGCGAGCCTGGCGCCCACGCCGCCCGGCATGTCGCGCGCCGCGTGGCTGCGCGGGCCCGCCTACTACCTGGGAGGCTTCGACCTCTGCGAGATCCCGGAGCTGTGAATGGCGAAGCGCGCGCATCCCAGGAGAGGCAAGGGCGCGAAGCCGTCGAAGTCGACGACGACCTCGGCGACGACCTCGACCGCGAAGCCGGACGCGAGCCCGGAGGCCGCCGCGCCCGCCGCCGCCCCGCCGCCGCGGCCGCTCCCACCCGCGCGTCTGGTCGGCGAGCCGCGCGGGCGTTTCTGGCTCGAGCTCCCCTGGGCCAAGCTGGTCGTCTTCCGCTTCGTCTTCTTCGGCCTCATGGCCGTCGACGCGTTCCTCCAGCTGCCGCACGCGCCGCGCTACGGCGCCGGCGGCTTCAACGTGCCGCACTTCGGCTGGCTGCCGTTGCCCGAGCCCGGCCGCGCGAGCATCACGTTCGTCCACGCCGCGCTGTGTCTCCTGTTCGCGCTCGTCGCGCAGGGCGCGCTGGTGCGCGTCGCGCTGCCGCTCGCCACCGTGCTCTACGGCTGGGCGTACTTCTCGAGCCAGCTCGACTCGTACCAGCACCACTACCTCATGTGGCTGCTCCTCGTGATCCTGTGCTTCGCGCCGCGGGCGCCCGATCCGCTGCCCCGAGGCGCGTCGCCGGCTGCGCCGCGCACCGTCACCAGCTGGGCGATCCGGCTCGCCCTCGTGCAGTGCGCGATCGTCTACCTGTGGGCGGCGATCGCCAAGATGACGCCGCTCTGGCTCGACGGCACCGCGCTCTACATCCAGGTCCGAGACGGCTGGGCTCGCGACCTGATCGAGTCGATCGGCTTCGATCGCGCGGCGGTGATGATCGTCGCCGCCGAGCTCTTCCTCGCCGCCGCCCTGTGGATCCGCAAGCTCTGGCTCCCCGGCTTCGCCGTCGGCGTCGGGCTCCACGTCGGCATCGAGACGATCGGCCTCGAGATCGGCCTCTTCTCGTACCTGATGATCGCGGTGTACCTCCTGCTCCTCCCCGACGTGCTCTTCGCGCGGCCGGCGGCGTGGCTCGCGCCGCGCCTGCGCGTCGAGGTGCCGCCCTTCCTGCGTCACGCCGCGTGGCCGGCGGCGCTCGCCGCGGTCGTTGCCGCCTTCGTGATCGTGCCGCTGCCGCTCGGCGCGGCGCTCGTGGTCGTGACGGCGATCGTCGCGATCGGCGCCGCCGTGGCGCTCCTCTCCGGCGAACGCAGCCGCGGTCCGCGCCTCGCCTGGGCGTTCGTGGTCGCCGCGCTCGTCCCCATCGCGGTCCACGCCACGTCCGATGTCGCCGACGACTACTACCGCTACTGGGCCGGCTCGTCGCGCCGCCTCGGCGACCAAGAGGACGCGCGCCGCGCGTACCTCGGCCTGCTCGAGGTCGATCCTTCGTCGGAGTACGCGCACTACCATCTCGGCCGACAGGACCTGGACGCGGGCAAGCTCGACGCCGCCCTCGCTCACTTCCAGGTCGCGCAGCGGTCGGCGCCGAAGCGCGGCCGCTCCTTCTTCGCCGAGGCCGAGCTCCACCTCCGCCGCAACGAGCCCGAGCGCGCGAAGACCGCGCTCGTTGCCGGCCTCGCGGTCGAGGCCAACCCGCAGGCGCAGAGCCTGCTCACCAGCCTTGGCGGCCCCCCCGTTCAGCCCGAGCCCACCGGTCCCGAGCGAGATGACGACGAAGACTGACAAGGCCACGCGCATCGCCGACATCCTCGGCGACCTCTTCCCCGCGCCGGGCATCCCGCTCGAGCACCAGGACGCGTTCCAGCTCCTCGTCGCCGTCGTACTCTCGGCGCAGACCACCGACGCGCGCGTCAACATCGTCACGCCTGCGCTCTTCGCCCGTGCTCCCGACGCGCGCGCGATGGCCCGGCTCACGCCCGCCCAGATCCTCACGTACATCCGCACGTGCGGCCTCGCCCCCACCAAGGCCAGGAACCTGCGCGCCCTCGCCCAGCAGCTCGTCGATCAGCACGGCGGCCAGGTCCCTGCCGACTTCGACGCGCTCGAGTCCCTCCCCGGCGTCGGCCACAAGACCGCGAGCGTCGTCATGGTCCAGGCCTTCGGCGTGCCCGCCTTCCCCGTCGACACCCACATCCATCGCCTCGCCGCGCGCTGGGGCCTCTCCTCGGGCAAGAACGTCGAGACCACCGAGGCCGACCTCAAGCGCCTCTTCCCTCGCGACCAGTGGAACCGCCTCCACCTCCAGATCATCTACTTCGGCCGCATGTACTGCCCCGCCCGCGGCCACGTCATCACCACCTGCCCCATCTGCTCCTGGGCCATGTCCCGCACCCGCGCCGCCGCCGAGAAGCGGACCGGCGCGAGCCGCTAGAACACGTTCCATTTGGGGACGGTGTCAACTTTGACAACTTTTCGGCCTCCGGCCGAAAGTTGTCAAAGTTGACACCGTCCCCAAGAAACGCGAGTGATCAGCGGGAGGTGGCGAGGTAGACGTTGCCGTCGGCCTGGATACGGAGGTGCTTGGTGCGGGCGATGGTGCAGAGCGCCTGATCCCAGGGCACGCGCTCGAGGCGGAGCGTGACGGCGCCCTTCACGTCGTCGCCGACGACGATGTTGATGCGGCCCACGTCGGAGAGGAGGCGGAAGACGTCGTGGAGCGACGCGCCCTTCAGGTCGAGGTCGATCGTGTGGCCGCGCCAGCGCGTCCCGGGCGCACAGGCGTCGCGCGGCTGCGCCGCCGCCGGAGCGGCGAGCGTGATCACGAGCGCGGCGACCACGAGGCGCACGGATCCAGCATACTGTGCCCACCGATGGCTGACGACGACGACAAGCTCGCCCGGATCGTCGAGGCGAGGATGAAGCTGCGCGAGCGGTGGAAGGGCCGGATGGAGGCGACGCCGTCGCTCGCCGACGGCGAGCCGATGGGCACGGGCCCCACGAACCGCCACGGGATGCCGCAGCTCCCGCCCGATCAGTACGAGACGAGGAAGTGGCCCGTGCTCGACCTCGGCGTGAAGCCCGAGATCCCGACGTCGCGCTGGTCGCTCGCCGTGGACGGCGCGGTGAAGAGACCGCTCGCGCTGGCGTGGGACGATCTCCTCGCGCTCGAGCAGCTCGAGGACACGAGCGATTTCCACTGCGTCACCAAGTGGTCGAAGATGAACCTGCGCTGGCGCGGCGTGCGCCTCGGCGACGTGCTCGCGCTCGCCGAGCCCGAGGACGACGCGCGCTTCCTCATGTGCCACGGGCACGACGGCTACACCGTCAACCTGCCGCTCGAGGAAGCGCTCAAGCCGGACGTGCTGCTCGCCCACACCGTCGACGGCGCGCCGCTGCCGGTCGAGCACGGCGGTCCATGCCGCGTGATCACGCCGCAGCTGTACGCGTGGAAGGGCGCCAAGTGGGTCAAGCGCATCGAGCTCATGCGCGAGGACAGGCTCGGCTTCTGGGAGGAGCGCGGCTACTCGAACACCGCCTATCCCTGGCGCAACGACCGATATTCATGAGCAATCATAGCTGGTTGTGAGATACGTCGAAGAGAGCCCTTGCGTTTCGCCAGCGGAATGAATATTCATTCCTGGTCCCGCCATGAGCCCCCGCGCCCGCGCTCAGGAACCCTCCACCGTTCGTCGCCCCGCCCCGACGACCGAGCGCGGCGCCGACAAGCGCGAGGCGATCCTCCAGGCCGCGCTCGAGCTGTTCGTCGAGCGCGGCTTCCACGGCACCGCCGTGCCGGAGGTCGCCGAGCGCGCCGGCGTCGGCGCCGGCACGATCTACCGCTACTTCGCTTCCAAGGAAGCGCTGGTCAACGCGCTCTACCAGCGCCAGAAGTCGGTGCTCCTCGCCCGCATCCTGCGCGACTTCCCGCTCGCAGCGTCGGCGCGCGAGCAGTTCGGCACGCTGTGGCGCCGCATGGCCGCCTACGCGAAGGAGGAGCCGCTCGGCTTCGCCTTCCTCGAGCTGCACAACCACCAGTCGTACCTCGACGACGAATCCAGGTCGCTCGAGGAGCGCATCACGCAGTTCGGCACGGGCTTCATCGCGCAGGCCCAGGCGCGCGGCGACATCCGCGCCGTCGATCCCATGCTGCTCGTCGGCATCGTGATGGGTGCCTTCATCGGTCTCGTGCGCCGCTCCACCGAGTGCGGCCTCGTCCTGGACGACCCGGCGTGGAACACCGCCGAGCAGTGCGTCTGGGAAGCCATCCGCGTCTGAATCATGCGCCAACCCCGCATGTTTGCAGTTCTTTTCTCAGTCTCGGAATGAACATTCATTCCCATCGTGACCCAGGAGAACCCATGTCGACCACGCCCGCCAAGACTGTCCTCATCACCGGCGCCACCGCCGGCATCGGCCGCGAGACCGCGCTCCACCTGGCGCGCGCCGGCTACCACGTGATCGCGACCGGCCGCCGCGCGAGCGAGCTCGACAAGCTCCGCGCCGAGACGCCGCCGGGCACGCGCCTCGACACCGCGCTCCTCGACGTCACCGACCCGGCGTCGATCGCCGCCGCCGTCGCCGAGGTCGACCGCCTCACCAGCGGGCGCGGCGTCGACGCGCTCGTCAACAACGCCGGCTTCGGCCTCATCGGCCCGCTCACCGAGATCTCGGACGCCGACCTCCGCCGCCAGTACGACACCAACGTCTTCGGCGTCATGGCCGTCACCCGCGCCTTCGTCCCGCGCATGCGCGAGCGCGGCGCCGGCCGCGTCGTCAACATCTCGAGCATGGGCGGCAAGATCACGTTCCCGTTCATGGGCGCCTACAACTCGACGAAGTACGCGCTCGAGTCGCTCTCCGACGCCCTCCGTTACGAGCTGCGCGCCTTCGGCATCGACGTCGTCCTCGTCGAGCCGGGCGCGATCCACACCAACTTCGCCGAGACCTCCATGGCGCCGGTGAACCAGTACCAGGACACCGTCTACGGCGCCGCCATCTCCCGCGCCAAGCAGCTCGAGCGCCGCATGATGGCGACCGCGGTCGGCCCGAACGTCGTCGCCCGCGCCATCCACAAGGCGATCAAGCGGCGGCGCCCGGCCGCGCGCTACGTCGCGCCGTGGTACGGCAGCCTCGTCTTCGCGCTCCTCGCGATCACGCCCACGCGCGTCGTCGACGCGCTCATCCGCCGCATCGCGTTCCTCTCGCCGAAGGCGCTGCGCAAGCCCGAGCAGCTCACGGGGACGCAGGCGCGCGCCGCCTCTGTCTGACCGCGTCGATGATCGCGAGCAGGGTCTCGAGCGGGACCGGCTTGTCGAGGAGCTGGCCACCGGCCGAGAGCACCCGCTCGCGCATCGGGTCGGCGCACACGCCGGCCGTCATCAGCACGAGCCGCGGCACGACCTCCGGCCGGTTGCGGCGCAAGGTCTCGAGCACGACGAGCCCGTCGGTGCCCGGCATCATGATGTCGCACAGGACGACGTCGTAGTCGTGGCGCAGCACCGCGGCCAGCCCGGCGGCGCCGTCGTTGATCACCGTGACGTCGTGATGCGCCCGCAGCTGGCGCCGCAGCGCGCTGGTCAGCGGGACCTCGTCGTCGATGATGAGCACGCTGCCGCGCGTCGGCGCCGTCGTGATCGGCGGCGCCGGCCGCACATCGCGCCGGCGGTCGTCCACCGGGAACGCGATCGCGAACGTGGTGCCGCGCCCGTCGGTGCTCTCCACCGAGATCCGCCCGCCGAAACGCTCGACGATGTCGCGCACGATCGCCAGCCCGAGCCCGGAGCCGCTGCCCCGCGGCTTGGTGGTGAAGAACGGATCGTAGATCCGCGCCCGGTGCGCCGCCGGGATCCCGACGCCGGTGTCGCTCACGGTCAGCTCGACCCGACCGTCGCGCGCGCGGCAGCGCAGGACGATCTCGGGCTCGCGCCCGTCCTCCTTGCCCGCCTCGCACGCGTCGGCGGCGTTCACCAGCAGGTTGACGACGACCTGGCTCAGCTTGCGCGGGTCGGCGGCGATCGCCGGCACCGGCGCCAGCTCGACCCGCAGCACGGCGCGATGCCGCAGCTGGTTCCCGATGAGCGCGTGCGCGTCCTTGCACACCGCCGCCAGATCGACGGCGACGATCTCGTCGGGCTCGGTGCGCGCGTAGCTGCGCAGCGACTGCACGATCGCCACGATCCGCTCGACGCCGCGCAGGTTGTCGTCGAGCATCTCGTCGATCTCGTCGAACAGCTCGCTGGGGCCACCGCCGAGGCCGACCTCACGCCGCAGCTCGGCGATGTGCTCGCGGCACGTCTTGAGGTTCATCAGCACGTACGCCGCCGGGTTGTTCACCTCGTGGGCGACGCCGGCCGCCAGGGTGCCGATCGCCGCCAGCCGGTCCGCGTGCTCGAGGCGACGGCGTAGCTCGCGCGCGCGGCTGCGCGCGACCGCGCCTTCGACCGACCGGCGCAGCACCGCGGGCGAGAGCACCGCGCGGGCGATGTGATCGTCGGCGCCGTGCTCGAGCCAGGCGCGCGAGCGCAGCTCGTCGGCGGCGGTCTCGACGACGAGGACCGGGGTCGCCGGCGCCGCGCGCGTCAACGCCTCCATCACGCGCTCGGCCGAGGCGCCGAGCCCGTCGAGATCGAGGACGACGGCGTGGAAGTGGCGGGCGGCGAGCTCGGCCAGGAGCTCCTCGGGCGCCGCGCCGACCACCGAGTACCCGAGCACATCGACGGTGTCGTTCACGCACGCGTCGGCCGCGACGAGGAGCAGCCGCACGGACTCGGCGTCGCCGTGCCGCGCCCGGTCGACCGCGGTGAGCCCGCTCGTACGACCGGTCGCGACGGGCTCGACGATCGCGTCGTCCTCGGCTTGCGCCGCCATGACGCGATGACGGTAGCGGGTTCCCCGCCGTTACACCATCACCCCGCTAGGAGGGCTGCTAACCTCCCCTCGCGAATGCTTCCAGAGCTTGCCACGCTGTACCGCGACCACCTGGCCACGCTCTCGGCCGCCCACGACGCCGTCCTCGCGCGCCACGGGCTCGACGCCCTCGTCGTGTCGGCGGGCGCGCCGGCGCTGAGGAACCGCTTCGACGATCAGCACCAGCCGATGGTCACGACGCCCACCTTCACGCACTGGCTGCCCTTGCCCGAGGCCGACGCCGTCCTGGTGGTGAGCGCCGGCGCACGCCCCCGCTTGATCCGCGTGGTCTCGGACGACTTCTGGGAGACGCCGCCGGCCGCGGAGTCCGACCACTTCTGGTCCGGCTTCGAGGTGACCGAGGTGCGCACCGCCGCGGACACCGCCGCGCACCTGCCGGCCGGCCGCGTCGCCGTGATCGCGTCGAACGAGCTGCCGTTCGCCGCACCTGGCCCCGTCAACCCGCCCGACGTGGTCGCCTCGCTTCACGCGACGCGCACGCGAAAGACGCCGTACGAGCTCGAATGCCTCGCCGAGGCGTCGCGCCGCGCGGTCCGCGGGCACCGCGCCGCCGCCGACCGCTTCGCCGCCGACGCGCCGTCGGAGCTGGCGCTCCACCTCGTCTACCTCGCGGCGAGCGATCAGGACGCTATCGACACACCGTACAAGAACATCGTCGCGCGCGGCGCGCACGCGGCGGTGCTCCACCACATGCACTACGCCAAGGCCGCGCCGGCCACCGACACCGACTCGCTGCTCGTCGACGCCGGCGCTTCCTGCCTCGGGTACGGCAGCGACATCACGCGCACCTGGGTGCGCGGCACCGGCGCCGGCGCGTCGCTCTTCACCGCGCTCGTCGACGGCGTCGACCGGCTGCAGCGGGCGATCTGCGCGATGATCCGCCCCGGCCTGGAGTACGAGGCGCTGCACGATCGCGCCCACGAGCTGCTCGCGGCGCTGCTCGTCGAGCTGCGGATCGGGACCGGCTCGGCCGAGGCCCTCGTCGCGCGCGGCGTGACCCGCGCGCTCTTCCCGCACGGCCTCGGGCATTCCCTCGGCGTCCAGGTCCATGACGTCGGCCTGAAGCCGCGCCCGCCCCGCCCCGAGAACCCGTTCCTGCGCAACACCAGCGTGATCGAGGTCGGCCAGGTCTTCACCATCGAGCCCGGCTGCTACGTGATCGACGGGCTCCTCGCGCCGCTCGCCGCCGACGACCGCGCGCCGCTCCTCGACTGGAAGGCGATCGAGGCGCTGCGTCCGTTCGGCGGCGTGCGCATCGAGGATGACGTCGTGGTGACGGAGACCGGGATCCGCAACCTGACGCGCGAGGCGTGGGCGGCGTGATGCGACGGACCGCGCTCGTCCTCGGCGTCGTCGTCCTGGCCGCCGCGTGCCAGGGCAAGGACGAGGGCAAGGGCAAGGGCAAGGGCAAGGACCGCGACGCCGCCCCGGCCGCGGTCGCGAAGCCGAACGCCGGCGGCGCGCGCGACCCGCAGCGCCCGCCGCAGATCCAGCCGCCGCTACCGGTCACCTCGCCGCCGCCCGACGCCGAGACGATCACCGGCGTCGAGGGCGGCCCGACCGCCGTCATCCACATCAAGCGGCTGGCGCCCGGCACCGGCCCGCACCCGCAGCGCAACGACACCGTCAGCCTCAACTTCACCGGGTGGCGGAGCTCGGGCGAGACCTTCGTCACCACGACCGTGCGCAAGCGGCCGGTGCAGCAGTCGCTCGCGCGGCTCGCGCCCGGCTTCGCCGCCGCCGTCGTGTCGATGAAGCAGGGCGAGCGGGCGATGATGTGGATCCCGCCCGAGCTCGGCTACATGGGCACTCCCGAAGCGGCGCCCGAGACCACGATCTACGAGGTCGAGCTCGTCGACATCGAGGCCGGCCCGCCGACGCCGCCCAACGTCGGCGCGCCGCCCGCGAACGCGTCGCGGACGGCGTCCGGTGCGCCGTACGAGCACGTGTCCCGCGGCACCGGCAAGGCGAAGCCGCGGTTCCACGACCTCGTCACGATCAAGTACTCCGTGTGGACGGCGTCGGGACGTCTCGTCGACTCGACGGTCGTGACCAAGCAACCGGAGCAGACGTTCGTGTTCCGCAAGCCGCCGGCGATCGAGGAGGTGCTGCGCACGATGGTGGTCGGCGACGTCGCCCGGGTGTGGGTGCCGGAGTCGCAGATCGACGTGATGCCGCCGCTCGCCAGCGGCACGCTGACGTACGAGGTCGAGCTGCTCGCGGTGCGCGCGATGACGCCGCCGCCCCCGGTGCCGAAGGACGTCGCGGCGCCGCCCGCCGACGCCAGGAAGACGACCAGGGGCGTCTTCTACAAGCAGCTGAAGGCGGGCACCGGCACGGCGACGCCGGCGCCCAGGGATCGCGTGAAGGTGCACTACACCGGCTGGACGACCGACGGCCGCCTCTTCGACAGCTCGATCGTGCGCGGCGAGGCCGCGGTGATGGCGCTCGATCGCTCGCTCGTCGGCCTGGCCGACGGGCTCGGGACGATGACCATCGGCTCGAAGGCGCGCCTGTGGGTCCCCGTCGAGCTCGCCTACGAGAACGCGCCGGGCGCGCCGAAAGGCATGCTCGTCTTCGACGTCGACCTGCTCGACATCCTGCCGCCGGCGCCGTCGCCCGCGACGAAGACGCCGTGATCGTCCCGCCCGAGCCTGTCCGCGCCGCGTACGGCTGGAGCGACGCCGAGCTCGCGCCGATCACGGGCGGCCTCATCAACGCGACGTTCGCGGTGCACGCGGGCGGCGCGCCGGTCGCCGTGCTCCAGCGCGTCCATCCGGTGTTCGGCGCCGACGTGAACCTCGACATCGACGCGGTGACAACCCACCTCGCGGCCCGCGGCCTGACGACGCCGCGCCTCGTGCGCACGCGCGACGGCGCCGCGTACGTGCAGGACGACGGTCACGTCTGGCGCGCGCTCACCTGGATCGACGGCGTCAGCTTCCACGCCGTGCCCGGCGTGGCCTGGGCGCGCGCCGGCGGCGAGCTCGTCGGCCGCTTCCACCGCGCCGTCCACGACCTCGCGCAGCGCCTGCGCGCAAAATTCGCTCTGAAGTCCTGAAGCAAGACCGGTCCATGCAACGCGTCGTCATTATCGATTACGGCTCCGGCAATCTCCATTCCGCGGCCAAGGCGTTCGAGCGTGCGGCCCGCGAGGGTGAGGCCGACGCGACGATCGTCGTCAGCGCCCGCGCCGAGGACGTCGAGAGCGCCGACCGCGTCGTGCTGCCGGGCGTCGGCGCCTATGCCGACTGCAAGCGTGGCCTCGCCGCTGTCCCCGGCATGATCGAGGCGCTGGAGGAAAGCGTGCGCCGCCGCGGCCGCCCGTTCCTCGGGATCTGCGTCGGCATGCAGCTGATG